>NZ_JBWKFM010000002.1:0-197556 GCF_056434285.1 Streptomyces sp. NPDC044063
TACCCCCCCCCCACCCCCCCCCCCCCACTCCACCCCCCCCCCCCCCCCCCCCCCCCCCCCCCCCCCCCCCCCACCCCCCCCACCTCCCCCCCCCCCCCCCCCCCCCCCCCCCGCGGGGCTTCGAGCGGAGGGATCAGTGCCGGTGGGCCCGCTGGGCCTCCTGGATCTTCTTCCAGGACTTGGGCTCGGCGGCCTTGAGGGACGCGCCGGCCTTGCCCGCCTTGCCGGCCTTGCCCGCCGGGGTGGCGGGCCGGCCGATGCCGTCCCGGGCGGCGGCCGCGGCGCTCGGCTTGGACGCGGTGTTCAGCCAGGTGTCGAACAGCTTCTGGAGCGGCTTGCCCGACGCCTTCTCGGCGAACTTCGCGAAGTCCTCGACCGAGCCGTTGCCGAACCGGTTCTGGGTGGTCCAGTCCTTCAGCAGCGCGAAGAACGTCTTGTCGCCGACCGTGTTGCGCAGCGCCTGGAGGGCGATCGCGCCGCGCTGGTAGACCGCCGAGTGGAACTGGTTGTCGGCGCCCGGGTCGGAGGGCTTGACCTTCCAGAAGTCGTTGTCGGCCGGGATGAGGTTGTAGACGTAGTCGGCGAGCTCCTGGGCCGTGCCCTCGCCCTCCTTCTCCGACCACAGCCACTGGGCGTAGGTGGCGAAGCCCTCGTTGACCCAGATGTCGCGCCAGTTCTTCACCGAGACGCTGTCACCGAACCACTGGTGCGCCAGCTCGTGCACGACCAGGGACGTGTTCGCGCCGTTGGCGAAGCCGGACGGGCTGTAGTACGGCCGGGTCTGGGTCTCCAGCGCGTAGCTCGTCCTGACGTTGGGCACGTAGCCACCGACGGCGTTGAAGGGGTACGGCCCGAAGACCTTGCTCTCCCAGTCGATGATCTCGGTCGTGCGGCCGACGCTGGCCTTGGCCGAGGCGAGGTTGTCGCCCAGGTCCTTGCTGTAGGCGTTGAGGACCGGCAGCCCGTCGGCCGTCTTGTCGGTGGTGATGTCGAACTTGCCGATGGCCAGCGTGCTCAGGTAGCTGGCCTGCGGCTTGGTGGCGCGCCAGTTGTAGCGCGTCCAGCCGAGCTTGGAGGCCTGAGACTTCAGCTCACCGTTGCTGACCGTCTGCAGCCCGTCCGGCACCGCCACCGAGATGTCGTAGGTGGCCTTGTCGCGCGGGTGGTCGTTGCTGGGGAACCACCAGACCGCCGACTCCGGCTCGTTGGCCACGACCGCGCCGTCCGGGGTGCGCTGCCAGGCCGAGTAGCCCGCGATCTTCACCTGCGAGGGGATGTCGCTGTAGCGGACGACGACGGTGATCTCCCGGCCCTTCTCCAGCGGGGCCGCGGGGGTGATCTCCAGCTCGTGGTCGCCCGTCTTCGTGAACGGCGTGGGCCTGCCGTTGACCAGGACCTCGCTCACCTTGAGCGCGAAGTCGAGGTTGAAGCGGGACAGCGCCTGGGTGGTGGTGGCGGTCAGCGTCGCCGTGCCGTCCAGCCGGTCGGACTTCGGCTCGTACTTCAGCCGCAGGTCGTAGTGGGAGACGTCGTAGCCGCCGTTCCCGGACGCGGGGTAGTAGGAGTCTCCGACACCCGGCGCGCCGGGCGTGGCGTCGGCGGCCGAGGCCGGGACGGCCAGCAGCAGGCAGGCGGCGGCCGCGCTCGGAACGATGAGTCTGTGACGCACGAGTCACTCCAACTCGTAGGGGGCGAACGATCACTGGGAGCCTATGTACTCATCGAGGGCCGGGTCATGTCCATGGTGCGATCCGACATGTGATCGACACGTGGGTGTCACGAGTCCCCTCCCGGCCACCGCCGCACGCCGCGCCCCTTCTGCCCAGCGGTCATCGGCGCTACCTTCCGGCCGTGCCGATACACACGCGGAACTCCCCCCGAAGCTGGGCAACCGCCGTCCCCGCGGCCCTGATCGCACTGGCCGCGCTCCTCCTGCCGGCCGCGCCCGGCGCCTTCGCCGCGGCCGCCGCGAACGGCGGGAAACCGCCGGACGAGTCCCGGCCCGTCTACTCCTACGACCGGGCGGTGCGCGAATCCGTCTGGGTGGACACCGGGATCGACGGTGACGGCGACGGCCGCGCCGACCGGGTCGCCGTCGACGTCATCCGTCCCCGCGAGGCCGCCGAACAGGGCGTCAAGGTCCCCGTCATCATGGACGCGAGCCCGTACTACTCCTGCTGCGGGCGCGGCAACGAGAGCCAGAGGAAAACCTATGACGCCCAGGGGAGACCCGTTCAATTCCCCTTGTACTACGACAACTTCTTCGTACCGCGCGGCTATGCCGTCGCCCTGGTCGACCTCGCCGGAACCAACCGTTCCGACGGCTGCGTCGACATCGGCGGCCGCTCCGACATCCAGTCCGCCAAGGCCGTCGTCGACTGGCTCGCCGGCCGCGCCCGCGGCTACGCCTCGCGCACCGGCCGCGCCGCCGCCCGCGCCGACTGGTCCACCGGCGACGTCGGAATGATCGGCAAGAGCTACGACGGCACCATCGCCAACGGCGTGGCCGCCACCGGGGTGCCCAACCTGCGGACGATCGTCCCCATCGGCGCCATCAGCAGCTGGTACGACTACTACTTCGCCCAGGGCGCGGCCCTCTTCGGCAGCGGCCCCGACGGGCTCGCCGACCGCGTCTCGAGCCCCGCCGCGCGCGGCCGCTGCCAGGCCGTCCAGCGCGCGCTGGTCGAGGGCGCCCCGCGCAACGGCGACTGGACGCCGCTGTGGGCCGAGCGCGACTACCTGAAGGACGTCCGCAAGGTCCGTGCCAGCGTCTTCGCCGTCCACGGCCTCCAGGACCTCAACGTCCGCACCAAGCACTTCGGGCAGTGGTGGGACGCCCTCGCCGACCGGGGCGTCGAACGCAAGCTCTGGCTCTCGTCGGCCGGGCACGTCGACCCCTTCGACTTCCGCCGCGAGACCTGGGTGCCCACCCTCCACCGCTGGTTCGACCACTATCTGCTCGGCTACGACAACGGCGTCGAGCGCGAGCCCATGGCCGACGTCGAGCGCGCCCCCGACGTGTGGAGCACCGACCGCGTCCGGCCGCCCCGCGGCACCGCCCCCGTCACCCTGCGCCCCGCCCCCGGCCGCACGCCCGGCGTCGGCGTCCTCGGCACCCGCCCGGCGCCCGCCGGCGCCACCGAGACCTTCACCGACGACCCCCGGCTGGACGAGAGCGACTGGGCCGCCCGCGTCGACGAGGCCACCCCCGCCAAGACCGGCTTCACCACCCCGCCGCTGGGCACCGCGCTGCGCCTGTCCGGCTCCTCCTCCGTCCGGCTGACGGTCACCCCGTCCACCACCTCGGCCCACCTGACCGCCGTCCTCGCCGACCTCGGGCCGGCCACCATCCGCGACTACGCCGCGTCCGGCGAGGGCGTCCGCACCCTGGCCGACCGCACCTGCTGGGGCGCGGGCACCTCCGGCGACACCGGCTGCTTCCTGCGTACCGAGGCCGTTCCGGCGGACGTCGGCCACACCGTCGTCAGCCGCGGCTGGGCCGACCTCGGCCACCACGCGGACCTCTCCCACGGCGAGCCGCTGACGCCCGGCCGGCCGTACACCATCACCCTCTCCCTCGCCGCCACCGACCACGTCGTCCCGGTCGGCCACCGGCTGGCCCTCATCGTCGCCGGCACGGACGCCCGCCTGGTCGAACCCGCCTCCACCACGCCCCGGTTGACCGTGGACCTCGCCGGCAGCGAGGCGGGCCTCCCGGTCGTCGGCGGCGCCCGCGCCGTCGCCCGCGCCCTGCGCGGCGGCCACGCTCCCGCGCTCTCGGGCGCGCCCCGGCCCGGACTGCGCGCCCCCGCGCCCTCCCGGCTGCCCTGACACCCCGCCCCGCGCGGGGCGCCCCCGGACGGGGCGTCCCGCGCCGTGGCCTCAGGCCTCGATCAGATCCGCCGCCTCCAGCGCGCACCCCCACGACACCGTGATCCCGGCCCCGCCGTGCCCGTAGTTGTGCACCAGACGGGCGCCCGACGGCAGCCGCTCGGCCTCCAGCCGGACCCGCGGCCGGCCCGGCCGCAGCCCCACCCGGTGCCCGATGACCCTGGCCTGGGCCAGCCGCGGGAACACCCGCGAGCAGCGGCTGATGATCGCCTGCGCGGTGCAGGGCGACGGCGTGCGGTCCCACACGTGCTCGCGGGCCGTACCGCCCAGCACCACCCCGTACGGCTGGGGGAACACATAGAGGGTGTCGGCCTTGTGGTCGTCGGCGGAGGTGAACCACTCGTCGACGCCCGGGTTCTCCACCACGACCAGCTGCCCCCGCACCGGATGGACCGACGGATCGGGCACCAGGTCCCGGGCGCCCAGGCCCGTGCAGTTCACCACCGCGGCGGCCCCCTCGCCGGCCTCCGCCAGCGAGCGCACCGCGCCCACGGTCACCGTGCCGCCCGCCGCCGCCAACCGGCGGTGGAGATAGGCGAGATGTGCGCCCATGTCGAGCAACGGCAGCCGGGTGCGCACCCCCCGGTCGTAGCCGCGCGGCAACTCCTCGTCCCGGGCGGCCCGCAGCCCCGGCACCCGCGCCGACCACGGCCCCAGCTCGGCGGGCGTCACCCCCGCGTGCGTCCCGGCGGTCATCCGCACACCCGTCTCCGGCTGCCCGGCCAGCCCCGCCATGACCGCCAGCGAGCGCAGCGCCCAGCGCCCGGTGGCCTCCTGGGGCTGTATCCGGTACGGCCACCACAGCCCGCCGGCCACCGCCGACGTGGTCTCCGCGGACGGCGAGCGGGTCAACACCTTGACGCCGCGCCCGCGTTCCGCCAGCACGACCGCGCTGGTCAGGCCGATGACACCGGCCCCGACCACGATCACATCGCTTGCCATGGGGGTGACGGTACAGGCGAAAACACCGTCACCGGGCTCGAAGTGGCGTACCTGGGGGAATAGAGGCTTCATGGCAGAGCAGTACGCGTCCCTCGCGCTGGCGCCGGCGGATCGCGCCGGCGGGGAGACGACAGGCGCGCCGGTGACAACGCGCCGGGAGGCGACGGACTTCGTGGTGGACGGACGGCCCCTGCTGGAGCTGCTGGCCGCGACGGAGACGGTCTCGCCGCTGGCGGCGGACCTGGTCCCCTCCCCGATCACCGCGCACGCCCGGGCCCTCTTGCTGGAGGACGGTACGCCGGGCGATCCCCCGCTGCACGGCGGGCGTTACGTCCTCTACGCCTGTCCCGAGTGCGCCCGGCTGGAGTGCGGAGTGGTCACGGCCGTCGTCGAACGTACCGGGGCGGGCGGGGCGGATGGTGAGGACGGTGCGGACTACGTATGGCGGGACTTCGCCTGGCAGACCGGCGAGGACGTGGACCCCGAGCGCGACGGCTACCCGGGAATCGGGCCCTTCCGCTTCCGTGCCGGCGCCTACCGCGCCGCCGTCGAACGGCTGCTGGCCGACGGCCCCGCGCCGCACGGATCGCCGCGCGTGCTGCTCGTCGGCCCCCGGGTGGCCCTCCTCGCCCGGACCGCCGCCGGGTTGCGGGCGGCCGGCATCGGCGCCGAGATCACCCGCGACGCCGCCGGGGCCCACGCCGACGAGCTGCGCACCTACGGGGCGGTCGCCTTCGACCGCACGGTCGGCGAGGACGAACGGGCCGCGGTCCGGGCCGCGTTCGCGGCAGCGGGCCACACGGCGGTGTTCGTCGAGACGCCCGTCCCGGCCGCCGCGCTCCTCGTCGCACGGCTGGAGCAGGCGTTGCGGCACACGCCGGACGGCGGGAACCGGCTGGCCGGGCTGACCGCCGTGGCGGGCGAGGCCCGCGTCGAGACGGCCGCCGCCTGCCGGGTCAGGGTGACGGGCTACCGGCCGGGGCGGCTGCGCGGCGCCCGGATGCTGGAGCTGTTCGACGGGCGGCTGGAGCCCGGCGCGCACCGGGTGCCCCTCGGCCCGCGGGTGGCCTTCGTCGTGGCCCGCACCTACGGCGACGTGCTGGTCGCGCCCGTGGGCGCGTGATCGGCGGGCGAAAAGCGATTCGGTCGCCGGCGGGCCGACCGTTAGAGTCGGTGGTCTCATGAGTGCCACCCTCGTCGTCAAGGACCTCGCCGCCGGGCACGGCGACCGCACCCTCTTCTCCGGGCTCGACCTCGTCGTCGCGCCCGGTGAGGTCATCGGTCTCGTCGGAGCCAACGGCGCGGGCAAGTCCACCCTGCTCCGCCTCCTCGCCGGGCTCGCCACGCCCGAGGAGGGCGCGATCCGGCTCAGCCCGCCCACCGCGACCGTCGGCCACCTGCCGCAGGAGCCCGAGCGCCGCCCGGGCGAGACCGTCCGGGCCTTCCTGGCCCGCCGCACCGGCGTGGCCGCCGCGCAGACCGCCCTGGACACCGCCACCGAGGCCCTCGTCGAGGGTGCCCCGGGCGCCGACGACGCCTACGCGGTCGCCCTGGAGCGCTGGCTCGACCTCGGCGGCGCCGACCTGGACGAGCGCGCCGAGGAGGTGGCCGGCTCGCTGGGGCTGACCGTCGGCCTGGACCGGCCCATGACCGGCCTCTCCGGCGGCCAGGCCGCCCGCGCCGGCCTCGCCTCGCTGCTGCTCAGCCGCTACGACGTCTTCCTGCTGGACGAGCCCACCAACGACCTCGACCTGGACGGTCTGGCCCGGCTGGAGGAGTTCGTCACCGGCCTGCGCGCCGGCACGGTCCTCGTCAGCCACGACCGCGAGTTCCTGGCCCGTACCGTCGACCGGGTCCTGGAGCTCGACCTCGCCCAGCAGCAGGTCAACCTCTACGGCGGCGGCTACGCCTCGTACCTGGAGGAACGCGCCACCGCGCGCCGCCACGCCCGCGAGGCCTACGACGAGTACGCCGACACCCGCGCCGGGCTGGAGGCCCGCGCCCGCACCCAGCGCAACTGGATGGAGAAGGGCGTCCGCAACGCCCGCCGCAAGTCCACCGACAACGACAAGATCGGCCGCAAGCTCCGCGCCGAGAGCACCGAGAAGCAGGCCGCCAAGGCCCGCCAGACCGAGCGCCTCATCGAGCGGCTGGAGGTCGTCGAGGAGCCCCGCAAGGAGTGGGAGCTGCGCATGGAGATCGCCGCGGCGCCGCGCTCGGGCGCGGTCGTGGCGACCCTCCGCGGCGCGGTGGTGCGGCGCGGCGGCTTCACCCTCGGCCCCGCCGACCTCCAGATCGACTGGGCGGACCGGGTGGCCGTCACGGGCGCCAACGGCTCCGGGAAGTCCACGCTCCTCGCCGCCCTGCTCGGCCGGCTGCCGCTGGACGAGGGCAGCGCGGCGCTGGGGCCCGGCGTCGTGGTCGGCGAGGTGGACCAGGCCCGGGCGCTGTTCTTCGGCGGCGAATCCCTGCTGGACGCGTTCGGCGCGGCCGTCCCGGAGATGCCCCCGGCGGACGTCCGCACCCTGCTGGCCAAGTTCGGCCTCAAGGCCGCGCACGTGCTGCGCCCCGCCGTCACCCTGTCGCCGGGCGAGCGGACCCGGGCGGCGCTGGCCCTCCTCCAGGCCCGGGGCGTGAACCTGCTGGTCCTGGACGAGCCGACGAACCACCTCGACCTGCCGGCCATCGAGCAGCTGGAGTCGGCGCTGGCGTCCTACGAGGGCACGCTGCTGCTGGTGACGCACGACCGCCGGATGCTGGAGGCGGTGCACACGACGCGCCGCGTCGAGATGGCGGACGGCCGGCTGACCGAGCGCTGAGGCGACGTCGGGGAGCCGGTGCGGATCAGGGTCCGCACCGGCTCCCCGTACAGGCTCTAGCGTCCCTTCGGGCCGCCCAGCAGCCCGGCCCGGCGGAGCGCGTCCGCCATCGCGCCGTCGGCGGGAGCCGCCGAGCCGCCCGCCTCACGGCGGGGGCGCGGGGTGCCACCACCGCGGCGCGGGCCGCGCTCGCGGGGCGCGCCCGCCTTCTCGCCCCGGCCCTGGCCGGACGGCGACGAGGCCTCGTCGTCCAGCCGCAGGGTCAGCGAGATCCGTTTGCGCGGGATGTCCACGTCGAGGACCTTCACCCGCACGATGTCGCCGGGCTTGACCACGTCGCGCGGGTCCTTGACGAACGTCTTCGACATCGCCGACACGTGCACCAGGCCGTCCTGGTGGACGCCCACGTCCACGAAGGCGCCGAAGGCGGCCACATTGGTGACGACGCCCTCCAGCAGCATCCCCGTGCGCAGATCGCCGATCTTCTCGACGCCCTCCTTGAAGGTGGCCGTCCGGAACGCCGGGCGGGGGTCGCGGCCCGGCTTCTCCAGCTCGCGCAGGATGTCGGTGACGGTGGGCAGACCGAAGGTGTCGTCCACGAAGTCCTCGGGCCGCAGCGCGCGCAGGGTGGCGGTGTTGCCGACGAGGGAGGCGACCTCGCCGCCCGTGGCCTTCACCATCGCCCGCACCACGGGGTACGCCTCGGGGTGGACGCTGGAGGCGTCCAGCGGGTCGTCGCCGCCCCGGATGCGCAGGAAGCCGGCGCACTGCTCGTAGGCCTTCGGGCCGAGCCGGGCGACGTCCTTGAGGCCCTTGCGGGAGCGGAAGGGGCCGTTCGAGTCCCGGTGGGCGACGATGTTGTCCGCGAGGCCCGCGCTGATGCCCGAGACACGGGAGAGCAGGGGCGCGGAGGCGGTGTTGACGTCCACGCCGACGCCGTTGACGCAGTCCTCGACGACCGCGTCCAGCGAGCGCGACAGCTTCACCTCGGACAGGTCGTGCTGGTACTGGCCGACGCCGATCGACTTGGGGTCGATCTTGACCAGCTCGGCGAGCGGGTCCTGGAGGCGGCGGGCGATGGACACCGCGCCCCGCAGCGAGACGTCGAGCTCCGGCAGCTCCTGCGAGGCGAAGGCGGAGGCGGAGTAGACCGAGGCGCCGGCCTCGGAGACCATCACCTTCGTGAGCTTCAGCTCGGGGTGACGGGTGATCAGGTCCGTGGCCAGCTTGTCGGTCTCGCGGGAGGCGGTGCCGTTGCCGATCGCGACGAGCTCCACGCCGTGCTCACGGGCCAGGCGGGCCAGCGTGGCCAGCGAGGCGTCCCACTTGTTCTGCGGGACGTGGGGGTAGATGGTCTCGGTGGCGGCGACCTTGCCGGTGGCGTCCACCACGGCCACCTTGACGCCCGTACGGAAGCCGGGGTCGAGGCCCATCGTGGCGCGGGTGCCGGCGGGGGCGGCCAGCAGCAGGTCGCGCAGGTTCGCGGCGAAGACGCGGACCGCCTCGTCCTCGGCGGCCTGCCGAAGCCGCAGCCGCAGGTCGATGCCGAGGTGCACCAGGACGCGGGTGCGCCAGGCCCAGCGGACCGTGTCGCCCAGCCACTTGTCGCCCGGGCGGCCCCGGTCGGCGATCCCGAAACGGCGCGCGATCATCTGCTCGTACGCACTGGGGCCCTCGGTCGTCTCCCCGGGGACGTCCGGCTCCAGGGTGAGGTCGAGGACCTCCTCCTTCTCACCGCGCAGCATGGCCAGCACGCGGTGCGAGGGCAGCGCGGTGAAGGGCTCGGAGAAGGAGAAGTAGTCGGCGAACTTCGCGCCGTCCTCCTCCTTGCCCGCGCGCACCTTCGCCGCCACCCGGCCGCGCGTCCACATGCGCTCGCGCAGCTCGCCGATGAGGTCGGCGTCCTCGCCGAAGCGCTCGGTGAGGATCGCCCGGGCGCCCTCCAGCGCGGCGGAGGCGTCGGCGACGCCCTTGTCCGGGTCGACGAAGGCGGCGGCCGCCGCCGACGGCTCGGTGCCGGGGTCGCGCAGCAGGCCGTCGGCCAGCGGCTCCAGCCCCGCCTCGCGCGCGATCTGCGCCTTGGTGCGGCGCTTGGGCTTGAAGGGGAGGTAGATGTCCTCCAGCCGGGCCTTGGAGTCGGCCTCGCGGATCCGCGCCTCCAGCGCCTCGTCCAGCTTGCCCTGCGAGCGGACGGACTCCAGGACCGCCGTCCGCCGCTCCTCCAGCTCCCGCAGGTACCGCAGCCGCTCCTCGAGGGTGCGCAGCTGCGCGTCGTCGAGGGCGCCGGTGGCCTCCTTGCGGTAGCGGGCGACGAAGGGCACGGTCGACCCGCCGTCCAGCAGTTCGACGGCGGCCCGCACCTGCCGCTCCCGTACGCCGAGTTCCTCGGCGATCCTGGCTTCGATCGACGTCGACGTCGTCACGATCACGCTCCGCTTTCCTCCCGCGCCGCACGGCCCGGGAACCTGCATTGTGGCAGGTGCCCCGGGCCGGGCGGGATCGCGACCGGCCGTGCCGCCGGTCAGCCGCGCAGGTCGGCGGGGAAGGCGCCGGCGGCCACGGCGGTGACGACGAAGGAGTGCGCCAGCTCCGTCAGCCGGGCCGTGCCCGCGGCGCCCAGGTGAGCGTAGGGGGCCGTGTCGAGCCGGTCGGTCTCCGCCTCCAGCTCCTCGCGCAGGGCGGCGCCGGCCTCCGTCAGCCGCGCGTCCGTGTCCAGCAGTCCGCGGGCCCGCAGCCGGTCCTGGGCCGCCGTCAGCTCCTCGACGCTCCAGCCGCGGGTGCGCGCCAGCCACTCCAGGGACATGCCGCGTCCGGCGGCCGTCTCGCTGACGAGCGCCTCCAGCGGGTCGAGCCCGGCCCGGGTGAGGGCCATCAGGTGCCCGTCGCCCCGGTGCTCGCGCAGCAGGGTGGTGGCGTGCCACAGGGCGAGGTGCGGCGCGTCGGGCACGGGCAGGTCGGCGTGGGCGGAGTACAGCGGGCGGACGGCGCGCCCGCAGCCCTCGGCGGCGCGCAGAGCCAGCTCGGCGGCCTCGGCCATCTCCGGGGAGGCGACGGTCTCCTCGCCGAGGAGGCGGCGCAGCGCGGTGTCGGCGGCCCGCAGCCGGGCGGCGAGGACCTCCTCGGGCGCGGCGATGTCCCAGACGCTCGGCAGGTGCTCGGCCACGAGGTCGTGGCTGAAGCTGTGGAACGTGGCGGTGACCACGCCCGGGCCGACCCGGCCGAACGCGGCCGAGCGCGAGGCGAGATAGACCGCCCGGTGGTGCTCCACGCCGAGGGCGCCCAGCTCCCGGCGGACGTCGGGCGAGAAATAGACCATCGAGTGCACGGAGTTGACGCGGTGGGCGCAGCGCCGGACGGCGCGTTCGGGCAGAGTCTCCATGCCCCGAAGGCTACCGACCGGTCAGTACGTACGGGAAGCCCTGAAGCCGGGGACGGGCGCGGGTCACACCGTCCAGGCGAAGCGCGGCTCCCGGCGCTCCAGGAACGCGCTGACGCCTTCGGTGGCGTCGCCGCTGCCGCGGGCCTCGGTGGCCCAGTGCGCCACGCGGTCCGCGTCCGCCGTCCGGCCCGCGAACTCCTTGGCCGCCGCCTGGGTCAGCTGCGAGCGCGAGGCCAGGACGCGGGCGAACTCCGCCACCCGCCCGTCCAGCTCCGCCTCCGGCCACACCTCGTCCACCAGGCCGGTGCGCAGCGCCCGCTCGGCGTCGATGAGTTCCGCGGAGAACAGCAGGTACTTGGCCGTCGCCGGGCCGACCAGGTCGACCAGCCGGCGGGTGGAGGAGGCGGCGTAGACGATGCCCAGCCGGGCCGGGGTGATGCCGAAGGTCGCGCCCTCGGCGGCGAACCGCAGGTCGCAGGCGGCCGCGAGCTGGCAGCCGCCGCCCACGCAGTGGCCGCGCACGGCCGCGATCGTCGGCTTGGGGAACGCGGCCAGGGCCTCCTCGGCCGCCACCGCCAGGTCCCTGGACCCCTCGCCGCCGTCGGCGGTCAGCGAGGAGATGTCCGCGCCCGCGCAGAAGGTGCCGCCCTCGCCGGTGAGCACCAGTACCCGGACGGCCGGGTCGGCCGCGCACCGCCGCAGCAGCTCGGGCAGCCGCCGCCACATGTCCGTGGTCATGGCGTTGCGCTTGGCGGGGTGGGAGATGCGGACGGTGGCGGTCGCGCCGTCGACGTCCAGACGCAGTGCGGGTTCCATGCGCCGGATGCTAACCGGGGGCCCGGGCGGCGACCGCGGTGACCAGCTTCGGAAGCCAGGAATCCGGATCGCTCAGGGACGGGCGACGGAGGATGCCAGGATCAGTCGTGGGTGTGACCCCGGCATACGCACCCGGTCAAAAGGCGTCGATAGCCAGCGATTTCCTGTCAGCGCCCCGGTGCGGACCGTGACGTTCCCAACACTCGACGCGTGCGGTCGAGCCACGGCGAGGGGTGGGTGTCGGACATGGAGACTCTCGGGGGCGTCCCACCCGAGCCGGGGCACGCGCCCGGGCCCCGAAGGCCCGACCGGTACGACGGCACCTGGCGGTACACCACCCCGGCCCTCGACAGCTCCGTGCCCCGCAGCAGGCACGCCGTCCGCGACCTGATGCGCCGCCAGCGCGTCCCGCTGCGCGAGGACCTGCTGCAAGGGCTGCTGCTCATCGTCTCCGAGCTCGTCACCAACGCCGTCCAGCACGCCGCGCTGCTCTCGCCCGAGGTGGGGCTGGAGATCTCCATCGGCCCCGAGTGGGTGCGCGTCGCCGTCGAGGACAGCCACCCCTACCGGCCCCGCCCCCTGGAGGCTGAGTGCCCCGACGACGAGCCGCGCACGGGCGGCCGCGGCCTCCTGCTGGTCCAGGCCACCGTGGAGGAGGCCGGAGGCCGCTGCGACGTCGAGCACACGGTGGGCGGCGGCAAGGTGGTCTGGGCCGCCCTGCCGCTGCGGCCCCCGGCTACCAGCCCGCCGCGTCCCCGGTGACCTCGCGGATCGCGGGCCGGGCGGCGTCCAGCACCGTGCCGAACCAGGCCGAGAAGGTGTGGTCCCCCAGCAGCTTCGCCAGCTCGTCCGGCGTCACGAACGCCGTGTCGGCGATCTCCTCCGGGTCCGGGCGCGGCTCGTCCCGCACGGTTCCCACGAAAAGGTGGTTGTACTCCTGCTCGACCAGGCCCGAGGCCGGGTCGGGGTGGTTGTAGCGCACCGTCCCGGCCTCGCGCATCAGCGCGGGCGCCAGGCCCAGCTCCTCGCCCGTGCGGCGGGCCGCGGCGACGAAGGGGGGCTCGCCGGGGTACGGGTGGCCGCAGCAGGTGTTCGACCAGACGCCGGGGGAGTGGTACTTCCCCAGGGCCCGGCGCTGCAGCAGCAGCCGGCCGGCCTCGTCGAAGAGGAAGACCGAGAAGGCGCGGTGCAGCCGCCCGGGGGAGAGGTGGGCGGAGACCTTCTCGGCGGTCCCGATGGTTCTGCCGTTCTCGTCGACCAGCTCCAGCATGATCGGCTCAGCGGTGTCGTCGGCGGGGACCGGGGCGGGGCCGGTGGGGCGGCCCGCGGCTGGTGTGATCGGCATTGACCATCCTCGTTGTCGGTCTTCGACCCTCAAGTCTGCCGTACGGAGCGACCGCGGCAGGGACGGATACGTCCCGGGGTGACGGTCCGGGCCGTACGGGGACGGCCGGGCGGGGCCGCCGCCGTCAGTGGCAGAGCCGCGCCTCGTGCTCGGCGTGCCCGCTCGGCTCCAGCTGGAAGGTGCAGTGCTCCACGGCGAAGTGCTCGCCCAGGCAGCCCCGCAGGTCGTGCAGCATCTTCTCCTGCCCGGACGGGTCCAGCCGCGCCGGGTCCACCACCACGTGCGCGGAGATCACCGGCAGGCCCGATGTGATGGTCCACACATGCAGGTCGTGGAGGTCCTCCACGCCCGGCAGCGCCATGATGTGCGCCCGCACCTCGGCCATGTCGACGTCCTTCGGCGCGGCCTCCAGCAGCACGTCCAGCGCCTCGCGGAGCAGCTTCACCGTGCGCGGCACGATCATCAGGCCGATCGCCAGCGAGGCGACCGCGTCGGCGCGCGTCCACCCCGTGAGCATGATCACAACGGCGGAGACGACCACCGCCAGGGAGCCCAGCGCGTCCGAGAGGACCTCCAGGAACGCCCCGCGGACGTTCAGGCTCTCCTTCTGGCCGCGCATCAGCAGCGCCAGCGAGATCAGGTTGGCGACCACGCCGATCAGACCGAAGACCACCGTCGTGCCGCCCGGCACCTCGGTGGGATTGGTCAGCCGCTGGACGGCCTCGACCAGGATGAAGCCGCCCACGCCCAGCAGGAGCAGGCAGTTCAGCAGCGCCGCCAGGATCTCGGCGCGGGCGTAGCCGTAGGTGCGCCGCTCGCTGGGGGGCCGGTTGGCGAAGTGGATCGCCACCAGCGCCATGGAGACCCCCACCGCGTCGGTGGCCATGTGGCCGGCGTCCGCCAGCAGTGCCAGCGATCCGGTCAGCACACTGCCGGTGATCTCCGCGACGAGAACCGTCAGGGTGATCCCCAGCGCTATCCGCAGCCGCCCCTTGTAGGCGGCGGCCGCGGTGCCGCTCAGTTCCGCCGGGGGTCCCCCGTGCGAGTGGCCGTGGTCGTGCCCCGCTCCCATGAATGCCGCCTCCGAACGCGTCGCCCGTGCGGCCGGCGGGGTGCCGGCCGACGCCCAGTGAACTACGGGTGGGGGGTATCCGGCAACGCGGCACTGAACACCGTTGTCATTGCCTCTGACCTGCGGTGATGTGGAGTTCGCGGAACGTCGTGGTGGGGCCGCCCGGGATCAGCCGCGACGGGCCCCGGGATGGTGGAGGCACCAGCCCTCCCAGGCCGAGGCGACCATGCTCCGCACGTCGTGGCGGGCCCGCCAGCCGAGCTCCTCGGCGATGCGCTCGCCGGAGGCGACGACACGCGCCGGATCACCCGGACGGCGCGGCCCGGTCTCGGCCGTCAGCTCCGGCCGGCCGGTGATCTCGCCGATCAGGTCCGCCATCTCGCGCACGGACACCCCGTGCCCGGTGCCGACGTTGAGCGTCAGGTCCCCCGCGCCCGGCCGCTCGGCCAGCCGGCGGGCGGCGGCCAGGTGTGCGGTGGCCAGGTCCTCGATGTGGATGTAGTCACGGACGCAGGTGCCGTCGGGGGTGTCGTAGTCGGTGCCGAAGATCCTCGGCCGCTCGCCCCGGGTGATCCGGTCGAACATCATCGGGATGATGTTGAAGATCCCGGTGTCCGCCAGCTCCGGCCGCACCGCGCCCGCCACGTTGAAGTAGCGCAGGCAGGCGGTGGAGAGGCCGTGCGCGGCCCCGGTCGCCCGGACGAGCCACTCGCCGGCCAGCTTGGTCTCGCCGTACGGGTTGATCGGCAGGCAGGGCGTCTCCTCGGTGACGAGGTCGACGTCGGGCATGCCGTAGACGGCGGCGGAGGACGAGAAGACGAAGCTGCCCACACCGGCGGCCACCACGGCCTCCAGCAGCACGGTCAGTCCGTGGAGGTTCTCCCGGTAGTAGAGGAGCGGCTTCTCCACCGACTCCCCGACCTGCTTCTTCGCCGCGAGGTGCACCACACCCGTCACCCCGAGGTCGGCGAGGGCGCGGTCCAGCACCGCGCGGTCCAGCACCGAGCCCCGCACCAGCGGGACCTCCGGCGGCAGTCGGTCGGCGACGCCCGAGGACAGATCGTCCAGGACGGCCACCCGCTCGCCCGCCTCCGTCATCGCCTGCGCCACGTGCGCCCCGATGTACCCCGCTCCGCCTGTGATCAGCCACGTCATGCACGGCACCCTATTCCAGCCGGACGACCGGAAACGTTTCCTCCCGTCCGGCCTCCGCCCGGACGCGTACCGGACATGTACCGCACCCGGACCGGACGGGTTCCGGCCGGGAACCACGGGCGCCGCCCACGCGTCCTGTCAGGGGCGGGACCCGCGGGTGCACGTGCGGTGAACGACGGCTTCCGTTGATCCGATAGCCTCTGCCGACGTGCCGCACGCCGCCCCGCAGCCGGGGCCCCGGCGCGCCCCGCCCTCCCCCGGCCGCCGCTGGGGGTGCCCCCAGACCGCCGCGCCCGCAGCCCCGAGGCGGCCCGCCGGCCGCAAGGAGTGAGTTCGTCTGTCGACCGCCATCCTCACCGGTCCGCCGCCCGCCGGCTCCTCCCTCGGGGACGACCTGCGGTCGCTGGGCTTCGACGTCCGTACGGTCCCGGCCGCCGGCCTCGCCGGTGAGCTGGCCGCCCTCCCGGGCGGCGAGCGGGTCGCCGTCGTCGACCCCCGCTTCGTGGGCCATGTCCACGCCCTGCGGCTCGCGCTGACCGACCCCCGTTTCCCCGCCGCCGCCGTCGAGGGCGCCGTCTGCGCCCTCCCGGAGGCCCGCGAGGCGCTCGCGGCCGCCGCCGCGACCCCCGCGGACCCCGACGGGCTGGCCGAGCGGATGGCCGCCGCCGGCGTCGCCGTCCACCGTCCCGAGCTGGGCGTGCTCGTCGCCGCCGTGCCCGAGGACGAGGCGGCCCGGGCCAGGACACTGGCCGAGGTCGAGGCCGTCGACGACGAGGCCGTGCGGCTGCGCACCGCCGTGAAGTCCCGCGACGGGTTCTTCACCACCTTCTTCATCAGCCCGTACTCGCGCTACATCGCCCGCTGGTGCGCCCGCCGCGGCCTCACCCCCAACCAGGTGACGACCGCCTCGCTGCTGACCGCGCTGATCGCGGCCGGCTGCGCGGCCACCGGCACCCGGGGCGGGTTCGTCGCCGCGGGCGCCCTGCTCATCGCGTCGTTCGTGCTGGACTGCACCGACGGGCAGCTCGCCCGCTACTCGTTGCAGTACTCGACGCTCGGCGCCTGGCTGGACGCGACCTTCGACCGGGCCAAGGAGTACGCCTACTACGCGGGCCTCGCCCTCGGCGCCGCCCGCGGCGGCGACGACGTCTGGGCCCTCGCGCTGGGCGCCATGGTCCTGCAGACCTGCCGGCACGTGGTCGACTTCGCCTTCAACGAGGCCAACCACGACGCCACCGCCAACACCAGCCCCACCGCAGCGCTCTCCGGCCGGCTGGACAGCGTCGGCTGGACGGTCTGGGCCCGGCGCATGATCGTGCTGCCCATCGGCGAGCGCTGGGCCCTCACGGCGGTCCTGACGGCGCTCACCACCCCGCGCACCGTCTTCGTCGTCCTGCTGATCGGCTGCGGCTTCGCCGCCTGCTACACCACCGCGGGACGCGTCCTGCGCTCGGTGACCCGCAAGGCGAAGCGCACCGACCGCGCCGCCGAGGCCCTGGCCGACCTGGCCGACTCCGGCCCCGTGGCCGAGGTCGTCGCCCGGGCGGCCGGCCGGCGGGGCGCGGGCGCCGCCACCGCGCCGGTGCTGGCCCTCGCCGGTGCCGGAGTGCTCATGGTCACCCTGTGGTGGCACACCTCACCCTGGCTGCCGGTGCTGGGCGCCGCCGCGTACGCGATCTTCTCGGGCGGGGCGGTCGCACGGCCCCTCAAGGGCCCCCTGGACTGGCTGATTCCGCCCGTCTTCCGCGCCGCCGAGTACGGCACGGTGCTGGTCCTGGCCGCCCGCTCGGACGCCCCCGGCGCCCTTCCCGCGGCTTTCGGCCTGGTGGCCGCGGTCGCCTACCATCACTACGACACGGTGTACCGCATCCGCGGCGGCACCGGAGCCCCCCCGCGCCGGCTGGTGCGGGCGATCGGCGGACACGAGGGACGCGTGCTGGTGGTCACGGCCGCCGCCGCCCTCTGGCACGGTCAAGGCTTCACCATCGCGCTGACGGTCCTCGCGACCGCCATCGCCCTCGTGGTGCTCACGGAGAGCATCCGGTTCTGGGTGTCCTCCGGGGCTCCCGCAGTACACGACGAAACAGGAGAACCCGCATGATCGGCCTCGTGCTGGCCGCCGGCGCCGGACGGCGTCTGCGCCCCTACACCGACACTCTGCCCAAGGCCCTGGTGCCGGTGGATGGTGACACCACCATCCTCGACCTCACCCTGGCCAACTTCGCCGAGATCGGTCTGACCGAGGTCGCGATCATCGTGGGCTACCGCAAGGAGGCGGTGTACGCCCGCAAGGAGGCCCTGGAGGCCAAGTACGGCCTGAGCCTCACCCTGATCGACAACGACAAGGCCGAGGAGTGGAACAACGCCTACTCCCTGTGGTGCGGCCGGGACGCCCTCAAGGACGGCGTGATCCTCGCCAACGGTGACACCGTGCACCCGGTCTCCGTCGAGAAGACCCTGCTCGCCGCCCGCGGCAACGGCCAGAAGATCATCCTCGCCCTCGACACGGTGAAGCAGCTCGCCGACGAGGAGATGAAGGTCGTCGTGGACCCCGACAAGGGCGTCCAGCGCATCACCAAGCTGATGGACCCGTCCGAGGCGACCGGCGAGTACATCGGCGTCACCCTGATCGAGGGCGAGGCCGCCGCCGACCTGGCCGACGCCCTCAAGGTCACCTTCGAGCGCGACCCCGACCTCTACTACGAGGACGGCTACCAGGAGCTGGTCAACCGCGGCTTCAAGGTCGACGTGGCCCCCATCGGCGATGTGAAGTGGGTCGAGATCGACAACCACGACGACCTCGCCAAGGGCCGGGAGATCGCGTGCCAGTACTGACGAGGCTCATCCCCTCGCCGGTCGTCGTCGACATCCGTGCCGGAGCCCTGGACGATCTGGCGAGTGTCCTCGCCGACCAGCGGATCTCCAGCTCCGGCAAGCTGGCCGTCGCCATCAGCGGCGGCTCCGGGGCGGTGCTGCGCGAGCGGCTCGCCCCGGTGCTGCCCGGCGCCTCGTGGTACGAGGTGGGCGGCGGCACGCTGGACGACGCGATCAAGCTCGCCGACGCGATGAAGTCCGGGCACTACGACGCGGTCGTGGGGCTCGGCGGTGGCAAGATCATCGACTGCGCGAAGTTCGCCGCGGCGCGCATCGGCCTGCCGCTGGTCGCCGTCGCGACGAACCTCTCGCACGACGGCCTGTGCTCGCCCGTCGCCACCCTGGACAACGACGCGGGCCGCGGCTCGTACGGCGTGCCCAACCCCATCGCCGTGGTCATCGACCTCGACGTGATCCGTGAGGCCCCGGTGCGCTTCGTGCGCTCCGGCATCGGTGACGCGATCTCCAACATCTCCGCCGTCGCGGACTGGGAGCTCGCCCACCGCGAGCGCGGCGAGGACATCGACGGCCTGGCCGCCGCCATCGCCCGCCAGGCCGGCGAGGCGGTGCTGCGCCACCCCGGTGGCGTGGGCGACGACGGTTTCCTCCAGGTGCTGGCCGAGGGCCTGGTGCTCACCGGCATCTCGATGTCGGTGGCCGGCGACAGCCGCCCGGCGTCCGGCGCCTGCCACGAGATCAACCACGCCTTCGACCTGCTCTACCCCAAGCGAGCCGCCAGCCACGGCGAGCAGTGCGGCCTCGGCGCCGCCTTCGCGATGCACCTGCGCGGGGCCCACGAGGAGTCCGCGCTGATGGTCGAGGTCCTGCGCCGGCACGGGCTGCCCGTGCTGCCGGGCGAGATCGGCTTCAGTGACGACGAGTTCGTCCGGGCCGTCGAGTTCGCGCCGCAGACCCGCCCCGGGCGGTACACCATCCTGGAGCACCTCGACCTCTCCACCGACCAGATCAGGGACGCATACGCCGACTATGCACAAGCCGTCAGTCGCTGAACTCCGTCCGGTCGTCCACCCCGCGGGGGTGAAGGACCGGCGGAGCGGTGAGCACTGGGCCGGCCGCCTCTACATGCGGGAGATCTCGCTGCGGGTGGACCGGCACCTGGTGAACACCAGGGTCACGCCCAACCAGCTCACCTACCTGATGACCGTCGCGGGCGTCCTCGCGGCCCCGGCCCTGCTGGTGCCGGGGATCCCGGGCGCCGTGCTCGGCGTGGTCATGGTCCAGCTCTACCTGCTGCTGGACTGCGTCGACGGTGAGATCGCCCGCTGGAAGAAGCAGTACTCGAACTCCGGGGTCTACCTGGACCGGGTGGGCGCCTATCTGTGCGACGCGGCGGTCCTGCTGGGCCTCGGCCTGCGCGCCGCCGACCTGTGGGGCGGCGGCCGGATCGACTGGCTGTGGGCCTTCCTGGGCACGCTCGCCGCGCTCGGCGCCGTCCTGATCAAGGCCGAGACCGACCTCGTCGGCGTCGCCCGCCACCAGGCCGGGCTGCCGCCGGTCAAGGAGTCCGCCTCCGAGCCGCGCTCCTCCGGCATGGCGCTGGCCCGCAAGGCCGCGGCCGCGCTGAAGTTCCACCGGCTGATCCTGGGGATCGAGGCGTCCCTGCTGATCCTGCTCCTCGCGATCGTGGACGCGACGCGGGGGGACCTGTTCTTCACCCGCCTGGGCACCGCCGTACTGGCGGGCATCGCGGTGCTGCAGACCCTGCTGCACCTCGTGTCCATCCTGGCGTCGAGCAGGCTGAAATGAGGAGCGAGAACACCATGAAGGTCGGCGCCGTCGTCCTGACCATGGGCAACCGCCCCGACGAGCTGCGTGCCCTGCTGGAGTCGGTGGCCAAGCAGACCGGCGACCCCATCGAGGTCGTCGTCGTCGGCAACGGTTCCCCGCTGCCCGAGCTGAACGTCCCGGGCCTCGCGGTGCGCACCGTCGAGCTGCCCGAGAACGTGGGCATCCCGGCCGGGCGCAACGTCGGCATCGAGGCCTTCGGCCCGGCCGGCCGCGACGTCGACGTCCTGCTCTTCCTGGACGACGACGGGCTGCTGCCGAACCAGGACACGGCCCAGCTGTGCCGGGAGGCGTTCGCCGCCGACCGGAAGCTCGGGATCATCAGCTTCCGCATCGCCGACCCGGACACCGGTGTCACCCAGCGTCGCCACGTGCCCCGGCTGCGCGCCTCGGACCCGATGCGCTCCTCGCGGGTGACCACCTTCCTCGGTGGCGCCAACGCGCTGCGCACCCGGGTCGTCGCCGAGGTCGGCGGGCTGCCGGACGAGTTCTTCTACGCCCACGAGGAGACCGACCTCGCCTGGCGGGCCCTCGACGCGGGCTGGATGATCGACTACCGGGCGGACATGGTCCTCCACCACCCGACCACCGCCCCCAGCCGGCACGCGGTCTACCACCGGATGGTGGCCCGCAACCGGGTCTGGCTGGCCCGGCGCAACCTGCCCGCCCCGCTGGTCCCCGTCTACCTCGGGGTCTGGCTGCTGCTGACGCTGGCCAGGCGTCCGTCCCCGCCCGCGCTGCGCGCGTGGCTGGGCGGCTTCAAGGAGGGTTGGACGACTCCCTGCGGTCCGCGCCGGCCGATGAAGTGGCGTACCGTTTGGCGCCTGACCCGACTGGGTCGCCCGCCCGTGATCTGACAAGCTCGTGTCTTAAGAGCATCGGGCGCGGTCCGGGGCCCCGCCCCGGCAGCGCACCTTGAGGACGAAAGTGTCAACTGTGAGCGAGACAACGCACGACAGTGCGGTCGCCCTGAGTGCCCCGCCGTCACCCGACGACGGTCTCTCCGCCGGCGAGCTGGCCAGGAAGTACGGCCTCGCGGTGAGCGGGGCCCGGCCCAGTCTGCCGGACTACGCCCGGCAGCTGTGGGACCGGCGGCACTTCATCATCGCCTTCTCCCGGGCGAAGATGACGGCCCAGTACAGCCAGGCCAAGCTGGGCCAGGTCTGGCAGGTGGCCACGCCCCTGCTGAACGCCTCCGTCTACTTCCTGATCTTCGGTCTGCTGATGCAGCAGAGCAAGGGCATGGGGATCAGCACCTACGTCCCCTTCCTGATCACGGGCGTCTTCGTCTTCACCTTCACCCAGAGCTCGGCCATGGCGGGCGTGCGCTCGATCGCGGGCAACCTGGGGCTGGTGCGGGCCCTCCACTTCCCCCGGGCGGCCCTGCCGATCTCGTTCGCGCTCCAGCAGCTCCAGCAGCTGCTGCTGTCGATGGGCGTGCTCTTCGTCTTCCTGATCGGTTTCGGCCACCTGCCGAAGCTGTCCTGGGTCCTGATCGTCCCGGTGCTGGTGCTGCAGTTCCTCTTCAACACCGGCCTGGCGATGATGCTGGCCCGCATGGGCAGCAAGACCCCCGACCTGGCGCAGCTGCTGCCGTTCATCACGCGCACCTGGATGTACGCGTCCGGTGTGATGTACAACCTGACCGAGGCGCTGCAGAAGACCCACGCCCCGGCGTGGGTGATCGACGTGCTGAGCGCCAACCCGGCCGCCGTCTACATCGACCTCATGCGCTGGTCGCTGATCGACGACCACAGCCGGATCCACCTGCCGCCGCACGTGTGGGCGCTGGCGGTCGGCTGGGCCCTGGTGATCGGCTTCGGCGGCTTCGTGTACTTCTGGAAGGCTGAGGAGCAGTACGGCCGTGGCTGAGCAGCAAGCGGGCACCGAGGCGTCCGGACGGGTGCCCACCGTGATCGCGGACGACGTCCACATCGTCTACCGCGTCTACGGCGGGAACACCGGCCGGGGCAGCGCCACCGCGGCCCTGAACCGCATCATCAAGCGCAAGCCGGGTGCCGGGGTGCGCGAGGTGCACGCCGTCAAGGGTGTGAGCTTCACCGCGTACCGGGGCCAGGCCATCGGCCTGATCGGCTCCAACGGCTCCGGCAAGTCGACCCTGCTCAAGGCCGTCGCCGGGCTGCTGCCCACCGAGCGGGGCAGGATCTACACCGACGGGCAGCCCTCGCTGCTGGGTGTGAACGCGGCCATGATGAACGACCTCACGGGCGAGAAGAACGTGATGCTCGGCGGTCTGGCCATGGGCATGTCGCGCGAGCAGATCCGCGAGCGCTACCAGGGGATCGTCGACTTCTCGGGCATCAACGAGAAGGGCGACTTCATCACCCTGCCCATGCGCACCTACTCCTCCGGCATGGCGGCCCGCCTGCGGTTCTCCATCGCGGCGGCCAAGGACCACGACGTGCTGATGATCGACGAGGCGCTGGCCACCGGCGACCGCTCGTTCCAGAAGCGCTCCGAGGCCCGCATCCGCGAGCTGCGCAAGGAGGCCGGCACGGTCTTCCTGGTCAGCCACAACAACAGGTCCATCCGGGACACCTGCGACCGGGTGCTCTGGCTGGAGCGCGGCGAGCTGCTCATGGACGGCCCGACCGACGAGGTCGTGCGGGCCTACGAGAAGGAGACGGCCCGCTAGATCCGTCGATCCGCCCGGGGCGCCCCGCGGACACGCCGTGTCCCACCGGCCTCCGCCGGCCCGAGCCGGTGGGGGCCTTGACCTATCCGTGACGATCAACTGCCTTATTGTCAGGGCTGATTCACGTCCCGCGTGGCATTGTATGGATCAAGCACCTACCCCGGCGGACGTCGGGCACTTGTGCGGCGTACGCTGTAGCGTGCTCTTTTGCGGCCGTTTGTGGCGAGGCGTGGCGAAAAACCGGGTCTCTCGACCACCGGGGGAACGTCGCGGAGGGAGGCTCGAGGGGGAGCCCCATGGCGGGACAGGCCAGCGGCGTGTCCGAAATAGGATGTTCTGGGTCGGCAGTGTAGAACGGGAGATGTGAGGGCAATGGCTGTATGGGCTGCGGGGCCTCTCCAGATCCGAGACGCGTACGCCGTCCCCGGTCCTGGCAGCCCGCGATGACCGCGGGGACGGACGCGCACACGCGCGCCGTGCTCGACAAGGCCGCGCACGAGAACTTCCCCGTGGCGCCCTTCTTCGTGCCACGTGGCTGGCGTGACGACCTCATGGCCGTCTACGGCTACGCCCGCCTCGTCGACGACATCGGCGACGGCGACCTCGCCCCGGGCGGCCGGGACGCCGAGCTGCTGGGCCTGGACCGCGAGCAGACCGGCGACCGCCTCGCCATGCTCGACGCCTTCGAGGCCGACCTGCGCCGCGTCTTCGCCACCACCGGCGGCCCCCGCCACCCGCTGCTCGTCCGCCTGCGTCCGACCGTCCGCCGGTGCGGTCTGACCCCCGAGCCCTTCCTCGGGCTCATCGAGGCCAATCGCCAGGACCAGCTGGTGAGCCGCTACGGTACGTACGACGATCTGCTCGCCTACTGCGAGCTGTCCGCGAACCCCGTCGGCCGCCTCGTCCTGGGCATCACCGGCACAGCGAGCCCCGAGCGGATCCGCCGCTCGGACGCGATCTGCACGGCGTTGCAGATCGTGGAACACCTGCAGGACGTCGCCGAGGACCTGCGACGCGACCGCATCTACCTTCCCGCCGACGACATGGCGCGCTTCCGGGTCACCGAGACCGACCTGGCGCTCCCCACCAGCGGCGCATCGGTGCGCGCGCTGGTCGCGTACGAGGCGGAACGCGCCCGGCACCTGCTGAATGAAGGGACCCCCCTGGTGGGTAGCGTCCACGGCAGGCTGAGGCTGTTGCTCGCGGGATTCGTGGGCGGGGGGAGGGCCGCGCTCCGCGCGGTCGCCGCCGCGGGATACGACGTTCTCCCCGGACCGCCCAAGGCCACCAAGCTCAGCGTGCTGCGCGAGGTGGGGGCGACACTGCGAAGAGAGGGGTGAGCGGGACCGTGACCGGAACGCCACACGCGTCCGCGCCGGTACTCGCCGCGTACAGCTACTGCGAGGCCGTCACCGGACAGCAGGCCGGCAACTTCAGCTACGGCATCAGACTGCTGCCCACCGCCAAGCGGCGGGCCATGTCGGCGCTGTACGCCTTCTCGCGGCGCGTCGACGACATCGGCGACGGGCCGCTGGACCCCGAGTCCAAGCGGCTGCGGCTGGAAGAGGCGCGTACGACACTGGAGCGGATCCGCTCCGGCGACATCGACGAGGACGACACCGACCCGGTGGCCGTCGCGCTCGCCCATGCCGTGCGCCGCTTCCCGATCCCCATCGGCGGGCTCGACGAGCTCATCGACGGGGTCCAGATGGACGTGCGCGGCGAGACCTACGAGACGTGGGACGACCTCGCCCGGTACTGCCGCTGTGTGGCGGGCGCCATCGGGCGGCTCTCGCTCGGCGTGTTCGGCACCGTGCCCGGCGCCCGGGACGCCGCGCGCGCTCCCGAGTACGCCGACACCCTCGGCCTGGCGCTGCAGCTCACCAACATCCTGCGCGACGTCCGTGAGGACGCGGCCAACGGCCGCACCTACCTGCCCTCCGACGACCTCGCCAAGTTCGGCTGCTCGGCCGGCTTCCACTCGGTGCGGCCGCCGGCCGGGTCCGACTTCACCGGCCTGGTGCACTTCGAGGTCCGGCGCGCCCGCGCGCTGTTCGCCGAGGGCATGAAGCTGCTGCCCATGCTCGACCGGCGCAGCGGCGCCTGCGTCGCCGCCATGTCCGGCATCTACCGCAGGCTGCTGGATCGTATCGCCGAGGAGCCCTCCGCCGTCCTGCGCGGCAGGGTCTCCCTGCCCGGCCGGGAGAAGGCCTTCGTCGCCGTCCGCGGGCTCTCCGGGTACGACGCGCGCACCGTCCGCCAGATGGCCAGGGGGCGCGCCTGATGCACCGTTCCGGCACCGGCAAGCGGTGCGCAACCCTCCGAACCCCGGTCGCGTCCCTGACAGCAGCCGAGGGGGTGGGCGCATGACACAGGAGATCACGACCCGGCCCGACCGGCTCCGCGCAGACGAGGCAGGCCGCCCCGACGGGGCGGCCGCGGTGGTGATCGGGGGCGGCCTCGCCGGCATCACGGCCGCCCTGGAGCTCGCCGACGCGGGCCTGGCCGTCACCCTCCTGGAGGGCCGGCCGCGCCTGGGCGGCCTCGCCTTCTCCTTCCGCCGCGGCGACCTCACCGTCGACAACGGCCAGCACGTCTACCTCCGCTGCTGCACCGCCTACCAGTGGTTCCTCGACCGCGTCGACGCGGCCCACCTGGCCCCCCTGCAGGACCGGCTCGACGTGCCCGTCCTGGACGTCGGCCACCCCTCGGGGCGGCCCCGCCTGGGCCGGCTGCGCCGTACCGCCCTGCCCGTGCCCCTGCACCTGGCGGCCAGCCTCGCCACCTACCCGCACCTCTCGCTCGCCGAGCGGGCGGCCGTCGGCCGCGCCGCGCTGGCCCTCCGCCGGCTCGACCCGATGGACCCGGCCCTCGACGGCCAGGACTTCGCCGGCTGGCTGCGCCGCAACGGCCAGTCCGCCCGTACCGTCGAGGCGCTGTGGGACCTGGTCGGCGTGGCCACCCTCAACGCCACGGCCGACCGCTCCTCGCTGGGCCTGGCCGCCATGGTCTTCAAGACCGGGCTGCTCTCCGAGCCCGGCGCCGCCGACATCGGCTGGGCCCATGTGCCGCTCGGCGAGCTCCACGACACCCGGGCCCGCGCCGCCCTCGACCGGGCCGGCGTACGGGTCGCGCTGCGCACCCGCGCCACGCGCGTCGACCGCGGTGACCAGGGCGGCTGGCAGGTGCACGCGGAGCCGGGCAGCGGCGCGGCCGAGCGGATCGACGCCGATGTCGTGGTGCTCGCCGCCCCCCAGCGCGAGACCCACGCCCTGCTGCCCGACGGCGCCCTCCACGACGCCGACCGGCTGCTCGCCATCGACACCGCGCCCATCCTCAATCTCCACGTCGTCTACGACCGCAAGGTGCTGCGGCAGCCCTTCTTCGCGGCGCTCGGCAGCCCGGTGCAGTGGGTCTTCGACCGCACCGACTCCTCCGGGCTCGCCGCCCGCGACGACCGCGCCCAGTACCTGGCCGTCTCCCAGTCGGCCGCCCAGGACGACATCGACCGCCCCGTCGCCGAGCTGCGCGAGCGCTATCTGCCCGAGCTGGAGCGCCTGCTCCCGGCCGCCCGGGGCGCGGTCGTCCGGGACTTCTTCGTCACCCGGGAGCGCACGGCGACGTTCGCCCCCACCCCGGGCGTCGGCCGGCTGCGGCCGGGCGCCCCCACGAACGCGCCCGGCCTCCACCTGGCCGGTGCGTGGACCGCCACCGGCTGGCCCGCGACCATGGAGGGCGCGGTGCGGAGCGGTCTGAACGCCGCCGGCGCGGCACTCTCCGAGCTCGGCCGGCCGCACCGGAACCCCCTGCGGGAGGCGGCGGTATGAACCAGCGAGCCCTCAAGGCGCGCGTCCCCGTGACCGGGGCGCGCGTGAGCACGACCACCAGAGGAGAGACCGTGACATCGGCGATCCCAGCTGTCGACACCGCGGGCGTTCGCGCCCTGCTGGAGCGCGGACGGACGCTTGCCACGCCGGTGCTGCGTGCCGCCGTCAACCGGCTCGCGGCACCCATGGACACCGTCGCCGCCTACCACTTCGGCTGGATCGACATCGAAGGCCGGCCGGCGCACGGCGACAGCG
This sequence comes from Streptomyces sp. NPDC044063, assembly GCF_056434285.1. Classification (NCBI taxonomy): domain Bacteria; kingdom Bacillati; phylum Actinomycetota; class Actinomycetes; order Kitasatosporales; family Streptomycetaceae; genus Streptomyces; species Streptomyces sp. NPDC044063. The sequence goes on from NZ_JBWKFM010000002.1 coordinate 26,838, forward strand.
GCAAGGCCATCCGGCCCGCGCTCGCCCTGCTCTCGGCCGAGGCGGCCGGTGCCGCCCCCGAGGTGGGCGTCCCCGGCGCCGTCGCCGTCGAGCTCGTGCACAACTTCTCGCTGCTGCACGACGACCTGATGGACGGCGACGAGCAGCGCCGTCACCGCGACACCGTCTGGAAGGCGTACAGCCCCGCCCAGGCCATCCTCGTCGGCGACGCGCTCTTCGCGCTCGCCAACGAGGTGCTCCTGGAGCTCGGCACCGTGGAGGCGGGCCGCGCCACCCGGCGGCTGACCACCGCCACCCGCAAGCTCATCGACGGCCAGGCCCAGGACATCTCCTACGAGCACCGCGAGCGGGTGACCGTCGAGGAGTGCATGGAGATGGAGGGCAACAAGACCGGCGCCCTGCTGGCCTGCGCCGTCTCCATCGGCGCCGTCCTCGGCGGCGCCGACGACCGCACGGCCGACACCCTGGAGGCCTACGGCTACCACCTCGGCCTCGCCTTCCAGGCCGTCGACGACCTGCTGGGCATCTGGGGCGACCCGGAGACCACCGGCAAGCAGACCTGGAGCGACCTGCGCCAGCGCAAGAAGTCCCTCCCGGTCGTCGCCGCCCTGGCGGCGGGCGGCCCCGCCTCCGAGCGGCTCGCCCGGATCCTCGCCGAGGACGCCAAGCTGAGCGACGCCCAGCTCGCCGACTTCACCGAGGAGGAGTTCGCCAGCCGGGCGGCCCTCATCGAGGAGGCGGGCGGCCGCGAGTGGACCTCCCAGGAGGCCCGCCGCCAGCACGCCACCGCCGTCCAGGCCCTGGCCGGGGTCGACATGCCGGCCGAGGTCCGGGCGCAGCTGACCGCGCTCGCGGACTTCGTCGTCGTACGGAAGAGTTGATCGCCGACCGACCCGACCAGCCACCACCCCTCGCGGTCGCCGGCCGGTGCCCTGCTCGGCACCGGCCGACGGAACCCCCCAAGTACAGCAGTAGCAGCAGTAGCGGCAGCACAGCAGTACGGCAGAGAAGGAACTCACTGCATTAGGGGAAGCCATGACAGCGACGACCGACGGCACCGGGGCGCTACCGCCCCGCGTGGCCGAGGCCGGCCAGAGCACGACCGTTCCACCCGATACGCCGGCGGTCACCGAGCCGCCGAAGGCACGCGAAGCCGTGGAGCGGGCCACCGAGCGCGCCATCGAGCACCTCCTCGCCCGCCAGGACCCCCAGGGCTGGTGGAAGGGCGACCTGGAGACCAACGTCACCATGGACGCCGAGGACCTGCTGCTGCGTCAGTTCCTGGGCGTGGGCGACGAGCGGACCACCGCGGCGGCCGCCCGCTTCATCCGCTCCCGGCAGCGCCCCGACGGCACCTGGGCCACCTTCCACAACGGCCCCGCCGAACTCTCCGCCACCGTCGAGGCCTACGTCGCCCTGCGCCTCGCCGGTGACCCCCCCGAAGCGCCCCACATGGCCGCCGCCTCCGCCTGGGTCCGCGAGCAGGGCGGCATCGCCGCCACCCGCGTCTTCACCCGCATCTGGCTGGCCCTCTTCGGCTGGTGGAAGTGGGAGGACCTCCCCGAGCTGCCGCCGGAGCTCATGTATCTGCCGAAGCGGTTCCCCCTGAACCTCTACGACTTCGGCCAGTGGGCCCGGCAGACCATCGTGCCGCTCACCATCGTCTCGGCCCTGCGGCCCGTCCGCCCCTCGCCGTTCGCCCTCGACGAGCTGCACACCGACCCCCGCCGCCCCAACCCGCCGCGCCCCCTCGCCCCGGCCACCACCTGGGACGGCCTCTTCCAGCGCCTCGACAAGGCGCTGCACCTCTACCACCGCTTCCCGGTGGCCAGGCTGCGCCGCGCGGCGATGAACTCCGCGGCCCGCTGGATCATCGAGCGTCAGGAGAGCGACGGCTGCTGGGGCGGCATCCAGCCCCCGGCCGTCTACTCGATCATCGCTCTCCACCTCCTCGGCTACGACCTCCACCACCCGGTGCTGAGCGCGGGCCTGGCCTCGCTGGACCGTTTCGCCGTCTGGTCCGAGGGCCCCGACGGCGAGCCCGTCCGCATGATCGAGGCCTGCCAGTCCCCGGTGTGGGACACCTGCCTGGCCACCATCGCGCTCGCCGACGCCGGGCTGCCCGCCGACCACCCGGCGCTGGTCAGGGCCGCCGACTGGATGCTCGACGAGCAGATCCTGCGCTCCGGCGACTGGGCCGTGCGGCGCCCCGGGCTGGCCCCGGGCGGCTGGGCCTTCGAGTTCCACAACGACACCTACCCCGACATCGACGACACCGCCGAGGTGGTCCTCGCCCTCCGGCGCGTGTCCCATCCCGACCCCGAGCGGGTCGCAACGGCCGTACGGCGCGCCGCGCACTGGACGGCCGGCATGCAGTCGCGCGACGGCGCCTGGGGCGCCTTCGACGCCGACAACACCAGCCCGTTCCCCAACCGGCTGCCGTTCTGCGACTTCGGCGAGGTGATCGACCCGCCCTCGGCCGACGTCACCGCGCACGTCGTCGAGATGCTGGCCGCCCTCGGCCGGCAGCACGACCCGCGCACCCGGCGCGGCATCACCTGGCTGCTGGGCGAGCAGGAGGAGTGCGGCGCCTGGTTCGGCCGCTGGGGCGTCAACTACGTCTACGGCACCGGCTCCGTCCTCCCCGCGCTGGCGGCGGCCGGCATCCCCGCCTCCCACCCGGCCGTACGCCGGGCCGTGCGCTGGCTGCACGACGTCCAGAACCCGGACGGCGGCTGGGGCGAGGACCTGCGCTCGTACCGCGACGCCGAGTGGATCGGGCGCGGCGCCTCCACCCCCTCGCAGACGGCGTGGGCCCTGCTGGCCCTGCTGGCGGCGGGGGAGCGCGACAGCGAGGCCGTGCTGCGCGGCGTCACCCATCTGGCGGAGACCCAGCGCGAGGACGGCTCCTGGGACGAGCCGTACTTCACGGGCACCGGCTTCCCGTGGGACTTCTCCATCAACTACCACCTCTACCGCCAGGTCTTCCCGCTCACCGCCCTCGGCCGCTACCTCCACGGCGACCCCCTCGCCGCCGAACGGCTGGAGGGCTGATGGAGCCCGGCACGGTCACGCACCCGCCCGCGCCGCTGCTGATCGCCTGCGCGCTGGGCATCGAGCGCCTCGCCCTGCGCGGCGGCCCGGGCGGCGCGGCCGGGCCCGTGACCGTCCTGCGCACCGGCATGGGGCCGCAGGCGGCGGACCGTGCCGTGACGCGTGCCCTGGCCGAGGACCCCGGCCTGCGCGAGGCCGCCGTGATCGCCACCGGCTTCTGCGCCGGCCTGGCGCCCGGGATGCACCCCGGCGACCTGGTCGTCGCCGACGAGACCCGCGACGCCGCCGGACGCACGGACTGCGTCGGCGTCGAACTCCTCGCCAAGGAGCTCGCCCGGGCCGTGCCCCGGCGCGTCATCCACACCGGGCCGCTGGTGGGCTCGGACCACGTCGTGCGCGGCGCGGAACGGGGCGCCCTGCACGCCGCGGGCGCGCTCGCGGTGGACATGGAATCCGCCGCCACGCTCCGAAGCGCCGTACGCGCCGGTTCACGCCCCGTTGCGGCCGTAAGAGTGGTCGTGGACGCTCCAGAACATGAACTCGTACGAATCGGGACGTTGCGGGGTGGAATATCGGCCTTCCGCGTACTGCGCACCGTCCTGCCGGCCTTTTTCGAATGGCACCGTTCTTTGCTGCTCCCCAGGAGGTGAGCCAGATGGCCATGCCGCTCCGCCAGACCATCCGGGTCGGGACCTATCTCTTTGAACAGAAGCTGCGGAAGCGGGAGAAGTTCCCGCTGATCGTCGAGCTGGAGCCGCTTTTCGCCTGCAACCTCAAGTGCGAGGGATGCGGGAAGATCCAGCACCCGGCCGGTGTGCTGAAACAGCGCATGCCCGTTGCCCAGGCGGTCGGCGCGGTGCTGGAATCGGGGGCGCCCATGGTCTCCATCGCCGGCGGCGAGCCCCTGATGCATCCACAGATCGACGAGATCGTCCGGCAGCTGGTGGCCCGGAAGAAATACGTCTTCCTCTGCACCAACGCCGTGCTGCTGCGGAAGAAGCTGGAGAAGTTCACCCCCTCTCCCTATTTCGCGTTCGCCGTGCACATCGACGGGCTGCGCGAGCGGCACGACGAGTCCGTGGCGAAGGAGGGCGTCTTCGACGAGGCGGTGGAGGCCATCAAGGAGGCCCAGCGCCGTGGATTCCGGGTGACCACCAACTCCACGTTCTTCAACACCGACACCCCGCAGACCATCATCGAGGTGCTCAACTTCCTCAACGACGACCTGCGGGTCGACGAGATGATGATCTCGCCCGCCTACGCCTACGAGAAGGCCCCGGACCAGGAGCACTTCCTCGGCGTCGAGCAGACCCGGGAGCTGTTCCGGAAGGCCTTCGCCGGCGGCAACCGGCGGCGCTGGCGGCTCAACCACAGCCCCCTCTTCCTCGACTTCCTGGAGGGCAAGGCCGACTTCCCGTGCACCGCGTGGGCCATCCCCAACTACTCCCTCTTCGGCTGGCAGCGCCCCTGCTACCTGATGAGCGACGGCTACGTGCCCACGTACCGGCAGCTGATCGAGGAGACCGACTGGGAGAAGTACGGGCGGGGCAAGGACCCCCGGTGCGCCAACTGCATGGCCCACTGCGGCTACGAACCCACCGCCGTGCTGGCCACCATGGGCTCGCTCAAGGAGTCGCTGCGCGCGGCCCGCGAGACCGTCTCCGGGAACCGGGGCTGACCGTCATGGCCACCACGGAGCCCGTCTCCCTGGGGCTGCCCGGGCCGCCGGTCCGGCCGCTCGCGGTGCGCCGCCCCTCGCGGCGCATCCAGGTCGGGTCCGTGGCCGTCGGTGGCGACGCCCCGGTCTCGGTGCAGTCGATGACCACCACGGTCACCGCGGACGTCGGCGCGACCCTTCAGCAGATCGCCGAGCTGACGGCGTCCGGCTGCCAGATCGTCCGCGTCGCCTGCCCCTCGCAGGACGACGCCGACGCCCTGCCGGTCATCGCGAAGAAGTCCCGGATCCCGGTGATCGCGGACATCCACTTCCAGCCGAAGTACGTCTTCGCGGCCATCGACGCGGGCTGTGCCGCCGTCCGCGTCAACCCGGGCAACATCCGGCAGTTCGACGACAAGGTGAAGGAGATCGCGAAGGCGGCGTCGGCGGCGGGCGTCCCCATCCGCATCGGTGTGAACGCGGGCTCCCTCGACCGGCGGCTGCTGGAGAAGTACGGCAGGGCCACTCCGGAGGCGCTGGTCGAGTCGGCCCTGTGGGAGGCGTCGCTCTTCGAGGAGCACGGCTTCCGCGACATCAAGATCTCGGTCAAGCACAACGACCCGGTCGTCATGGTCGACGCCTACCGACGGCTGGCCGCCGCGTGCGACTACCCGCTGCACCTGGGCGTCACCGAGGCCGGTCCGGCCTTCCAGGGCACCATCAAGTCGGCCGTCGCCTTCGGCGCCCTGCTCTCCGAGGGCATCGGCGACACCATCCGGGTGTCGCTGTCCGCCCCGCCGGCGGAGGAGATCAAGGTCGGCATCCAGATCCTGGAGTCCCTCGGCCTGCGCCGGCGCCGGCTGGAGATCGTCTCCTGTCCGTCCTGCGGCCGTGCCCAGGTCGACGTCTACAAGCTGGCCGAGGAGGTCACCGCGGGCCTGGAGGGGATGGAGGTGCCGCTGAGGGTGGCGGTGATGGGCTGCGTCGTCAACGGTCCCGGCGAGGCCCGCGAGGCCGACCTGGGGGTGGCGTCCGGCAACGGCAAGGGCCAGATCTTCGTCAAGGGCGAGGTCATCAAGACCGTCCCCGAGTCGAGGATCGTGGAGACCCTCATCGACGAGGCGATGAAGCTCGCCGAGCGGATGGAGAAGGACGGCGCCCTCCCCGGGAGCCCCGCCGTCACCGTTCTCTGACCGGCGGCGACCGAACGAGCCTGGCGCACCAGGCCGACAGAAGAGGAGGGGGCCGGCGTGTCGTTGCTGGAGAACATCCGCGGTCCGCGCGATCTGAAGGCACTCGACGGAGAGGACCTCACCGACCTCGCCGAGGAGATCCGCCACTTCCTGGTCCACGCCGTGGCCAGGACCGGTGGCCACCTCGGACCGAACCTCGGCGTGGTGGAGCTGACCATCGCCCTGCACCGCGCCTTCGACTCGCCCGCGGACCGCATCCTCTGGGACACCGGGCACCAGTCGTACGTCCACAAGCTGCTGACCGGCCGCCAGGACTTCTCCAAGCTGCGCGGCAAGGGCGGCCTCTCGGGCTATCCCTCCCGGGCCGAGTCCGAGCACGACGTCATCGAGAACAGCCACGCCTCCACCGTCCTGGGCTGGGCCGACGGCCTGGCCAAGGCCAATGAGGTCCTCGGCCGCTGGAACCGCCACGTCGTCGCCGTCATCGGCGACGGCGCGCTCACCGGCGGCATGGCCTGGGAGGCGCTCAACAACATCGCGGCCGCCAAGGACCGCCGGCTGATCATCGTCGTCAACGACAACGAACGCTCCTACGCGCCCACCATCGGCGGCCTCGCCGACCACCTCGCCACGCTGCGCACCACCGACGGCTACGAGCGCGCCCTGTCCTGGGGCAAGGACGCCGTCCTGCGCGTCCCGCTGGTCGGCCGGCCGCTCTACGAGTCGCTGCACGGCGCGAAGAAGGGCTTCAAGGACGCCTTCGCGCCCCAGGGCATGTTCGAGGACCTGGGGCTGAAGTACCTCGGCCCCATAGACGGCCACGACATCGCGGCCGTCGAGTCCGCGGTGCGCCGGGCCAAGCGCTTCCACGGCCCGGTCCTGGTCCACTGCCGCACCGAGAAGGGCCGCGGCTACCGGCCGGCCCTGGAGGACGAGGCGGACCGCTTCCACTCCGTCGGCGTGATGAACCCGCTGACCTGCGAGCCGCTCACGCCCTCCCGGGGCACCTCGTGGACCTCGGTGTTCGGCGACGAGATGCTCCGCATCGGCGCCGAACGCCCCGACGTCGTCGCCATCACGGCCGCGATGCTGCACCCGGTGGGCCTGACGAAGTTCGCCGAGGCCTACCCCGACCGGGTCTGGGACGTCGGCATCGCCGAGCAGCACGGCGCGGTGTCGGCGGCCGGCCTGGCCACCGGCGGCCTCCACCCGGTATTCGCCGTCTACGCCACCTTCCTCAACCGCGCCTTCGACCAGGTCCTGATGGACGTGGCCCTGCACCGGTGCGGCGTCACCTTCGTCCTGGACCGGGCCGGTGTCACCGGCACCGACGGGCCGAGCCACAACGGCATGTGGGACATGTCGATCCTCCAGGTCGTGCCCGGCCTGCGGATCGCCGCCCCGCGCGACGCCGCCCAGCTGCGCGCCCAGCTGCGCGAGGCCGTCGAGGTGAAGGACGCGCCCACCGTCGTCCGCTTCCCCAAGGCCGACGTGGGCGAGGACATCCCGGCCGTCGGCCGGATCGGCGGCATGGACGTCCTGGCCCGGAACGACACCGGAGCGGACGAGGCCGGGACGGACGGCGCCGGCGCCGACGTGCTGCTCGTCGCCGTCGGGGCCATGGCACCGGTGGCGCTGGACGCCGCCGAGCTGCTGCGGGCCCGCGGCACCACCTGCACGGTCGTCGACCCGCGCTGGGTCAAGCCCGTCGACGAGGCCCTGCCCGGCCTCGCCGAGCGGCACCGCATGGTCGCGGTCGTCGAGGACAACAGCCGTACCGGCGGCGTCGGCTGGGCCGTCGCCCAGGCGCTGCGCGACGCGGGCGCCGACCTTCCCGTACGGACCTTCGGCATCCCCGAGCAGTTCCTGCCGCACGCCAAGCGGTCCGAGGTGCTCGCCGACCTCGGGCTGACGCCCGCCGAGATCGCCGGGCGGATCAGCGCGGCGCTGACCCGTACCCGTACCCGCACCCCGTCCGGGGCCGACGGGACGGCCGATGCCGTCAAGGAGGAGAGCACCGCATGACCGCCGACGACACCGAGGGCTTCGACCTGGCCCGGCTGCTGGCCGAGCGCGGCGGCGAGCGGTACGACCTCCACACCCGGCACCTCAACCACCAGCTGCCGCGCATGCTGCGCACCATCGGCTTCGACCGGGTCTACGAGCGGGCCGAGGGCGCCTACTTCTGGGACTCCGAAGGGCAGGACTACCTCGACATGCTCGCGGGCTTCGGGGTGATGGCCCTGGGCCGGCACCACCCGGTCGTCCGCAAGGCGCTCCACGACGTCCTCGACGCCTCCCTCGCCGACCTCACCCGCTTCGACTGCCCCCCGCTGCCCGGGCTGCTGGCCGAGCGGCTGCTGGCCCACGCCCCGCACCTGGACCGGGTGTTCTTCGGCAACAGCGGCACCGAGGCCGTGGAGACGGCGCTGAAGTTCGCCCGGTACGCCACCGGCAAGCCCAGGATCCTGTACTGCGAGCACGCCTTCCACGGGCTGACCACCGGCTCGCTGTCGGTCAACGGCGAGGACGGCTTCCGCGACGGCTTCGCGCCCCTGCTGCCGGACACCGCCGTCCCGCTCGGCGACCTCGACCGGCTGGAGCGGGAGCTGGCGCGCGGGGACGTGGCGGGCTTCATCGTGGAGCCCGTCCAGGGCAAGGGCGTGCACGAGGCCCCGCCCGGCTTCCTGCGCGCGGCGCGGGAGTTGCTCCACCGGTACAAGGCCCTGCTGATCGTGGACGAGGTGCAGACCGGCATCGGGCGGACGGGCGAGTTCTTCGCCTACCAGCACGAGGCGGGCGTGGAGCCGGACCTGGTCTGCGTGGCCAAGGCGCTGTCCGGCGGCTATGTCCCGGTGGGCGCCACCCTCGGCAAGGACTGGATCTTCAAGAAGGTCTACTCCTCCATGGACCGGGTCCTCGTTCACTCCGCCAGCTTCGGCTCCAACGCCCAGGCCATGGCGGCCGGACTGGCGGTGCTCGCCGTCATGGAGGACGAGGGGATCGTCGCCCGGGCGCGCGCCACCGGCGACCTGCTGCGCTCGCGCCTCGCGGCGCTGGTGGGGAAGTACGAGCTGCTGCACGAGGTGCGCGGCCGGGGGCTGATGATCGGCATCGAGTTCGGCCGGCCCAGGTCGCTGGGCCTGCGGAGCCGCTGGACGATGCTCCAGGCGGCCCGCAAGGGCCTGTTCGCCCAGATGGTCGTGGTGCCGCTGCTGCACCGGCACCGCATCCTCACCCAGGTCTCGGGCGACCACCTGGAGGTCATCAAGCTGATCCCGCCGCTGATCATCGGGGAGCCCGAGGTGGACCGCTTCGTCACGGCCTTCACCGCCGTCATGGACGACGCCCACGACGGCGGCGGCCTGCTGTGGGACTTCGGCCGGACGCTGGTGAAGCAGGCGGTGGGCAACCGCTGAGGTGAACCGGGCGGGAGCCGGGCGGGAGCCGGGGGAGGGGCCGCCCGCCGGGGCGGCCCCGTGGACCGGGGCTCAGTCGGTGAGGAACCGCCGCCGCAGCCGGTCCCGGGTGGCGGCCGTCAGCCCGAGCCCCTCGGAGAGGTAGGCCTCCGTGCCGCCCCACGTCTCGTCGATCGCCGCGAACGCCGCCGCGAGGTACGTGCTCCGCGCCTCGAACAGCGGCGACAGCAGCTCCCGGACCTCCGGCGCGGCGGCCCCGTCGGTGTCGGCGCCCTCGCCGCGCCGGACGACGTAGCGCCGGTGCGGCGCGTTGGACTCCAGGTAGTCGGCCTCGATGGCGTCCCGGCCGGTGCCGAGCGCCAGCAGGGTCACCGCGATCGACAGCCCGGCCCGGTCCTTGCCCGCCGCGCAGTGCATCAGGGCCGGCACGCTGTCGTCGGCCAGGGTGTGGAGGACCCGGCCGTGCTCCGCGGTGCGGGTGGTGATCATCGTGCGGTACGAGGCGGCCATGCGGCCCGCCGCGCGGCCGTCGCCCAGCACCGACCGCAGGGTGGCGAGGTCGCCGTCGCGGACCATCCGCCAGAACTCGCTGCCGTCGGCGGGGTCGGACAGCGGGATGTTGAGGTTGCGCACCCCGGTGAGCGCCACGTCCGGGCCCTCCAGCCGGATGTCGGCCGCGTTGCGGAAGTCGAAGATCGTGTGGAGGCCCAGGGAACCGAGGAAGGCGGCGTCGGTCTCGGTGGCGTGGGCGAGGTGGCCGCTGCGGAAGAGGACACCGGGCCGCACACGCCGTCCGTCGGCGGCCGGCAGGCCGCCCAGATCACGGAAGTTGCGCACTCCCGCGAGCTCGGGTTCGGTGGACGGGACGTGCGGCGTCTGCGTCACAAGCGCTCCTGGAAGTCCGGTGTCGATACGTCTCGACGGGTCTGGACGGGTGACGCCACATCGTATTCCGGCTGCCGTGATTTTTTCGGGTGGGATACATCACGGCACGTCAACCCCTGGTTACGGTGGCGTAGGTCACTTGTCGAGGTGAAAGATGTACTGACGTGGCAGACGATTCGAATTCCCTCAGCAAGCGCGCGATCGGCGCGGTCGGGTCGTACGCGGCGGTCGGGGACAGCTTCACCGAGGGCGTCGGGGACCCGGGTCCCGACGGCACCTTCGTCGGCTGGGCCGACCGACTCGCCGTACTCCTCTCCGACCAGCGGGCCGAGCACTCCTTCCGGTACGCCAACCTCGCCGTCCGCGGCCGTCTCCTGGACCAGATCGTCGAGGAGCAGGTCCCCAGGGCCAAGGAGCTCGGCCCCGACCTCGTCACCTTCTGCGCCGGCGGCAACGACATCCTGCGCCCCGGCAGCGACCCCGACGACGTGGCCCAGCGCTACGAGGCGGCCGTCGCCGAACTGCGGGCCTCCGTCGGCACGGTCCTGCTGTGCACCGGCTTCGACACCCGCGGCATGCCGGTCCTGCGCCACCTGCGCGGCAAGATCGCGACGTACACCGCCCACGTACGGGCCATCGCCGACCGCCACGACTGCCCCGTCCTCGACCTGTGGTCGCTGCGCTCGGTGCAGGACCGCCGGGCCTGGAGCGAGGACCGTCTCCACCTCTCCGCCGACGGCCACACCCGCGTCGCCCTGCGCGCCGCCCAGGTCCTCGGCCTCGAGGTGCCGGCCGACCCGGACCAGGAATGGCCCGAGGAGGACCACCGCTCGGCCGCCGAGGTGCGCCGGGACAACATCCACTGGGCCCGTGAGCACCTCGTGCCGTGGATCGGCCGCCGTCTGCGCGGCGAGTCCTCGGGCGACAACGTCGAGCCCAAGCGCCCCGACCTGCTGCCGCTGTGACCTCCGGGGGCCGCTGAGGCCCCGGCCGGCGGCGCCTCCCGCCGCCGGCCCGCGTGCCCCCTCAGTGCGTGTGCTGCCGGTGCGGCACGTCCGCCCAGACCACGCGGCCCCGCCCGCCCACGGCCGGGCGTACTCCCCAGGCCTGGGACAGCGCCCCGACCAGCAGCAGGCCGCGCCCGCTCTCCTCGTCCGCCGTGCTGCACCGCGCGACCGGCTCCGTGGGCGCGCACCCCTGGTCGGCGACCTCGATGCGCAGCGCCGTGGCGGCGATCCGCAGCCGGCAGCTCACCTTGTCGCTGTCCGTGTGCCGCACCGCGTTGGTGACCAGCTCAGACACCACCAATTGCGCGTCGTCGCAGGCGACTTCATCGATTCCCCATTCCCGCAGCCGCGCGAGCACTCGTTGTCGCGCCACCGCCACGGAGGTGTTGAGGGCCGGGAAGTGAAAGGCGTCCTGCAGCCGGGTCGTGAGACAGCCGCCGCGGAACGCTGTCGAAGGTGCGTCGTGGGAGGGGAGCACTCCGCAACTATGTGCGATGTCGATCGTCTGTGGCAAGGTTCAATCTGTAAATTGCAGAATCGCAAGGACAGTCTGTTGGGCCAACAGACCGCGTGGCACACTGCTGGCATATGACGGCAGTTGGAGGGGGTGGACAGTGGCGGACTCGCGGCCGGCGGGAGCCCCGACGGTCCTGAGGGTCGTGCTCGGCAAGCGGTTGCACGACCTGAGGGAGAAGGCCGGGCTCTCCTACGAGGAGGCCGGCCGCGCCCTGGACGTCACCCACGCCACCGTCCGCAGGATGGAGAAGGCCGAGGTCGGGCTGAAGATCCCGTATGTGGAGAAGCTGCTCCGCGTCTACGGGGTGCTCGACGCCGAGGAGGTCGAGGGCTTCCTCGCCCTGACCCGCGAGGCCAACCGCCCCGGCTGGTGGCACCGCTTCCGCGACGTCCTGCCCGAGTGGTTCAGCGCGTTCGTGAGCCTGGAGCAGGAGGCCAACCTCATCCGCGCCTACGAACCGCACTACATCCCCGGCCTGTTGCAGACCGAGGACTACGCCCGGGCGGTCCTCCGCGCCGGGATGCCGCACGCCCGCGAGGCCGACGTCGAGCGCGCCGTCACCGTCCGCAGGGAGCGGCAGCAGCTGCTCACCCGCCGCAAGGCGCCCCTGCTGTGGGTCGTCATGGACGAGACCGTGCTGCGCCGGCCCATCGGCGGCCCGGACGTGATGCGCGCCCAGATCGACCGGCTCATCGACGCCACCGACATGCCGAACGTCCGACTGCAGTTCATGCCGTTCGCCGCCGGGCCGCACCCGGCGATGTACGGACCCTTCCATATCTTCCGGTTCCCCATCCAGGAGCTGCCGGACATCGCGTACGCCGAGAACCTCGTCGGAGCCTCGTACTTCGACCAGCGCGACGACGTCTCGTCCTTCCTGGAAGCGCTGGACCGGATGTGCGCGCAGGCCGCGCCGGCACACACCACCAAGGCAATCCTGGGTGGCATTCGTAAGGAGATCTGAACCATGGATCTGGATCACATATACAACGGCATGCCCGCGACCGACCTCGGTACCGAGGGCTGGAGCAAGCCGTGGAGCGGCGGCAACGGGGGCAGTTGCGTCGAGGTCATGCGGCTGCGCGACGGCCGCGTGGCCCTCAGACAGTCGACCGACCCCGAGGGCCCCGCGCTGATCTACACGCGTCACGAGATGGAGACCTTCATCCGCGGCGCCAAGGCCGGTGAGGCGGACTTCCTGCTGGCGGGACCGCGCGCGACCGCCGACTAGCTCCATCCGCCCGGCCGCCGCCGCGCGGCCGGGGGGCACCCGCATGCGTACCGAAGGGAACACGGCGTGATCGAGCAGGGCATGCCCGGCATCAGCACCGGCGAGCAGGGCTTCCCGGCCGGGGAGATCGACACCAGCAGGCCGCACCCGGCCCGTATGTACGACTACTACCTCGACGGCTGGGACAACTACGAGGTCGACCGGATCGCCGCCGAGCGCGTCATCGAGGTCCACCCGCAGGTGCGCCTGTCCGCGCGCGCCAACCGCGCCTTCCTCCGGCGGGCCGTGCGGGAGGCGGTGCGCGGCGGCATCCGCCAGATCATCGACATCGGCACCGGCATCCCCACCTCGCCCAACACCCATGAGGTGGCACGGGAGATCGACCCCGCCGTCCGCGTCGCCTACGTCGACAACGACCCCATCGTCGCCACCCACGCGGGAGCGAAGCTGACGAACGCGGGCGGCGCGGGCTTCGCGCTCGCCGACGTCCGGCGGCCCGAGACCATCCTCGGCGATCCGGTCGTCCGCGAACTCATCGACTTCGGCGAGCCCGTGGCCCTGCTGCTCGTCGCCGTCCTCCACTTCGTCACGGACGACGAGGACCCGGCGGGCATCGTCGCCACCCTGGGCGACGCGCTGCCGGCGGGCAGCATGCTCGTCCTCTCCCACGCCACCGGGGAACCGTACGAGGGGTACGCCGAGGGCCGCACCGACACCGCGGCCCGGGACGGGGTGCTCGACGTCTACCGGAAGGCGACCGCCAGCCTCAACCTGCGCGGCCGGGCCGACGTCGAACCGCTCTTCGGCGACTTCCGGCTCCTGGAACCCGGCCTGGTCCGCGTACCGCTGTGGCGTCCGGACGGCCCGGTGCCCGGCCCCGAGGAGCTCAGCAACACCGTCTTCTACGGCGGCGTCGGCCGCAAGGGCTGACCGGCCGGCCCCACCGGCCACGACCTAGGCTGGGCCCATGGACGAGCTCTTCCCCCGGCCCCCGGTGGAGATCGCCCCCGGCGCGGTGCACATACCCGGCTGGCTGGACGAGGCCGCCCAGCACCGCCTGCTGCGGGCCTGCCGCGCCTGGGCCCGGCCGCCCGCGGGCCTGCGTACCGTGCGGATGCCCAGCGGAGGGCAGATGTCGGTGCGTACCGTTTGTCTGGGCTGGCACTGGTACCCCTATGGCTACGCCCGCACGGTCGTCGACGGCGACGGCGCCCCCGTCAAGCCCTTCCCGGGCTGGCTCGACGTGCTCGCCAAGGACGCCGTGCGCACCGCCTACGGGCACCCGGCCGGCCCGGAGGCGTACGACATCGCGCTCGTGAACTTCTACGACGCCACCGCGCGGATGGGCCTCCACCGCGACGGCGACGAGAAGTCGCCCGCGCCCGTCGTCTCCCTCAGCCTCGGCGACGCCTGCGTCTTCCGGCTGGGCCACACCGGCGGGCGCACCCGCCCCTGGACCGACGTCGAGCTGCGCAGCGGCGACCTCCTCGTCTTCGGCGGCCCCGCCCGCCTCGCCTACCACGGGGTGCCCCGCGTCCATCCGGACACCGCGCCGCTCGGCCTGGGTCTGAAGGGGCGGCTGAACGTGACGCTGCGCGTGAGCGGCATGTGACGTCCACCGACGCCCACTGACGTCCGCGCCCCGCGCCGCGCCGGGGAAATTCGGATGCGCCGGAGCCGGTGAGCCTGCGAAGGTGACCCCCGGTCGTGCGCACGGCCGTCCGGGCCCTTGGAGTACGGGGGTGGGCCCGGCCGGCCGTACGCGTCCCGCTCAGGAGTGACGGGGCGCGGGCCGCCTGGCGGAGGCCCCTGATCATGCTGATCCTCACGGACAGATAATGGGGTGACCTGCCGACTTACCCCTGGAGGCGCCGTGACCGGCACCCGCCCGACCCGCTCCCCCCTCGACTCGCTGCGCCCCGCCGCGTTCGGTGCGGACCCGGCCGGCGAGCGGATGGCGCGCATCAGGCGGTCGCCGCACTTCGCGAACGGCGCCTTCGTGAACCCGGAGGGCGCCCGGCGGACGCCCTCCGCCTCGATGCTGACATTCCTCCCCACGTACTTCCGCAAGGAGGAGCGGCTGCGCCGGGCCCCGGCCCACGCCGTGCCCGTGCACCCCACCACCGTCGCCGACCTCGCCGCGCCCCCGGCGTCCGGGCTGCGGCTGACGTGGATGGGCCACTCCACCGTGCTCGCCGAGATCGACGGCGCGCGGGTGCTCTTCGACCCGGTCTGGGCCGAGCGCTGCTCGCCCTTCGCCCACCTGGGCCCCCGCCGGCTCCACCCGGTGCCGGTGCCGCTGGCCGAGACGGGCCCGCTGGACGCCGTGATCATCTCCCACGACCACTACGACCACCTCGACATGCCGACGATCCGGGCGCTGGCCCGCACCGGCGCGGCCTTCGTCGTCCCGCTGGGCGTGGGCGCCCACCTGGAGCACTGGGGCGTCCCGGCGGAACGTATCACCGAGCTCGACTGGCACGAGTCGGCCGAGGTGGCCGGCCTCACCCTCACCGCCACCCCCGCCCGGCACTTCTGCGGCCGGGCGCTGCGCAACACCCAGCACACCCTGTGGGCGTCCTGGGTGGTCGCGGGGGAGCGGCACCGGATCTTCCACAGCGGCGACACCGGCTATTTCCCCGGCTTCGCGGACATCGGCGAGCGGCACGGCCCCTTCGACGCCACGATGATCCAGATCGGGGCGTACTCCGAGATGTGGCCCGACATCCACATGACGCCCGAGGAGGGCCTGCGGGCCCATGCCGACCTGCAGGGCGGCGACGCCGCGCGGGGGGCCCTGCTGCCCATCCACTGGGGCACGTTCAACCTCGCCCCGCACCCGTGGGAGGAGCCGGCCGAGGGGACGGTCGCCGCCGCCGAGCGGCTGGGCGCGCGGGCCGTCACGCCCCGGCCCGGCCAGCCGTTCGAGCCTGTCACGGGTCTGCCGTTCGACCCGTGGTGGCGGGCGATCGCGGCGGCGTCCTCCGCCACCCCGGCGGACCCCGGGCAGGGCGAGCCCCGGCCGCCGGCCGAGGGCAGCGAGGAGGCCGAGGTCATCCTCCAGGCGTAGGGCGCGCTCGGGGGCGCGTCCGACGGCGCGTCCGGGCGCGTCCGGGGGCGTCCCATGCGGCGGGCCGGTGGTGCTCCGGCCCGTTCGGCCCTGGCCGGACATTGACCTGTTCGGTGTACGTGTGTGCGATGACTCCTTGTCAGGAAGCGGACGTGCCGCTTCAATTCCCTTTGGCGGTTAGGAAAGTTTCCTAACAACCAGCCGACGCTCGGGAACGAACGGAGTCACGCATGTCCGCACGCCCCTCGAAGAAGTCCGCGCGCCTCGCCCTGGCGGCCCTCGCCGTCACCCTCCCCGCCTCCCTCGCCCTCGCCGGAACCGGCCAGGCGGCCCCCGCGGCCCCGGCCGCCCCGGCGATAGCGGCCCCGCACGCCGCCGCGGCCGCGCCCGGCCTGGACGACCCCTACAAGAAGGACATCGCCATGCGGCTGGTGTCGAGCGCGGAGAACTCCTCGCTCGACTGGCGCGCCCAGTTCCAGTACATCGAGGACATCAAGGACGGCCGCGGCTACACCGCCGGCATCATCGGCTTCTGCTCCGGCACCGGCGACATGCTGGAGCTCGTCGAGCACTACACCCAGCGCGTGCCCGGCAACCCGCTGGCGACGTTCCTCCCCGCGCTGCGCAAGGTCAACGGCACCGACTCGCACGCCGGTCTCGGCAAGCCGTTCGAGGACGCCTGGCGGCAGGCGGCGCGGGACAAGGCCTTCCAGGACGCCCAGGAGAGCGAGCGGGACCGGGTCTACTTCGACCCCGCCGTCAAGCAGGCCAAGGCCGACGGCCTGCGCGCGCTCGGCCAGTTCGCCTACTACGACGCCATCGTCATGCACGGCCCCGGCAGCGGGAAGAACAGCTTCGGCGGCATCCGCAAGGCCGCCCTGGCCAAGGCCAAGCCCCCGGCCCAGGGCGGTGACGAGAAGACCTACCTCAACGCCTTCCTCGACGCCCGCAAGAAGGCGATGCGGGGCGAGGAGGCGCACAGCGACACCAGCCGCGTCGACACCGCGCAGCGCGTCTTCCTGAACAACGGCAACTTCGACCTCCAGCCGCCGCTGAAGTGGAAGGTCTACGGCGACCCGTACGAGATCACCAAGTAGTCGCCGGTCGCCAGTCGGGGGGCTGGCGGACGGGAGCGGCGACGGCGGGGCCCGCGCACCGGGGACGCGGGCCCCCGCCCCTACGGCCGGCCCAGGTGGTCCAGCAGGTGGTCGATGTCGCAGCAGGAGTCCCGGCGTAGTTGCCGCCCCACCTCCAGCCAGTCCTCGTTCCGCGCGCCCCGGCGCGGAGCGGGCACGACGGCCCCTTCGTACGCGCCCACGAGGTCGCGCTGCTCGTACGGGACGCCGCCGCGCAGCACCGACGTCGTCCGCACCAGCGTGTCGAAGTCGCTGAACGGATCGCCGTCGATCACCGTGGCGTCGGCCAGCTTGCCCGCCTCCAGCGTGCCCAGGTCGCGGTCCGCGCCGTACGCCCGCGCGGCCAGCACGGTCGCCGTGCTCAGCGCCTGGGCCGGCGACAGCCCGTACCGGTGCAGCGCCCGCAGCCCCAGGTGCAGCGAGAGGCCGACCGGCACCAGCGGGGCGTCCGTGCCCAGGGCGACGATCCCGCCGCCGGCCAGCACCCGCCGGTAGACGTCGATCTCCCGGCTCAGCGCGGTGAGTTGGTCGTCGGTCGGCGCCGCGGCGGCGGTCTGCCGGACCACCGTCACGTCCCACGGGGGCATCATCCGGGTGACCCGGGGGTCCTCGGCCAGGGCGGGGTCGGCGCCCAGCAGCGGCGTCGAGGTGAAGATCGTGGCCACCAGACGGAAGTCGGTGCCGGTGTAGATCTCCACCAGGTCCTGGGCGGAACGACCCGTGGCCGACACGGCGTGCCCGAACTCCAGTCGCTGCGTGGCCTGGAGATGGGTCGTCAGGTCCTGGCCCAGCTGCACGCCGGGCGAGCACAGGTGGCTGCCGGCGCGCACCCCGAGGCGTTCGTGCGCGAAGCGGGCCGCCTCCTCCATCACCCAACCCGGCGCGCGCACATACGTCTTGACGAAGTCCCAGTCCAGCGCCGCGGCACGGGTCAGCGACCGGCGCAGCGCCTCGCGGCTGCCGTGCGCCCGGCCCATGCTGTAGGCCACGCGCGAACCGTCGAGCAGCTCGCCGGTCGTGAGCAGCCGCGGCCCCGCCAGGGCACCGGCGTTCACGGCCTCCCGGAGGCGGGCCTGCTCGTAGGCGAAGCCGCCGAGCGACACGGCCGTGGTGATCCCGTACGCCAGCTGCAGCGCCGTCTGCCGGCCGCCGTACGTGCTCTGCCAGGGGTGGGTGTGGGCGTCCCACAGGCCGGGCACCACGGTCTGCCCCGAGGCGTCGATCCGTCGCCGCGCCGCCCGCCGGGCCCGGTGCGGCTCCACGGCGGCGATCCGGCCCTCGCGCACGACCAGGTCGACGTCCTCGCGCACCGTCGTGCCGGTGCCGTCCCAGAGCCGGCCCGCGTGCACGACGGCGTCGGCGGGGGTGGGCCGCCGGTGGTCGAGGGCGACGGGGACCGTGCGTGCCGAGCCGCCCGGCACGTCGAGCAGCCGCAGCCGCCCCGCGGAGAGGTAGAGCAGGTGGCGCCCGTCGGCGGACCAGGAGGGGTGGTCGGCCGCCTCGTCCGTCAGCCGGCGCGGCGCGCCGTCGGGCGTCCCGTCGGCCCGCACGGGCAGCAGCCACAGCGCGGATTCGCTGATCACCGCCATCGAGCGGCCGTCGGGGGACCAGACGGGCCCGGAGTCGTAGCGGTCGGAGAGCGAGACGTGCGGGGCGATCGCGTGGAGCCGGGCGGCACCGGTGGCCGCGTCGACGACGCGGATGAGGTTGTACCCCTCCCGGAACCGCTGGTTCAGCCGGTTGCGGTCGCACAGGGCCACGAACCGGCCGTCCGGCGACCAGCTCGGCCGCCCCGGCAGCCCGCCCGCGCCGAGCGGCGCCGCCAGGATCTTCTCCGCACCGGCCGCCAGATCCCGGACCACGAGGTTCCCGGACAGGTCCAGGCAGGCGAGGCGGCCCCCGTCCGGCGACAGGGCGGGGAAGACGCGCCCGCCGTCGGCCAGCACGCTCTCCTCGCCCGAGGTCAGGTCGTGCCGGCGTACGGCCAGCAGCCCGTCGCGGTCGTCCGCGTAGAGAAGGGCCCGCCCGTCGGGAGACCAGGACGGGGCGAGCACGTACCGGGTGGGACCGCCCTTGACCACCTGGAGGGGCGCCCGGCCACCGGCCACGTCCGCGACCCACAGCGAGTTGAGCGCGGCGAACGCCACCCGGCGCGCGTCGGGGGAGAGCGCCGGCAGATGCAGCGCGCGCACCGGCCGCACACCGCCGCCCCCGAAGTCGTAGCGCTTCACGTCGTAGCGCGGCCGGTCGACGGGCAGCTTCGCGGTGAAGGGGATGGTGGTGACGTGAACGGCCGCCGCCGGCGGCGTGGGCGCGGGCGCCGCCGACGGGTGCGGCAGCGAGTCGGCGGGCGCCTCCGGGGCCGGCCGCGCCCCCTTGGCCGCCGGCCCGGGCCGCACGATGCGGAACTGCCCGCTCACGGTCAGCAACAGCTCGTCGTGCGAGACCCACCGGGGCGGCACGGGCGCCACGTCCCCGTCGACCGGCACGGCCACCCCGTCCACGACGAGGGTGGAGGAGGCGGCCGGCGCGGGCGTGACCCGCAGATACGCCAGCCGCCCGCCGGGCGACACCGCCGGGGTCATCACCTGCGCGGCGGCCGCCTCCGTGTGCTCGGCGCGCACCGGCCCCCGCCCGTCGGCCGGCACGGACACGATCGCGCGGGCCTGGAGCGCCCCCGCCACGACCCGGCCCCGTACGAACAGCAGCCGCTTGCCGTCGGGCGACCAGACCGGGTCGAAGTCCTCCCACGCCCCGTCCTGCCCGGGCCCCTGCTGGCCCGGGAGCCCCGTCACCCGTGTGAGTGCGCCGCTCCGGACGTCGATCACCCACACGCGGTACGGACTCCCCGCCACCGGGTCGCCGTCCCGCTCGGAGGCGAAGGCGATCCGGCCGCCGTCCGGCGACCATGCCGGCCCCCGGTCGTCCCAGGGACCGTCGGTCAGCTGCCGCAGCCCCGACCCGTCCGTCCGCAGGGTCCACAGATGGAAGCCACCGCCCCGGTACGCGCAGACGGCGAGCCGCCGGCCGTCGGGGGAGTGGACGGGCCGGGTCGGCTCCAGGTCCACGGGCGTGATCGCGACCGCCTCGCCGCCCTCGCGGGGGACGGACCACAGCACGTTCTGCACCTCGGCGACCAGCCGGTCCCCGGCGGGCGAGAGCGACCCGGCGCCGTTGGTGGCCCCGGTGAACGACAGCACTCCCCGCCGCCCGGCCGCCACCGCGGCATC
Source organism: Streptomyces sp. NPDC044063 (assembly GCF_056434285.1). Classification (NCBI taxonomy): domain Bacteria; kingdom Bacillati; phylum Actinomycetota; class Actinomycetes; order Kitasatosporales; family Streptomycetaceae; genus Streptomyces; species Streptomyces sp. NPDC044063. The sequence continues at coordinate 47,237 of NZ_JBWKFM010000002.1, forward strand.
GAGGGGCAGCGCGACCCCCGCCCCGACCACGACGGCGGTCCCGGCCGCCGTCTGCAGGAATCCGCGCCGCGAGACTCTCCGCGCGTTCGTATCCAACTGTCCTCCTGCGTCAGGGGAGTTGTGGGAGCCGCGAGGGGCTCCGGCTACGGCCGGGGCCGATGGTCGCACGCCCCACGGCCCCCGGGTCAACACCGCCCCACGGGCCGACGCGGGGCCGAGGGGCGGGAGGAGGCCGGAACCGCGAGGCCGAGGGGGTGGACCGCCGCCCGCCCCGACGACGCGAAAGGTGTGCGCGACCACCGTCCGCGGTGCGGTATTGTTCTCATGCGCGGTCGGCAAGGGCGGAAGCCCGGGCCGGACAAGCACCGGGACGTGGCGCAGTTTGGTAGCGCACTTGACTGGGGGTCAAGGGGTCGTGGGTTCAAATCCCGCCGTCCCGACTTGCATAATTGCAGGTGGGAGCCCGTTTTCGCAGTGATGCGAAGGCGGGCTTTCTTCGTATTCCTTTAAGGGCGGCCGTAAGATGGCCGCAGCTATGCCTGCGGGTCGACGCGGTGGGTGAAGCAGCTGCCAGGGTGAGGGACCGTAGCTGTCGCAGTCGGTACTCGAGCCGGATATGGCGCTCCCGGGGCGGTCGGTCCGGCAGTGCATCGTTGTTTTCTCGGCCGTGGCGAAGGCGATGCGGACGGTATCGACGCATCGCGGGCGACCCGCGGGCAGGCGGGCGTGGCCGTCGCGGTTGTGGGGAGCATGGAGAGGGGCCAGGTGCTTCCGGGTCGGGCCACGCCTGATTGCGGCATGTGAGCAATGAGTGTCCGACTGTCATCGGCTCCGCTTGCGGCACCGTTGCAGTGGCCTGCCAATGCGACCACGTCGCAGTCGATCAGTGCTGGCCCTGCGGAATCCCTCATGGTGGTGAGGCGGTGCAGGGGCCGGGGCGACTCTGTGCGTCGCACCGATCGCCGCAGGCTAAACTTTCGCCACATGACCAGCTCGGACGCAGACTCCAGCTTCCTCGAGAAGCCTTACGTTTTGGACCTCTTTGCCGGTCCGGGCGGTCTTGACGTAGCCGCACACATGCTCGGTATTCCCTCGCTCGGGATCGAGTGGGACAAGAACGCCTGTGAGACACGGTACAGGGCAGGGCTCCCGACGTGGCATGCGGATGTCAGTGCTGTGCGTCGGGAGAAGTTCGAGGAACTGCCTTCGGACCTGAATGTGCTGGCCGGTGGGCCACCGTGCCAGACCTATTCGGTGGCCGGCAACGGCGCGGGGCGAGAGGCCCTGAGCAAGGTCGAGGAGCTCGTCCATGCACTGATGGAGGGTGAGAGCGACAAGAAGTTCGACGAGCGGTTGGAGGAGTTGGGCGGCGACTCCAGAACAGCTCTCGTCCTGGAACCGCTCCGTTACGCGATCAAGGCTCTTGGCTGCCCGAGCCGGGAGGAACGACCGTTCGACGTGATCGTTCTGGAACAGGTGCCCCAGGTCAAGGGCCTCTGGGAGGTCTACCGGAATGCCTTGAGGGAAGGTCTGCCCCGCAAAGGTGGGGCGCGCGTGAAATACGAGGTCGCCGAGGTTGAGACCCTGCGCACCGAGGCGTACGGCGTCCCCCAGACGCGTCGCCGTACGATCCTGATCGCGCGCCTGGCCAAGCACGGTGTTCCTCCCCTTCCCCCGGCCACGCATTACACCTTCAACCCGCACAACCCGAAGCAGGGTGGCCCCGAGGACAAGAAGGCAGTGGCACGGGATGCCGCCGGCCAAACCGAGCTGCCCATCGGGACGACGCGGAAGGTGCCCGACCCCTGGGTCCACATGGGGAAAGTGCTCAGCAGGAAGTCTCGCTTCCAGATCAGGTCGAACTACGGCAGTGGTGGTAAGCCGGAGAACCGTGGTATCCGCACGGACCGACAGCCCTCGTTCACCGTCACCGGGAAAGTTTCTCGCAATGCGGTTCAGCACCTGAACGGCGCCCCGCACGACCCGGACCGCCTGACCATCCCCGAGGCCGGCATCCTTCAGACCTTCCCCCCCAACTACCCCTGGTCGGGAGGTGATCGGTCGCAGCAGGTGGGCAATGCCGTGCCCCCGCTGTTCGGGATGCACGTGCTTGCGGCTGCACTTGCTCTGCCGTCTCCCCAGGAAGAAGGGCTGCGGGAGAAGTGGTCCACGCTCGACCCCAAGAGCGAGGATTACGCCACACTCCGCAAGATAGGGTGCGGGGCTCCGGACGGTTGCGGTCCCGACTGCCCGAAGCCCGAGGATCAGTCCTCCCTCTCGACCGCCTCCAAGTCGCCCCGCCCCCGGACCGGCGCGCCCGCGAAGAGGTCGGTGAAGTAGTCCACCAGCGTGCTCACGGAGAGTTCCGGCGCCGGTTCCTCGTCGGGACCGGTCGGGAGGTTCTGCCGTGAAACCTGGCGGGCGGTCTCGGCCTCGTCGATCCAGTCGAGCAGCGGACGGGACTCACGCTCGGCGTCGGGAGCGATCACGTCGTACATCAGCGTCGCGGCGGAGGCATTGACGGCTCCGGCCAGGGCGTTCACTTCACGACCACTGGTGACCACGCCCTTCTCGACCAGTCGGACGATCGCCTGTGCGGTGGGCCGGTGGTTGATCACGGACATGCGCAGGGCGGTGTTGAGAATGTCCTGGTTGCCGCATGCGGTGACGACGGGCTCGTAGTCCGGGCCGTCACGGAAGAGCTCGGCGGCCCACCAGAGGCGCGCGAAGGCTTGCTTGTGGTACTGGCCCCGGAATCGCTCGGCGGCCACCTTGGCGACCTTGCCGTTCTTCGATTCCGGCAGGTGCCGCCAGACCACGTAGTCCGGGGCGACCCCGAGGGCGAGGTAGTTCCAGATGCCGGCGTCGGCCGCTTCGCGGCGGGTGAGACGGAGAGCCGCATGCAGGCGGGGAGCAAGCCAGGCGTCGGCCTGGGTGGCCTTGAGCCCGTTGCTCGAGCAGTAGGCCATGGCATCCTCGGCCAGCTCCCGGACGGGGCGGAGATCACCACGCCGGTCGGTGTGCGGCAGCGGCTCGGTGACCTGGTTGAGTTTGATGCTCGGCACGTCCTCGCGGCCGGTGAGCAGTCCTTCGGTGAGGAATTCTGCCACCTCGGCGTTCGGGAGCAGGGCGAGGTGCTCCGGGAGGTGGCTGGGCCGCTCGGTCATGCGTCGTTCCCCTGTGTGAGGCGTTCCAGGTCGCGGATGGTGGCAGAGAGCGTCCGGGGGACGCCTGCGCGCCGGGAGGCGGCGAAGTGGATGCGCGGCTGGAGCTCTCCCCAGCCGGCGGCGGAGGCTCTGGTGCGGGCCGCATGGATTTCGCGCAGGGCGCTCTCCGGCTCGCGGTCCGGGTACACGTCGGGGAGCATCTCCCGGAGCACCTCGCCCTGCCAGCCGTGCGGGAACAGCGGGGTGCCGTCCTCCTCGATCTCCAGGTCGCCGACGGCAGAGTGGAAGACGGCGGTCCATACCTCCGAGCACATCTGGGCGAGGAGAAGTTCCCGGACAGCCTTCTCCGCTCCGTTGCCGCCCTCCGAGCCGATCAGGTCGCCGAGTCCGTCGAAGTCGGTGTTGACGCGTACGGCAGGGATCCGTCCGGTGGTGTCGACCAGCCAGGGGGAGTCCTTGAAGCGCTGGAGCCGGTTCGTTCCCGATGTGAAGCCGGTCATCTTGACGCCGAGTTCGCGGGCGAGCGAGGGCGCGGCCTCGATGACGTCGACGAACCACTCCACGTCGGAGGTGGCGATCACCCGGCCCGGGACGCCGTCCACCGTGGCGACGACATGGACGGCGAGCGAGGCGCGGTCGAGGAGGTCGCAGCGGTGGATGTACAGCTCGCCGGTTCGTTCGCGGCCGTCGTCGGAGATCGGGGACAATTCCACGGCCGTGCGGGAGTTGGTGGCGCGCTCGGTGAGCACGGCGACGACCTTGACGTCCTGCCAAGGCTCTGCCGGGGCCACCGCCTTGGCCGGGAGGCCGGCGGAGAGGCGGAGTCGGGCCTGAGCCCAGTCGGGGCGGTCCTCGTCGGGGCCGAGGGCCACGACGCGCTCGACGGAGGAGACGTACTTGGTCTCCACGTCCTCCCAGGGCTCGCCCTCGGCCTTGAGCTGGGCGCTCTCGACGCGCCAGGACACGTTGCCGGTGAGCCGTCGGTAGGGGTAGACCTTCACGCCTGCTCCCCCTTTCCGATGCGGAGTTCGACCACGAGACCGGAGAGTTGAGCCCGGACCGGATGGCGGGACACGTCGGTGATGCCCCGGAAGACGACCTTGCGGTTGCCCGGGGTCAGATGCAGGGCCCCGTCGACGACCGCGCAGCCGCTGATGGCGACGAGTTCCTTCCACGGCGCGGCGGGACGGGGTCCCGAGCGTACGTCGAACTTGGCGATCGGCGTGACCGGACGGTCCGTGTCGACACCCGCCGACACCCGCAGGTCGACGGTGACCGACCAGGCTCCGGTCGCGTCGATCAGCGCATCCACGTTGTCCAGCTCGGGCACTGCCGCGGCCCTGGTGGGGCGCGGCTTCTTCGCGCTCCCGCCCACCTTGAGCCGGCCGGCGATCTTGGCTTCTCCGCCGCTGCGGCGTTTGCCCCGGGGTACGGCGACCAGGTCGCGCACCGAATTGTTGGCAGCGGTGGTCAGGGCGGCGATGCGTCGGTGGGCGGAGGGCGAGTAGGTGAGGCGGAGTTCCTCGGTCTGGCCCCACTTGTTGTGCTCGGGCGGTTCCGAGGCACGGAGGAACTCCTCGGCGGCCTCGGCGCCGGGGGCGTCCTGCCCCGCCGCTCTGCCGGCAAGGAGGATGGCCTGGAAAGGGTTGGTGCCTATCGGGACATTGGTGACGGTGCTGTCCTTGACGGTCATGCGGTTGCCCCGCATGGAGACCAACCGGTTGGGGCGGCCATCGGCGTCCTCGGCGTGAGTGACCAGCAGTATCGCCTCGTGAGGCACGCCGCCGCGCACCTGACCGCCGTGCAGAGGCACGCTCAACTGCACGACGGCGCGGGCGACCTGACCTGGCGCGGTGAGACGGTCGACAGCGTTGCCCTCCAGGAAGGTGCGCAGGGCTCGGGTGCGGGAGGGCTGGGTGACGGCCGGATCCACGCGCTCGTCGGCGATGAGCCTCTCGCCGTTGCGATAGGCGCAGACGTATGCCTCCAGGTGTGGCTGATGATCGCCGCCGCCGGTCATCGCAGCCCAGAAGTTACGGCCGAGGGCGTCGACGAGTCGAGCGTGCATGCGGTGGACGGAGTCGTCGTCCTCGGTGCCCTCCTCCTCGCCGAGGGTGCCGCTGACGGGCGCCAGGCTGGCGACGTCGTGGGCACCGACGATGAGGAAGGAGGTGCCAGGGGCAGTATTCTCGCGGGCGAGGTAGAGCTTCTCGACTGTCTCCTTGTCGGCCCACCACGAGCGGGCCACGTCGGTGGACCCGGCGTCGGGGTCAGGACGTCCGAACCAGGCCGGGCCCGCGAATTGCCTGCCGCCGACCTCTCGCCAGGGAAGGTCGAGCCGACCGATCAGGCGGCGCTCGGTGCGACCCTCGTGGGGTTCGGAGAGGGTGGAGTTGATCAGTACGAGGCCGAGTCGGCTGGTGGCCCAGAGCGTGGCCTTCCCGAGGCCGTAGGAGCCGCCTGCGCCGGGGTCCTTCTTGTGGCTGTCGAGCTGTCGGCGTACGACGGCGGCGAAGAGCCCGTCGTCGTAGTCCCCGCCGGTCAGGCCCGTGGTGTGGTAGTCGTCCACGCGGAGCAACAGCAGGCGGTCGCGCTGGTACATGTCGCGCAGTCCGGCCGCGATCGTGCGAGAGACTTTGCTCTGCTTGCCGCTGTCGGCTGTGAGCGCCTCGTAGTGCGGGAGCAGCCGATCCCATTCGATGGCCTCGCGGAAGCCGGCGAGGGCCTCGCCGGTGAGTTCGTGCAGGGTGTAACGGACCCGGATGGGCCTGGTGGAGTCAAGTCGTGCGTCGAGACTGTTCTGGGTGGCCTCGCGGGCGAGCACCGAGACGTCGGCCTCGAACGCGAATGCTGCGGCGTTGCCGTATTCCCGGCCGCCGTCGACATGGGCCGGTCGGTGGTACCAGGAGACAGGCAGTCCCGCCTGGGTATCGACGCTGCGGGTGTGGATGGTCTCCAGATCGGTCTTGAGCACCTCGGCGATGCGTCGGATGGTTTCGTCCCGGGGGACCGAGCGGCCCACGATCCAGGCCGAGACGGCGGCTCGGGTCAGGCCCAGCTCCTCCGCCAGATCGGTCTGGCTCTTCCCGGCGTACCTGAGCTGGCGTGCCAGCCAGGGGCCGAAGTCCTCAGCAGCCTTCACTTCCCACCTGCCTCCACTCGGTCCACTGGTGAGAGCCACGGTACCCGACTGCTGTTGACATGGTGATCACTTGTCAAAAGTTCTTTGACAAGACGGGCTCCTGTCTTGGATTGGTCGTCCGGCGATTCGAAAAGGAACCCTAGGATTCCGTCCCATTTGCCCCAGAATCCATTCAGAAGTTCCTGCGTGTTGGCGGTGATGCGGGTTCCGTGAACCGCTTGCGTGCGGGTGCATGATCGTGCTTGAGTTTGACTGCGGAAGCTGCAGGCGCATCATGAGCAACTCCCATTTCCTTGGGGATAGTTGCATCTTCTTTTCTGCTTGCGGTGCGCCGCGACGGATCAGGGGGCAAGGGGCAGCGGTCCCGCTGCGCGACTCGGGAATCTGCAATCTGTATCACCGCACCGCCTTGCACATCGGAGGAAGCCCCTTCTTCGCCTGCGCGTCGAATCTTCCCCGGAGCTCCATGGGCCCGGTTTCCTCCCCGCACCACCTCGCACCATTCCCTCGTGAACGTTCCACGAAAGTGAAAGCGCAGGTACCTCGGTGTCCTCGAAGAAGTCCCCGCTCGACCGCATGCGCACCGTCGTCGCGCTGTACGACCGGCTTGCCGACGACCCTCAGGCGCAGGAGGTCTTCCTTCGTCTCATGGGCGGCATAGACCACGGCATGGTCGCTTCCTACCGGGACGTCATCGTCGGCACCGACGACGCCCAGAAGCAGTCCCGTCGCCAGGCCCGGCCCACGATCGGCCGTCAGTGCGTCGCCACGGTCACGTTCACCGTGCAGGTCCCCTGTTGACAGCACCGACCGCAGCCTCGTCCAACCCGTCCCTTTGCCTTGAAGTGGAACCATTAGTGGCCGATCCGCAGCCCCCTGTGATCCGCACTGTCGTCGACCAGTCCCTTCGTGTCCTGGAGACCTACCGTGTCGACCCGGGCCTGATCCCTGAGCACGCCAACGCTGAGCGCCGCATCACCCAGGGCGGCTACGGCGACCGTCAGCTCTTCGAGCTGGTCCAGAACGCCGCCGACGAGATCCGCGACGAGCCCGACGGGCGGATTCACGTGGTGCTCACCGACACCCACTTGTACTGCGCCAACCAGGGAAATCCCGTGAGCCCCGAGGGCGCGGAGACCATCCTGCGCATGAGCATGTCCCGTAAGCGGGGCGGGCAGATCGGTCGGTTCGGCGTGGGCGTCAAGTCGGTCCTGGTAGTGACCGACACTCCCGAATTCTTCAGCAGCAGCGGCAGCTTCGGATTCGACCGGGCTTGGTCGTACGAACGGATCCGCAACGTGGACGGCGTACGCGAGCAGCTGGGCGACGACTTCGAGGCACCGGTGCTGCGCATGGCCCGCGAGTTGGACGCGGCGGCCGAGCGCCTTCGGGACCAGGTGCTGGACGAGCTGTTGAGCTGGGCCAGCACGGTGGTCCGTCTGCCGCTGCTGCCCGGTGCGGCCGACCGGCTGGGCAAGGACATGCACGGCCACCAGGGTGCGGCCGGCCACGAGACCCGCGACGAGTTCCCGTCCGGCTTCCACCTGTTCTCCCCGCACGTGGGCCGGGTGGTCCTGGAGGACCGTCGCCCCCGCCCGATCGTGCGTCGGACGCTTCGCGCCGAGCGGGACGGAACCTCGTGCACGATCCACGAGGAGCGCACCGGCAAGCCGCCGACCGGCTTGCGATGGCAGGTCTTCACCCTCACTCACGAGCCCACCGATGTCGCGCGTCGCGACGCGGGCGAGCTGCACGACCGCTTGACCGTAGACCTCGCCTGGGCCGTTCCTGCCTACAAGCACGACGAGAACGGCCTGCTCACGCCTGCGGGCCAGCGTCGGCGCGGCCAGTTCTGGGCGTACTTCCCCAGCAAGTACGAGATGTCGCTCACCGGGATTCTCAACGGTGCCTGGAAGACCAACGAGGACCGGCAGAACCTGCTCGACGCCTCACCCTTCAACGTGGAGATGATCCAGGTCGCGTCCCGTCTGGTGGTGGAGTCCCTGCCCGAGCTGGCTCCTGCGGAGGACCCCGCCGCGTATCTGCCGCTCCTGCCCGGCCGTTCCAGGGAGGCCATCAGTTGGGCGGACCGGTATCTGCTGGAGCAGATCTGGAACACGGCGGCCCAGCGGCCGTCGCTGCCCGACCAGGACGGCGTGCTGCGGAACCCTCGCGAGTTGCGCATCCATCCGGTCCTGTCCAAGGACCTGGTCGCTACCTACCGTTGGCTGCGTCAGTGGCACGCGTACCCCGGCCGCCCCAAGGAGTGGCTGCACCCGTCGGTGGAGGCCACGACCCTGCGCTCCGGCAAGGTCGGGCACATTCTGGATCGAACCAAGCAGCAGCGGGCAGATGTCCGCGAGTGGCTGGAGGCGCTCGTGTCCGACGGCACGGCGGAGGCTTCGGAGACCGCGATCCGAATCGTCGCCGACATGATCGAGTCGGATGCCGGCTGTGCCGGAGAGGCCCGTAGGGCCAGGATCGTGCTCACCGAGGACCACGGCATGGTCGCCCCGGTGCCGGGCAAGGTCTTCCGACGCACTGACGAGGACGGCCTGCGGGAGTCTTTGGTCTACGTGGACCGGGCCCTGTCCGACGATCCGTCGCTGTCCTCCGCCCTGACGGTGCTCGGCATTCGGGAGGCCGACGTCCGGGGGCGCTTCGTGAGCGTGCTCGACGAGGGCTTCGACTCCTACGGCCCGCGCGAGTGGACCCGATTCTGGGAGCTGTTCCACCAGGCGGGGGCCTCCGTGGTGGGCCATGAGTTGGTCAAGCGTGTGCCCGCGCCGATGGAAACGCTCAGGGTGCGGACGGCGGACGAGCAGTTCCGAGCCTTGCGGGACTGCATGCTGCCCGGCGCTGTCGTCACTGCACAGAGCGATGCCGGGGTCGCGGTGGACATGCGGTTCCACGCCGACGACGCGGGCTTCTTCCGCGAACTCGGCCTGCGGGACCGTCCGACTGCCGGGCGCCGGCCCGAGGACGAGCCCTGGTTCGAGGAGTACCGCCAGGCCATTCACGCGGTCTACTGTCGCACGCTCGACGATCGGGCGAGCCGACCGACCCTGGCCCGTACCAGGATCGAAGGGGCGGCTGTCGGCGGACCCCTGCACCTCCTTCCCCGGCTCTCCGAAGAAGCTCGCGCCGCGTTCCTGCAGGTGCTCCCCGAGGAAGGCCTGATCGAGAACTGGACGCTCCAGATCGGGGCGCAGGTCTCCACCCGTCGATCTGCGACGTCCCCGATCCGCTGGATGCTCTCCCGGCACGGCCGGGTCAGGACCTCTCAGGGCGTCAAGATGCTCAAGGAGGCCGTGGGTCCGCAGCTCGCGGCCTATCGCGACGTGCTCCCGGTAGCCGAGGACGTCAGCGCCGAGAAGGCCCGCAAGCTGAAGCTCGCGGACAGTGTGGAGAAGGTCCGGCCCGAACAGTGGGAGCAGCTCCTGGAGAAGCTCCAGGGCAGCGAGGACGACGCCTTCGTCGGTTCCACCTACGCCCTGCTGACCCGACTGGGGATCGACTTTCCCGAGGACTCCCTGACCCGCTGCCGGATCGGCGACGCCTGGGCGACCCGGGAGGACAGTGAGATCGCCGTCGCCGCGAACCCGGACGAGTACCGCTCGTTGCGGGCCGAGCGGGTGCCGGCACTGCTGATGCCGGGCCGGGAGTCCGCCGACCTCATGGTCGAACAGTGGGGCATGCTGCGTCACGACGACGTCGTCAGCCGTGAGACCCGGCACGAGTCGACCGTGGAGGCGGTCCCGCTGTCCGAGGAGTTCCCTACGCTGCGTCAGAAGATGGGGTCGTCCGTCAACACGTACTCCCTGCTGCGCTGCTCCATGCTCGAGGAGGTCATCCGCACCCCGCACGGCGCTCGGGCGAAGTCCCTGGAGAGCGCCCGACAGGGCAGCGTGATCAAGGTTGTGGACCTGTCGGACCGGCTCGGCGTGCTCCGGGCCGTGGACCGTGAACTGGGTCTGCGGATGGGCGAGGCCGGTTGTCGCGCGGTCCTGGACGCCCAGGACCGCCAGGAGCAGGACGAGAAGGTGCGGTCCGCGCTGAAGGCGATTCGCGAGGCGGAGGACGTGACGGCCAAACTGGAGCTGCTGATCGGCGCGGATGCCCTGCGCGAACGGCTGCCCGCCGGACTGATGGAGGCCGAGCGGCAGGAGCTGGGTGGGCAGGAGCCCGCCGGGCGTCGGATCGCGCAGATGGCGTTCAACGCGCACGGCGACACCGTGCTCAAGACCCATGCCCGCGACATCCAGGAGCGCTTCCCGAGCGCCCCGTCGTCCTACACCGGTGGTTCGGCGGCGGTCTCCTTCGTCGCCGATCTGGGTCTGCCCGCGCCCTTCGCCGGCTACCGGGCCCCGAGCCTCGATCAGAGCCTGACGGTGGACGGCCCCCGCGACTTCCCACGCCTGCACGACTACCAGGAACGACTCGCTCTGAACATCTTCGAGATGTTGGAACGGCTGACCCCGCAGCGTGCGATGCTGTCGCTGCCCACAGGCGCCGGCAAGACGCGCGTCACCGCCGAGGCCGTCATCCGGTGGGTCAAGCAGGCCGGTGACCTCAAGGGTCCGATCCTTTGGATCGCGCAGACCGAGGAACTGTGCGAACAGGCGGTCCAGAGCTGGCAGTTCGTCTGGAGCAAGGCCGGCGCTCAAACCCGACTGACGATCAACCGACTGTGGGCCTCGAACGAGGCGGCCCCGATCACCAACGGGCCGCAGCTCGTCGTGGCCACCGATGCCAAGCTTCAGGTGTGCCTGGACACCGGCCGGTACGCCTGGCTGCGGGAGGCCGCGCTGGTCGTGGTGGACGAGGCACACATGGCGACCGGCCCGCGCTACACCGAGATCCTCGGCCTGCTCGGTCTGACCCAGCACCGGACTGCACGGCACCTGCTCGGCCTCACCGCCACCCCGTTCCGCGGCCACAACGAGGAGGAGACCCGCCGTCTGATCAACCGGTTCGGCGCGCGTCGCCTGGACGAGGGCGTCTTCCCCTCCGACGACGCCTACGGGTACCTCCAGGAGGTGGGGGTGCTGGCGCAGGTCGAGCATCGGGAGCTGACCGGCGGCACCATCGAGCTGTCCCGCCAGGAGCGGGAGAGCACCGAGCAGCTCAGCCTGCTGTCCAAGGCCGCTGAACAGCGGCTCGCCGACGACCACGACCGCAGCCGTCGCATCGTCGAGGAGATCGCGGCGATGCCCGAGGACTGGCCGGTTCTGGTCTTCGCCACCTCGGTGGAACACGCCAAGTATCTGGCGGCCAAATTGAAGGACCAGGGCATCTCCGCGTCCTCGGTGGACTCCACCACCTCCGACAGTGACCGCCGGGCCCGGGTCCAGGAGTTCCGGGACGGAAGGGTGCGGGTGCTCACCAACTACGGCGTCCTCACGCAGGGCTTCGATGCCCCGGCCACCCGCGCGGTGGTCGTCGCCCGGCCCGTCTACAGTCCGAACGTGTACCAGCAGATGATCGGACGTGGTCTTCGCGGCCCCCGCAACGGCGGCAAGGAGACCTGCCTGATCCTCAACGTCCGCGACACCATCCGGAACTTCGAGACCGCCCTCGTCTTCACGAAGTTCGAGCACCTGTGGAGCAAGAAGTGACCTTCTCCTCCGAGGGTGAACGCGCCCTCACGCCGGAGCAGCAGGCCGTCGTGGACCATCCTTGGGACGCCCGCCTGCTGGTCACCGCCGGAGCGGGCACGGGCAAGACCCACACGCTGGTGCGCCGCATGGACGCGCTCGTCGGCCACGTCGACCCGGACGAGGCTGTGGAAGCCTCCGAGCTGCTGGTCCTCAGCTTCTCCCGGGCCGCCGTCCGCGAGCTGCGGGACCGGATCGCCCGGCACGGCGGGCACGCCCGGCGGGTGCGGGTGCAGACCTTCGATTCCTGGGCCTACTCCGTGCTGGTGCAGGTCTGTCCGGAGGGGGAGTGGTCGGCGCTCACCTTCGACGAGCGCATCCGTGCGGCCACCGAAGCGATCGAGAAGGGCGCGCTGGAGTCCCTGGAGTCCGGCCCGCCCGCACACGTGATCGTCGACGAGGTACAGGACCTGGTGGGCGTGCGCCGGGAGATGGTGGAGTCGCTGCTCGACCAGCTGCAGGACTCCTGCGGATTCACCCTGGTCGGTGACTCTGCCCAGGCGATCTACGACTTCCAGATCAAGGACCCGGAGGAGTACGCCGACCGAACCGACCTCTTCCTCCGCTGGGTGCGCGCCTCCTACTCCGACGACCTGGTGGAGCTGCGACTGACGCGGAACTTCCGTGCCGTCACCCCCGAGGCGCGCATCGCGCTCCCCCTCGGTCAGGCTCTGCAGGGCATCGGCAGCGCCGCCGAGGGAGCGGACGCGGTGGCCGAACGGCTTCACGGGGAGCTGCTCGAGCTACTGCTCGGCGTGCCCGACATGGGTTCGCTCAGCGACTCGTTCACCCTGGACTCGCTGCGGTCCTACCCCGGCACCTGCGCGATCCTGACCCGTGACAACCGGCAAGCCCTGCTCGTCTCGGAGTTGCTGCACACCCAGGGCATACCGCACGCCCTGCGGCGCTCTCTCCAGGACCGGCCGGTGCCGTCCTGGGTCGCCGAGCTGCTGCGTCGCACCGAAGCCGCCACGCTCACCGAGCAGCGGCTGCGCGAACTGCTCGGCGGGATGCGGCACTTCGAGGTCACCGATCCGGACCGGGTGTGGCGGGCCCTGCGAGCGGCGGCGCGCGGCACCGGTCGGGGCACGCTCGACGTGGGGCGGCTGCGCGGACTGGTGGCGGAGCGCCGCTTCCCGGACGAGCTGGCCGACCCGGAACCGGCACCGCTCGTCGTGTCCACCGTGCACCGCTCCAAGGGGCTGGAGTTCGACCGTGTGGTGCTTCTCACCCCGCCGGGCCTGGCCGAGCTGCGTCGTTGCAACGACGAACTCGACGTGCCCGCCGAGGCACGTGCCCTCTACGTGGCGATGACCAGGGCCCAGGAGGATCTGTACCGCGTCGCCGCACCGGACACGGTGACGGTCCTCAAGCACAAACCGACCGGGCGCTGGTACCGGGGTGTCCCGAACCCCCGCCACAAGTGGCGGCGCGACGGCGTCGAGGTACGAGCCGGCGACGTCTGCGCCCAGGAACCGGCCGACGCCCTGAACGACGCATGCGGCGCCCAGTCGTACCTGCTGGAGCGGGTGCGGTCGGGGGACGCGGTGACGTTCCGGCTGCGTGACACCCTCCCCATGGGTCCCGAACAGAGCCCACGGTACGCGGTGCTGCACGAGGGGCGGGAGATCGGCGATGCATCCGAGGTCTTCAGGAGCGACTTGTACGCCCTCCTGAAGGTCGGTACGAACTGGAAGGTCCAGTGGCCCGGGGAAATCACCGGCCTGCGGGTCGACTGCCTGGAGTCCGTCGCGGGCAGCACTGCCGCCGGGGTCAACGCGGGCCTGGGTGAGCGCGGGGTGTGGATCGCCCCGCGAATCAGCGGAATCGGGCGGTTCCGGCGTACTGCCGGGATCGAGGAGGAGCAGGAATGACCATCCACGCAGGGCGGCACGCCGCGCACTACGAGGTCCGTGAGGACCTGGTGGCCCGGCTCCGTCGGGAGCTGTTGGGGCCCGACATCGACGCATCCGCCGAGGATCGCGCCGAGGTGCTCGACCAGGATGCCCCGATCACCCGCTACCCCGTGGGCGTGCTCTTCCCGCGACCGGCGGACGCCGAGGCCCGCCTTCGCGTCCAGGAGGACGCCGCCGAGGACGAGGGCCTGGACGAGGAGCCCGTGACCGGAGCAGACAACCTTGAGGAGTCCGGGCAGGCAGCGGAGCGCCCCAACGCCGGCGCCCGGCGCCCGTCCACCGTCGGCCTGACCTTCGCCGTCGACCTCGCCGCGTGCCGGGAGATCGTCGTTTCGGCGCGCGCTGCCGTGTACGAGGCGGAGGACGCCGAGGGCCGCAAGGTCTCGGCCCGTCGCAGCGAGGCCCGCACCACCTCCGACCAACGGGAACGCTGGCGTCGTGTGGAGCTGGACCTGCCCGACACCAGGATCGATGTGACGTACCCGGGGCGCGGTGCTTCACGCGACCTGGTGGACGGCACGGCCCGACTGGAGGTGCACGTACGTCGTCCGTCGGCGGAGACCGGTACGGTCACCGTCACGGTGACCCTGGTCAACATCCAAAAGGTGGGTGAGCGGGAGCTCCAGGACGCCTTCGCCCTGTTCCAGGCAGGGCTGACAGTCCGTGCCGCCAACGGGGCGAGCGCATTCGTGGAGCGCCCCGCCGCTTTGTCCGCCGTGGACCCGGAGCTGCAGACCGGCCGACTGCTGCACCGGCATGTCCCCACCTTCGCCGCCGGCCACGGCTCCGCGGCCGTGTGGGACTGGGCCCCGCCCCCGGTCGGCCTCACCGACGTGGAGCGCGCGGGTGTGGCAGAGGTACGCACCGAGTTCGTGCCCACGTACGAGGTGCTGCTCACCGACTCCAACCCTGAGATCGACGACTGTGCACTCACCATGCTGGGCCTCGCCGAGGCCCCCGACACCGAAGTGATCGCCGCACTGGAAGGGCTGGCCGCGGGCTACGAGCGGTGGATCGCCCGGAAGCGGGCCGAAGCCGCCGGGCTCGCCGGCACCTCCTACGAGGAGCCTGCATCGACCCAGGTCAAGTCCTGCGAGGAGGCCCTGGCGCGGATCCGGGAGGGCATCGCGCTACTGCGTGACAAGCCCGACCTGATGTGGGCGTTCCGCCTGGCCAACCGGGCGATGGCGACCCAGCGGGCCCGGAGCGCCTGGGTCAAGTGCGGCCGGAGCGGTGAGCCCGACCCGGCCTCCGCGCGCTGGCGCCCGTTCCAGATCGCCTTCGTGCTGTTGTGTCTGGCCGGGGTGGACGATCCGCAGCACCCCGACCGAGGCGTGTCGGACCTGTTGTGGTTCCCTACCGGTGGCGGCAAGACCGAGGCGTACCTGGGGCTGATCGCGCTGACCACCTTCCTGCGCCGAAAGCGGCTCGGCGGGGCAGGCGGCGGTGTCACCGTCCTTATGCGCTACACACTGCGTCTGCTCACCCTCCAGCAGTTCGAACGTGCCGCGATTCTGCTCTGCGCAATGGAACAGATGCGGCGCCGCAACCCTGCCGAGCTGGGCCACGAGGAGATCTCCCTCGGCATGTGGGTGGGGCGGTCCGCCACCCCGAACACCCTGGAGGTCGCCTCTCGGCAGCTCGGTGCCGCCCGCTCCGGGAAGGTGCTCCAGACCGAAAACCCGGTCCAGCTGCACGCCTGCCCGTGGTGCGGGACCGCCCTCGACGCCCACCACTACTCGGTCGACGAGGAAGCGGTCCGGATGGACGTGCGTTGTCCCGACCCGGCCTGTGCGTTCTCCGGCGGGCTGCCGGTGCACCTGGTCGACGAGACCGTGTACCGGGCCCGGCCCACCCTGGTGATCGCCACCGTGGACAAGTTCGCCTCGATGCCGTGGCGCGCGCAGACAGCCGCACTCTTCAATCGGGACCGCCAGGACTCCACCCCGCCCCCGGAGCTGATCGTGCAGGACGAGCTGCACCTGATCTCCGGACCGCTGGGCACCCTGACCGGCCTGTACGAGACGGCCGTCGATGTGCTGGCCGACCGTCCCAAGGTGATCGCCTCGACCGCGACCATCCGCCGTGCCGCCGACCAGGGCAGGGCCCTGTTCTCCCGCGAGGTGCGTCAGTTTCCGCCCGCGGGCCTGGACGCCCGCGACTCCTGGTTCGCCGTGGAGACCCCCGCCGGTGACAAGGCGTCCCGCCGCTATGTGGGCCTGCTCGCCCCTGGCACCAGCCAGTCCACCCTGCTGATCCGCACCTACGCCACCCTGCTCCACCAGGCGATGCGGGCCGACACCACTCAGGAGGTGCGCGACGCGTACTGGACGCTGGTCGGTTACTTCAACAGCCTGCGCCTGCTGTCCGCCGCCGAACTCCAGGTCCACGACGACGTCGTGGCCCACCTGGAACATCTGGCCGACCGCGACGCCTGCGAGCCCCGCTCCGTAGGCAATCACTCCGAGCTGACCAGCCGGGTCGACGCCAGTGACATCCCGGCCCGCCTGAAGCAGATCGAGCGACGGCTGCCCGGCCGCGATGTGGTGGACGTGCTCCTTGCCACGAACATGATCGCCGTCGGAGTGGACGTGGACCGGCTCGGCCTGATGGCTGTCATGGGCCAGCCGCAGACCACCGCCGAGTACATCCAGGCCACCAGCCGCGTGGGCCGTGCCCACCCCGGCCTGGTGGCGGTGATGCTCAACGCCGGCCGATCCCGTGACCGTTCGCATTACGAGAACTTCCAGCACTTCCACTCCGCCCTCTACCGCGAGGTCGAGTCCACCTCGGTGACCCCCTTCTCGGCCCGCGCCCGTGACCGCGGCCTGCATGCAGTGATCGTCGCCCTCGCCCGCATCCTGATCCCCGCCGCCCGTGACGACGAGGCTGCCGGGAACATCGACCTCTTCCTGGACGAGCTGAGGGAAAGGATCCGCCCGAAGATCCTCGAACGGGTCGAGAAGGTCTCCCCGAAGGAGAGCGTCGCCAAGGAGGTCTCCCACGTGGCCGCCGCCTTCGACGAGTTCGTCGACTGGTGGTACGGGGAGGCCGAGGCGCACGGCGGCCTGTACTACGAACCGAAGCGCGGACGCCGTGTCCCCTCGCTGCTCAAGCCCTACAACGACGCTCCGGAGGACGTCGAGGCGTGGGAGACCCTGTGGTCCCTCCGCGACGTCGACGCCGAATCCGCCCTGTTCATGGAGGCATCCCGATGACCCCGCCCCCTCCCCGCCGCCGGCG
This sequence comes from Streptomyces sp. NPDC044063, assembly GCF_056434285.1. Taxonomy (NCBI): domain Bacteria; kingdom Bacillati; phylum Actinomycetota; class Actinomycetes; order Kitasatosporales; family Streptomycetaceae; genus Streptomyces; species Streptomyces sp. NPDC044063. The sequence goes on from NZ_JBWKFM010000002.1 coordinate 64,362, forward strand.
TGGCGCCGACGGCAACGCCGGACCGGCCCGCACCCTGCCCCGCCGTGGCGCGGTCCGCCGTGCCCAGGCCATCACCACCTACGGCGTGGGGTCGCTGATCGCCGTGGAGCAGGAGTCGTTCATCGTCTCCGGCATCGACGAGGCCGAGGAGCAGTGGCGCCGCGACGAGGCCCCGGTGATCCACGAGCCGCGTCTCGCCCGAGTACTGGGCGTGAGCCGGTTCCGCCTGCCGCCCGCCTCCGGCGACGACAGCCGCGACGGCATCCGGGTGCGCCGCTTCCCGTTGTGGCACCACTGCCCCGAGTGCCATGCACTGGACCACGTACGGAAGTTCAACTCACCGCCCGGACGCAACGAGTGTGCCGAGTGCTCCGAGCCCCTGGTGCCCTCCCGTTTCGTGGTGGCCTGCGAGGACGGGCACATCGCCGACTTCCCGTACTGGAAGTGGTTGCACCGGGGCCGACGAGGCGAGGGCGAGGCCGGATTCTGCAACGGCCGGATGAGCCTGCGCTCCTCGGGCCGCACTTCCTCGCTCCGTTCGGTTGTGCTCTCCTGCTCCTGCGGAGTGCCGGAGGTGTCCATGGAGGGTTCCTTCCGGCGCGGCGCCCTCAGGGACCTGAACATTCGCTGCGAGGGCAAGCGCCCCTGGCTGAAGGGCGCCCCCGACCTCTTCTGCTCCCAGCCGCCCCGAACCCTCCAGCGTGGTTCCTCCTCGGTGTGGCAGCCGGTGCTCCGCTCGGCCCTCTCCATCCCGCCCTGGAGCGACACCCGGGTGCAGGCCCTGGCCGGGCATTGGGACACGCTCCGCTCCTGCACCACCCCCGCCGAGATCGAGATCCATCTGAAGTACATCCTCGACGGGGCCCCTTCTCCTGTGAGCCCCGAGAAGGTCATGGAACTGCTCACCGCCATGGAGGCCGAGGACCTCACCGGAGAGGACGGTCCCGACGCCGGCCAGGAGCAGCGTTACAGGGCCCTGCGCGACCTGGAGTACGAGCGTCTGTGCGTGGGCAACCCCGAGGACTCCGGCCACCACACCGAGCAGTTCGTCTGCGAGCCCCCGACCGGCGACGCAGCGCCGCTGACCGGTCCGGGCCTGGTCACCCCGATGCTGGTGAAGAAGCTTCGCGAGGTCCGAGCCCTCAAGGCATTCACGCGCGTCATCGACCCCGAGACCTCTTCCGAGGGCCACGAGGCGGCCCTCTCCCTCGCCCCCACCGACTGGCTGCCCGCCATGGAGGTCCACGGCGAAGGGGTCTTCTTCCGACTCGACGAGGAGAGGGTCGACGCCTGGGCCGAACTGCCCGCCGTTGCCGCCCGCGTGGAACACATGCGCCGTCGGCACCAGCGGGTTCTCGCCGAGCGGGCTTCCGATCCGGGCCGAGTCCCGTCCTCTCCTGCCACTCCGCGCATGGTCCTGCTGCACACCCTCGCGCACGTGATGATCAATGAGTGGAGCCTGGACTCCGGCTACCCGGCCGCCTCGCTCCGCGAGCGGATCTACTCGGGTGACGAGATGGCCGGCGTACTGATCTACACGGCCACCAGTGATTCCGCCGGTAGCCTCGGCGGCCTGGTCGCCCAGGGCGAGACCGACCGCCTCGCCCAGGCGGTGCGCTCGGCCGTCCACCGTGCCGAATGGTGCTCGGCCGACCCGCTCTGCATCGAGACCGAGATCTCCGGTACAGGTGGCACCAACATGGCCGCCTGTCACGCTTGCGTCATGCTCCCGGAGACCAGCTGCGAGCACAACAACGGCCTGCTCGACCGGGCCCTCCTCGCCGGTACTCCGGAGGACCCGTCGATCGGTTTCTTCTCCAACTTGCTCACTCCGTGAGCACCGGGGAGTGACGCCGGGGCGGGGAGAGGAGACATACAGTGTCCTCCCCACCCCGACAGTACCTCGGGGCGAGCGCGTCACCCCCGAAATGGGAGGTCGAGTGCTGCCCCGACTTGCAGGCGACTATGCCCGACGCTCCAGTGCGGCCTGGACCGCGAGCCCGAGGGCTCGGCCCACCGGAGGCGGCGAGGCATGCCCTATCTGGCGATAGCGGGCCGTCTTACGGCCGGCGAAGTACCAGTCGTCGGGAAAGCCTTGCAGCCGAGCCGCCTGATCGACGGTCAGCGGCACCATGCCCCTGACGCCGAGCGATGGGTCCCAAGGAAAGTCCGGCCCAGGAGGCTCGTCGGCGACGGTGCCGCCGTTAACGCGCATACGGGCCCAGGAACGCTTCGACCCGGTCGGGCCCAGGTCGGCCCCGCCGCGGTTCCAGGAACCGCCGACCAGGGTCGGAGCGACCTGGTCGGCCTGTTCGGCCCATGCTGCCGCGTAGGGCCAGCCACGTGCGGCCATGGAAGCACCCAGTGCCTCGCCTACAGTGATCGGTGGCTTCGTGTCGGGCATCGGAGTGACGAAGCGCTCGACGGAGTCCTCCTTGAACGCCATCAGGATCCCCTGCTTGCGGTCCTGGGGTACGCCGTGGTCCATCGCGTTGAGCACGAACCAACGGTGCCGGTACCCGAGGTGATCGAGCTCGGCGGCGACGTACGCGCGGATCGGCTCGTACGCGGGTTTGGAGACCAGATCGGGGACATTCTCGATGAGTAGGGCACGTGGCTGCACGCCGTGCATGAGCATGATCGTCGCTTCGAGTATTCGGATCTCCTCGATGCTGTTCTCGCGTGCCGCTGCGGCGCTCGCCTTCACTCGGGGCAGGCCGGCAGCGAGGAGATCCACGTCATACGTCGCCTGGTGTTCCACCGGGTCGAAGTCCAGAAGATCGGCTTCGAGGACGTTCCATCCGGGACGGTTCCACCGCAGCGTCTCGCAGGCCACGGCGCGGTTGTCCAGAAGCAGCACGGGGTCGAAACCGGCTTGCTCAAGGCCGAGTGCGAGGCCGCCTGCTCCGGCACACACGGCAAGGAAGCTGAGGCGTTCGAGGCGGGACTCTTCCATGATCACCGTTCGTGCTCTTCGGGAACGCGACCCGGGGTGGGATGGGCAGGCTTCCCGCTCACTCCCGACGGCATGTCTTTGCCGGTTCAGACGCAGCGGGATACCTGATTCTCCATGATTGCATCCCCTTCACGGCAGGATCGAGGCTTGCGGCGATCCACGTCGCCCCTCAACGGGTCGGTCCGCCAGGACTGGCGCACGAGTGGTCGAGCTGCGTCCCCGCTGATCCGCCCGCCGTCACGGCAAGGGCATCAGCCGGTGGAAGACCGTGGCGATCAGGTCGTGGGCGTACGCCGCGTCGAGTGGGCCCGGGCGGAAGAGGACGCGGTACATCATCGGGGCCACGACGTAGTCCATGACCGTCTCGGTGTCCGGTGCATGTTCGCCTCGGTGGGCCGCTCGGGCGAGGATCTCCTCCACCTGTTCGCGCGCGTACGCCGAGCACTGCCCCGCGCGGGGAGCCGTCCGGGTCGCCCGCGAGGGCGTCGCGGACGTAGGAGCGGCCGGGCGGGGACGACATCTCCTCCAGGAAGGCGGCGGCCCAGTGGTCCAGGTCCGCGCGCAGGCTTCCGTGGTCCGCCGGGGCGCCCTCGGGGCGTAGTCGTTCCACGGCCACCTTCGAGAGCAGTTCCTGGAGGTCGCCCCAGCGGCGGTAGATGGTGAACGGCGTGACGCCCGCGCGCGGCGACGAGCGGCACGGTGAGAGCGGCCTGCTCGGCCCACAGCGCGCGGACGGCCTGGTGTACCGCCTCCTGGACGCGGGCGCTGCGCCCTCCGGGGCGGGCCGCTGGTCTGGGACTCATGGCGCCACACTAACGCTAATCTTTTGCGTTAACGATTGTGCGAGCTCTGTGGAGGGGACCCCGGATGAACCCGACCTGGACAGTGGGCGATCTCGTCGTGCACCGCGTCGACGAGATCGCGCTCCCGCCGGGGACCGGCGCCTGGCTGCTGCCCGACGCCACTCCGACCTCGTCTCCGCGCGGCCCTGGCTCCGGCCGGACTTCGCCGCCTCCGACGGTTCCCTCCGGCTGACGAGCCACAGCTTCGCCTTCGAGACGGACGGCCTGCGCGTCGTCGTCGACACCGGCATCGGCAACGGCAAGACCCGCGCCAACCCCGCCTGGAACCAGCTCGACACCGACTATCCTCAGCGGCTCACCGACGCCGGCTTTCAGCCCGATTCGGTCGACGTGGTCGTGCTGACGCACCTGCACACCGACCACGTCGGCTGGAACACCACTCGTGCCGCCGCCGACGGCCCTTGGGTGCCCACGTTCCGTAACGCCCGGTACCTCGTCTCCCGCACGGAATGGGACCACTGAGAGGCCGCCGCCGGCCACATGGACGACAGCCGCCGGCAGATGTTCCTCGACTCAGTCCACTCCGTCCGCGACGCCGGACTCCTCGACCTCATCGACGTGGGCGACGGACCCACCGCCGTCGCCCCAGGCGTCCGGCTGCTCCCCACGCCGGGGCACACCCCCGGACAGGTCTCCGTCGAACTCCGCAGCGCCGGCCGCGCGGCCGTGATCACGGGTGCCTGCGTCCACCATCCCGTGCAGCTCGCCCACCCGGGCATCACCAGCTGCGTGGACACCGACCCCGCCCTCGCCGCCCGCACCCGCCGCGACCTCCTTGCCGCGCTCGCCGGTACGGACGCCTTGCTGCTGGGCAGTCACTTCCCGCCCCCGACCGGCGGATTCGTCGTCACGGACGGTGACGGCCGCCGGCTCGTGCCCGAGCCGGGGCGTACCGCGGGTTAGGGGGGTCCGCTAGGGGGTCGCGAGGCCCTGGCGGACCAGGTCGATCACCGCTCGCTGGTGCTGCTCCAGGAAGAAGTGCCCGCCGGCGAACGTCGACACCGCGCAGTCGGCCCGCGTGTGCTCGCTCCAGGCCGCCGCCTCCTCCGCGCTGGTCCGCGGGTCGGCGTCGCCGGTCAGTACGGTGACGGGGGCGCCGATCCGCTCCCCGGCGCCCGCGCGGTACCGCTCCACCGCCCGGTAGTCGGCGCGCAGCGCCGGCAGCACCATGGCCATCAGCTCCGCGTCCTCCAGCCACCGCGCATCCGTACCGCCCAGCAGCCGCATCTCCTCGACGACCGCCGCGTCCGAACCCTGGTGGACCTTCTCGTCCCGGAACCGGCCGGGCGCCCGGCGGCCCGAGGCGAAGACCCGGAACGGACCGGGCTCGCCCCGCCGCTCCCGGCGCAGCGCCACCTCGAACGCCAGGACCGCGCCCATGCTGTGCCCGAAGAAGGCGTACGGCGTGCCGGTACCGAACCCGCCGGCCGTCAGGGCCTCGTCGATCCGGTCGGCCAGCAGCCCGATGTCGTCGACACAGGGCTCGTTCCTGCGGTCCTGCCGGCCCGGGTACTGCACCGCGACGACCTCCACCTCCGGAGCCAGCGACGCCGACACCGGGAAGTAGTAGCTGGCCGATCCGCCCGCGTGCGGGAAGCACACCAGCCGCACCGGGGCCCCGGGAGCCGGATGGAAACTGCGCAGCCACTGACGCTCGTTCGTCGTCGTTGTCGTCACGGTTCTTTTCCTGCCGTAGAGACGTAAGAGGGGCCCCTGCCATGGCGGGGGGCCTGGAGCTGCGAATCTCGCACCGCCACCAGGCCCCGGCAACCCCTACCGCCCCCTGTCCGAGCGACCGGCGTGACGCTCACGCCCGGCCGGCCACCGCCAGCTCCTGGGCGCCCCGGTCCCCGCTCTCCTTGAGCCGCAGCGGCAGATCCGCCCGCTGCTTCACATTGAGCTTCCGGTAGACCCGCGTCAGGTGCTGCTCGACCGTGCTCACCGTGATGTACAGCTCCCGGGCGATCTCCCGGTTGGTGTGCCCGACCGCGGCCAGCGCCGCCACGCGCCGCTCCGCGTCGCTGAGCGACTCGACCCCGTCCGCACCGCTGTCCTGGAGGCTCTTCGCCGCGTCCCCCGTGGACAGCAGCGCCCGGCACGCCAGCTGCGACCCGCAGTCCTGCGCCAGCTGGAGCGCCTGGTGGCCCAGCATCCGCGCCCGGCTGAACTCGCCCAGGTCGTGGTGGGCCCGGCTCAGCTCCGCCAGCGCCCGGGCCAGCTCGGCCTGATCGCCGGACGCGCCGAGCAGGTCCACGGACTCCCGCAGCAACGCCGTCCGGCGCTTGCCGTCCCCGGCCGCCGCCAGCACCCGCAGCGAGATCCCGCGCGTCCGCGCGTTGTGCGCCCCCGGCATGGCCAGCTGCTCGACGATCAGCTCCCGCGCCGCCTTCGTACGGCCCAGCCCCAGCTGCGCCTGGGCCAGGTCGCTGCGCCACGGCACCATCTCCGGCAGGTCCAGCGACCAGGACCGCATCAGCTCGCCGCACCGCTGGAAGTCCGCGTACGCGTCGCCCGGCCGCTGCGTCGCCAGGTAGTGGTGACCGCGGGCCCGCATGTAGCGCACCCCCGGCGGGCAGTGGAACATGCCCTCCGGCACCGCCTGCCGCAGCAGCCGCGCCGCCTCGTCGTGCCGGCTCAGCGCGGTCAGCGCCAGCAGCTGCACGGACAGCGGGTGACCGATGGCCGCCCCCCAGCCGCGCGCCGAGATCAGCCGCAGGGCCTCCTGGGCCTGCTCGACCGCCCGCAGCAGCGCCCCCTGACGCAGCGAGATCTCCGCCATGAAGGCCGTGAGCAGCGCCTCCCAGGTGGCGGCCTGCCGGGCGCGGGCCTCGGTGAGGAACTTCTCGCAGTACGCAGCGGCCTTGCCGGACCGGCCGGTGTGAAGCAGCGTGGACAGCGCGAACTGGACCTCGCCGATGGTGGCGCCGGACAGCCGCAGCGTGGTCAGGGCGCTCTCCGCCCACTCCACGGCCCGGGCGTGGAGGCCCTCGTGGACCGCGGAGTCCAGGGCCCCCTGCGCGGTGAGCGGCGCCGGGGTGTCGGGGTCGGCCGGACCGCCGACCGGGCCCCGGCCGGCGCCCGCGCCCACCAGGGTGCCGACGGCCACGATCCCGTCGCGCGACGGGCAGGAGCCCAGGTGGAGCCAGTGCTGGATGTTCTCCAGCGGGCAGAGCCCGGGCAGCTCGTCCGTGTCCGCGGGGTCGCGGGAGGCCTTGAACCAGGCGATGAGGTCGTGCGCCTCGTCCGACCGGCTGTGCCAGAAGAGGTGGAGCGCCACCGGGAGCGCGTTGCTCCGTTCCAGCAGGCCCTGGAGCAGGGCCTCCTTGAGGGGGGTGAGGTAGCGGGCGGCGGCCGAGGGGTCGCGGCTCCAGAGCAGCTCGGTCAGGGACATGGTGAGCGAGGCGCGCAGGGCCGGGTCCGCGCAGCCGCGCTGCGCGAGCTCGAGGCAGCCGAGGGCGAGCTGGACGTCGGCCTCGGCCAGCGCCTGGGTGCTCGCGTCCTGCAGCACGTGCACCGCCCACGGGGCGGGAACGCTGCCCGCGGCCAGGAGGTGCCGGGCGACGTCGGTGGCGTCGGCGCCGCTGTCGTGCAGCAGCTGGGCGGCCCGCAGGTGCATCGGCACCTGGTCGTCGAGCGGCAGGGTGTCCAGGACGGCGGCCCGGATGGCCGGGTGGCGCAGCTGCCCGTCGCGGACGAGCTGGGAGCGGGTGAGGGAGTGGACGATCTTCAGGACGCGCGGGCACTCCATGCCGATGAGCTGCCCGATGAGGTGGGGCTCGGCCGAGCCGCCGAGCACCGCCAGACCGCGCGCGACGTCGATGGCGCTCTGGTCCCAGCGGTAGAGACAGGCGAAGACGGCCTGCCGGAACGATTCATCGGTGCTGGGGAGGGCGGGCAGGGCCTGCTGGTCGCCCATGGGCCGCAGCACGCCGTCCTCGATGAGCCCGCGGAGCAGGAGGGGGTTCCCGCCGCACACGTCGTGGTAGGCGGGGGCCAGCAGATCGGCGGCGGTACGGGTGAGGTACTCGGTGAGGACCTCGGCCACCTCGGGAACGGAGAGGGACTGGAGCTGTATGCGATGGCAATTGGGCTGGCGCAGCAGCTCCGCCCGGAACGTGGGGTGGGCGAGCGGTGAGACGGTCCACTCGTTGAGGACCACCAGGAGCTTGTCGGTCTTCAGCCGGCGCAGCAGGTAGAGCAGGACCTGGAGCGAGGGGGCGTCGGCGTACTGCACGTCGTCGATGCCGATGACGACGGGCCGGCCGGCGGCGGACTTCAGCAGCGCCGTGCACAGCGTGCGGGCGAGCTGCGCGGTGGTCCGTTCCATCGCCACCGGGTCCGGGTCCGGCGCGTCCTCCCCGGCCGGCCGGCTGAGGAAGGCGGTGACCTGGTCGTCGGCCCAGTTCTGGAGCTCCTGGTCGTGGAACTCGTGGAACAACTGGCCCAGTACGCCGAAGGGATGGGTGCGCTCGGCCCGCGATCCCGTGGCCGTCAGCACCAGCGCTCCGGACTCGGCCGCCTCCTCGCCGAAGGTGTGGAGAAGGACTGTTTTTCCGCTCGCGACCGCCCCCTCGACGAGCACAATCTGTGCCCGTCGCTTTTCGGACTGCGCGAAGAGGTCTCTCAGTAGAGACATCTCACTGTTGCGCTCTGCAAATATCATGCGCTGACACCCCCGTACGTTCTTGGGGAGCGCTCGCCCAACGCCGGTATATCCCTTGGGGTTTTGTTGACTGTTTCTTTACCTGGCGTGGCGGTTGGCACTCCCAAACCCGTTCCCCGCGCAATGTATCGCATCGCACGCCGCGCGGAAGGTGACGGTCCTGTTGGGGTGCCGGTGGCCGAGAGACTCCCGAGGTCGTCACTGTACGTGGCGATCAATGATTCGGATGGTCTGGTTCCGGATGTTTCCCGAGAGTTGACGGATCGTTAGCGTGGTGGACGTCCGGACAGGGCGTCAGGTACGCGTCAAGTGTGGGTTCTTGTGCGGGAGCGAGGCGACTCCTGTGTTCAGAGCCAGCCTTGGTTCTCCGCGACCAGCACGGCCTCGGCCCGCGTACCCGCCCCCGTCTTGCGCATCGCCGACGACAGGTGGTTGCGGACCGTCCCCTCGGACAACCGCAGCCGGCGCGCCACCTCCGCCACCGTCCGCCCGTCGCTCGCCGCCCGCAGCACATCGCGCTCCCGGTCGGTCAGCGGACTCGTCCCGCTCGCGAGCGACTCCGCCGCCAGCCCCGGATCGACCACCCGCAACCCCGCGTGCACCCGGCGCACCGCGTCCACCAGATGCTCCGGCGGCGCGTCCTTCACGATGAACCCGGCGGCCCCGGCCGCCAGCGCCCGGGTCAGATATCCCGGCCGCCCGAACGTCGTACAGATGACGACCCGGCACGACGGCAGCACCGACCGCAGCTCCGCCGCCGCCGTCAGCCCGTCCATGCCCGGCATCTGCACATCGAGCAGCGCCACGTCCGGCCGGGCCCGCAGCGCGGCCGCCACCGCCTCCTCGCCCGACCCGACCTCGGCGACGACCTCGATGTCCGTCTCCAGATCGAGCATGGCCGACAGCGCCCCTCGGACGAGCCGCTGGTCATCGGCGAGCAATACCTTGATCATGTCTTCCCCGTCGGCGAGCTTCGACCCGACGGTACCCGACCCCGCACCCACCGCCCCACCCCACCGGGGAGCCCCGGCCGCCCCCGCTTCCGCCCGCCGGGCACGGATAGGGGCCCGCTAGGGGTGTTCGCCCCATGGCCGCCTCCATAACCTGACGGCAACCTGCCGACTCGGTATTTCACGGCCCCCGCGCGTACCCACGCACCGGCGCCCGTGAAGGAAAAGCGGCCGGCCGCCAAGCGGCCTGGGTTTTCGGCGGTCCCCGCACTGCTCCCGGAATTCCTCGGCCCGATTCATGCCCCAGACCGGTTCTAATGAGGTGACATTGTGGGGGACGGGAACGAAGGCAAGCTTCTCGATTACCTCAAGCGTGCTACCGCGGATCTCCGCGACGCCCGCAGGCGTCTGAAGGAGATCGAGCAGGAGCAGGCCGAGCCGGTCGCGATCGTGGGCATGGCCTGCCGGTACCCGGGGGGAGTGCGCTCCCCCGAGGACCTCTGGCGGCTCATCTCCGCCGGCGGCGAGACCGTCTCCGGCTTCCCCACCGACCGCGGCTGGGACATCGAGAACCTCTACGACCCGGACCCCGACCAGCCGGGCAAGAGCTACACCCGCCACGGCGGGTTCCTGCACGAAGCCGCCGACTTCGACCCGGCCTTCTTCGGCATCTCCCCCCGCGAGGCCCTCGCCATGGACCCCCAGCAGCGCCTGCTGCTGGAGGCCACCTGGGAGGCCTTCGAACGCGCGGGCATCGACCCCGCGGCAGCCCGGGGCAGCCGCACCGGCGTCTTCGCCGGCGTCATGTACCACGACTACGCCTCGCGCCTCCACATCATGCCCGACGGCCTCGACGGCTACCTGGGCAACGGCAGCTCCGGCAGCATCGCCTCCGGTCGCGTCGCCTACACCTTCGGCCTCGAGGGCCCCGCGGTGACCGTCGACACGGCGTGCTCGTCGTCGCTGGTCGCCCTCCACATGGCCATCCAGGCGCTCCGCAACGGCGAGTGCGAGATGGCCCTCGCGGGCGGCGTCACCGTCATGTCCTCCCCGGACACCTTCATCGAGTTCAGCCGTCAGCGGGGTCTGTCGGAGGACGGCCGCTGCAAGCCGTTCGCGGCGGCGGCGGACGGTACGGGCTGGTCCGAGGGCGTCGGCATGCTGCTCGTCGAGCGGCTGTCGGACGCGCGCAAGAACGGCCACCAGGTGCTGGCCGTCGTCCGCGGCTCCGCCATCAACCAGGACGGCGCCAGCAGCGGCCTGACCGCCCCCAACGGCCCCTCGCAGCAGCGCGTCATCCGCGCGGCCCTCGCCTCGGCGGGCCTTTCGGCGGCGGACGTGGACGCGGTGGAGGCGCACGGCACGGGTACGCGACTGGGCGACCCGATCGAGGCCCAGGCGCTGCTCGCCACGTACGGCCAGGAGCGGCCGGAGGACGGCCGACCGCTGCGTCTCGGCTCGATCAAGTCGAACTTCGGGCACACGCAGGCCGCCGCCGGCGTCGCCGGCATCATCAAGATGGTCATGGCGATGCGGGAGGGTCTGCTCCCGCAGACCCTGCACGTGGACGAGCCGTCGCCGCACGTGGACTGGTCGGCGGGCGCGGTCGAGCTGCTGACCGAGGCCGTGGCATGGCCGGAGCGGGCGGAGGGCACGCCGCGTCGAGCGGGTGTGTCGTCGTTCGGCATCAGCGGTACGAACGCGCACGTGATCCTGGAACAGGCGCCTGTCGCCGTCGAGGACGAGCCGGTGTCGCCGTCCGTCGGCGGCGGCGTGGTGCCGTGGGTGCTGTCGGGCCGTACCGCCGGTGCGCTGCGGGACCAGGCGGAGCGGCTGCGCGCCGTGGTCGCCGAGCGGTCCGAGCTCTCGCCGGTGGACGTGGCGTTCTCGCTGGCGACCTCGCGTGCGGCGCTGGAGCACCGCGCGGTGGTGGCCGGGGCGGACCATGAGGAACTGCTGCGCGGCCTGACGGCCGTCGCCGGCGGCGAGAACGGCACCACGGCGATCGAAGGACGCCTGGCGGTCCTCTTCACGGGTCAGGGCTCGCAGCGGATCGGGATGGGCCGTGAACTGCGGGGCGCGTTCCCGGTGTTCGCCGAGTCGTTCGGTGCGGTGTGCGCCGAGCTGGACGGTCACCTGGGTGTGGGGCGTCCGCTCGTCGAGGTGATCGACGAGGACGGCGAGGCGCTCGGCCAGACGGTGTACACGCAGGCCGCGTTGTTCGCGGTCGAGGTGGCGCTGTTCCGTCTGGTGGAGTCGTGGGGCATCCGTCCGGACTTCCTGGCGGGTCACTCGGTCGGTGAGATCGCTGCTGCTCATGTGGCGGGTGTGCTGTCTCTGGCTGATGCGGCGCGTCTCGTCGCGGCTCGCGGTCGTCTGATGCAGGCGCTGCCGGCGGGCGGCGCGATGGTGTCCGTTCAGGCCGCCGAGGAAACGGTTCTGCCGCTGCTGGCCGGTCGTGAGGACGTGGTCGGTGTCGCGGCGGTCAATGGGCCGCTGTCCGTGGTGATCTCCGGTGCCGAAGCCGCCGTTGTCGAGATCGCCGAGGCGCTGGCCGCCGATGGTGTGAAGACGAAGCGGCTGCGGGTCTCGCACGCGTTCCACTCGCCGCTGATGGACCCGATGCTGGAGGACTTCCGGCAGGTCGTCGAGGGGCTCACCTTCTCGGCTCCGTCCATCCCGGTCGTCGTCGCCACGGGCGATGTGACGTCCCCCTCGTACTGGGTGGACCACGTTCGTGACGCCGTCCGCTTCGCCGACATCGTCGGTTCTCTGGAGAACCAGGGCGTCCGTACGTTCCTGGAGCTCGGGCCGGACGCCGTTCTGTCCGCCATGGGCCCGGACTGCCTGAGCGGCGAGCGGAGCGGTGTCTTCGTTCCGGTCCTCAGGAAGGACCGTGACGACGAGCGCGCCGCTGTCGATGCTCTGGGTCGTCTCCACGCCCGTGGTGTGACCGTCGACTGGGCGGCCTTCTTCGCGCCGTACGGTGCCCGCCGGGTCGACCTGCCCACGTACGCCTTCCAACACGAGCGCTACTGGCTGGACGACGACACGTCCCTGGTCGGCGACGTCGCCTCCGCCGGTCTGGGCGCCACCGGCCACCCGCTGCTGGGCGCGGCCGTGGGCCTGCCCGGATCGGACGCGCACCTCTTCACGGGCCGGCTGTCGCTGAGCACCCACCCGTGGCTCGCGGACCACGCCGTCGGTGGTGCGGTGCTGCTGCCGGGCACGGCCTTCGTCGAGCTGGCGGTCCGCGCCGGCGACGAGGTCGGCTCCGGCGCGCTCGAGGAGCTCACCCTCGCCGCCCCGCTCGTGCTGCCCCGGCGCGGAGCCGTACAGCTGCGCGTGATGGTGGGCGAGGCGGACGGGACCGGCCGCCGTTCGGTCGACCTGTACTCGCGGACGGAGTCCGTGGAGGCCGACGAGCTGTGGACGCGCCACGCCATGGGCCTGCTCGCCCCGGCGGGCTCCGCCGCCCCGGCCGCCGACGCCGACCTGTCGGACTGGCCGCCGGCCGGCGCCCGGGCGATCGACACCGACGGCCTGTACGAGCGGCTCGCCGCCGGCGGGCTGGAGTACGGCACCGTGTTCCGGGGCCTGGGCAAGGCCTGGCGCCTCGGCGACGACGTGTACGCCGAGGTGGCCCTGCCGGAGACCGCCGACGTCACGGGCTTCGTGCTGCACCCGGCGCTGCTCGACGCCGCGCTGCACGCCATCGGCATCGACGCTCCCGCGAGCGACAGTGCCGAACTGCCCTTCGCCTGGGGCGGGGTGACGGTCCATGCGACGGGCGCCTCGGCCCTGCGGGTGCGGGTGTCCCCGGCCGGTACGGGTGGTGCCGGTGGTGCCGTGGCCCTGGCTGTCGCCGACGGCGCGGGTGCGCCGGTGGCTTCGGTGGACTCGCTGGCGCTGCGCGCGGTGTCGCCGGGCGAGCTGGCGGGCCCGGCGGCCGTGGAGTCGCTGTACCGGGTGGAGTGGCCGGTGGTGTCCGGCGCCGGAGCCGGTGCCGCGACCGACCGTTCGCCGGCGGCCGTGGGCGTGATTCCCCCCGTGCTGGCGGACCGTGTGACGGCGTGCGACGGTGTGGAGTCCGTCGAGTCGGCGGATTCCGTGCTGGCGTTCCTGCCGGGCGGGACCGGCGCCCGGGAGGCGGCGCACCACGCTCTTGAGCTGGTGCAGTCGTGGCTGGGGGAGGAGCGGTTCGGTTCCTCGCCGCTGGTCGTGGTGACGCGGGGGGCTGTCGCCGCCGGTGACGGCGATGCGATCTCCGATGTGGCGCAGGCCGCCGTGTGGGGTCTGGTGCGCTCGGCGCAGGCGGAGAACCCCGGGCGTTTCGTGCTCGTGGACGTCGACGGGACCGACGCTTCGTACGAGGCGCTGGCCGCCGTCCTGGACCTGGACGAGCCGGAGCTGGCCCTGCGGGACGGCGTCGCGCACGCCCCGCGCCTGGCGAAGGCGAGCGTTTCCGCCTCCGACGGCGACGGCAATGGCAATGGCAATGGCGATGGCGCGGTCTGGGGCGACGGCCCGGTTCTGATCACGGGCGCGATGGGCAGCCTGGGCGGCCTTGTCGCTCGTCACCTGGTGACCGAACACGGCGTCCGCAGCCTGGTGCTGACGAGCCGTCGGGGCCTTGAGGCTCCGGGCGCGGCCGAGCTGCGTGACGAGCTGACCGGCCTGGGCGCCGAGGTCGCGGTCGCGGCGTGCGACGTCGCGGACCGCGAGGCGCTGGCGGCCCTGCTGGCCGAGCACCCGGTGACGTCCGTCATCCACGCCGCCGGTGTTCTGGACGACGGTGTGGTGGAATCCCTCACGCCCGAGCGTCTCGACACCGTCCTGCGCCCGAAGGCCGACGCCGCCTGGAACCTCCACGAGCTGACCGAGGGCCTCGACCTGTCGGCGTTCGTGCTCTTCTCCTCCGCCGCCGGTACGTTCGCCAGCGGAGGCCAGGCCAACTACGCGGCCGCGAACGCCTACCTGGACGCGCTCGCCCAGTACCGCCGTGCCGCCGGCCTGCCGGCGCTGTCGCTGGCCTGGGGCTTCTGGGCCGACGAGGACGGCATGGCGGGCTCCCTCGGAGCCGCCGACCTGCGCCGTATGGAGCGGGAAGGCCATGTGCCGCTGACCGCCGCCGAGGGCCTCGCCCTGTTCGACGCGGCCGGCCGCACCGACAGCGCCGTGCTCGTACCGATCGGCCTGAACGTACGCAACCTCGCCGGTGACGCCGTGCCCGCCCTGCTGCGGGGCCTCGTACGCACGCCGTCCCGGCGCGCCGTATCCGCCGTCACGCCCGCCACGATGGCCGACGGCTCCCTGGAGGCACGCCTCCGAGACCTTCCCGCCGAGGAACGCGACGCCTTCCTGACCGACCTTGTGCGCTCGCATGTGGCGGGTGTGCTGGGTTACGGGTCGGTCGACGGTGTGGAGGCCGGCCGCGCCTTCAGCGAGCTGGGCTTCGATTCGCTGACGGCGCTGGAGCTGCGGAACCGGCTCGGTGGGGTTTCCGGGCTCCGGCTGCCCGCGACGTTGATCTTCGATTACCCGAGCCCGGTGGCTCTCGCGGGTTATCTGCGCGGCGAGCTGCTGGGTGAGGCCGATGACGTGACGTCCTCCGCATCCGCTGTGATGGCGGTCGTGGATGACGAGCCGATCGCGATTGTCGGAATGGCGTGCCGTTATCCGGGTGGGGTTTCGTCCCCCGAGGATTTGTGGCGACTGGTCGCCGGGGCGGGAGACGGTGTTTCCGTCTTCCCGTCGGATCGTGGCTGGGATGTCGCGGGTCTGTACGACCCGGACCCGGATCGTGCGGGAACGTTCTACGCCCGTGGAGGCGGTTTCCTCCACGATGCCGGCGAGTTCGATCCGTCGTTCTTCGGTATTTCGCCGCGTGAGGCCGTCGCGATGGACCCGCAGCACCGTCTGCTGCTGGAGACCTCGTGGGAGGCTTTCGAGCGGGCCGGTATTGATCCGATTTCGGTTCGTGGAAGCCGGACCGGTGTTTTCGCGGGCGTGATGTATCACGACTACGCGGAGGTCGTGGGTCGGGCCGCCGACCCGGTCGAGGGCTTCATGGGCACGGGCGGCAGCATCGCCTCCGGCCGTGTGTCGTACCACTTCGGGCTCGAAGGCCCCGCGGTGACGGTGGACACGGCGTGCTCGTCGTCGCTGGTCGCCCTCCACATGGCGGCGCAGGCGCTGCGCAGCGGTGAGTGCGAGATGGCGCTCGCCGGTGGTGTGACCGTGATGGCCACCCCCAGTACGTTCATCGATTTCAGCCGTCAGCGGGGTCTGTCGGAGGACGGCCGCTGCAAGCCGTTCGCGGCGGCGGCGGACGGTACGGGCTGGTCCGAGGGTGTCGGCATGCTGCTCGTCGAGCGGCTGTCCGACGCGCGGCGCAAGGGCCACCAGGTGCTGGCGGTCGTGCGTGGTTCGGCGATCAACCAGGACGGTGCGTCGAACGGTTTGACGGCGCCGAACGGCCCGTCGCAGCAGCGCGTCATCCGCCAGGCCCTGGCCGGGGCCGGTCTGTCCCCCTCCCAGGTCGACGTCGTCGAGGCGCACGGCACGGGTACGCGACTGGGCGACCCGATCGAGGCGCAGGCGCTGCTGGCGACGTACGGCCAGGAGCGGCCGGAGGGCCGCCCGCTGTGGCTCGGCTCGATCAAGTCGAACATCGGCCACACGCAGGCTGCGGCGGGTGTCGCGGGTGTCATCAAGATGGTCATGGCGATGCGCGAGGGCGTCCTTCCGCAGACCCTGCACGTCGACGCCCCTTCGCCGCACGTGGACTGGTCGGCGGGCGCTGTCGAGCTGCTGACCGAGGCCGTGGAGTGGCCGGAGCCGGCGGACGGCGAACTGCGTCGAGCAGGTGTGTCGTCGTTCGGTATCAGTGGCACGAACGCGCACGTGATCGTGGAGCAGGCGCCCGCGCTTGAGGGCGCTGAGGCTGCTGAGGCCGTGTCGCCGTCGGTCGATGGTGGTGTGGTGCCGTGGGTGCTGTCGGCGAAGTCGGCCGATGCGTTGCGGGGTCAGGCGGAGCGGCTGCGGGAGTTCGTGGCCGGCCGTGCTGAGCTGGCGGTGGCGGATGTGGCGTTCTCGCTGGCGTCGTCGCGTGCGGTGCTGGAGCACCGTGCGGTGGTCGCGGGCCGGGACCGTGAGGAGCTGCTGGCGGCTCTGGGCTCGCTGGAGGAGGCGGCGTCGGGTGTCCCGGTGAAGGGCAAGCTGGCGGTGCTCTTCACGGGTCAGGGCTCGCAGCGGATCGGGATGGGGCGTGAACTGCGTGCCGCGTTCCCGGCGTTCGCCGATGCCTTCGGTGCTGTGTGCGCCGAGCTGGACGCCCACCTGGAGCGTCCGCTTGTCGAGGTGATCGACGAGGACGGCGAGGCGCTGAGCCAGACGGCTTACACGCAGGCTGCTCTCTTCGCGGTCGAGGTGGCGCTGTTCCGTCTTGTCGAGTCGTGGGGTGTGCGTCCGGACTTCCTGGCCGGTCACTCGGTGGGCGAGATCGCCGCTGCTCATGTGGCGGGTGTGCTGTCTCTGGCTGATGCGGTGACTCTCGTCACGGCTCGGGGTCGTCTGATGCAGGCGCTGCCGGCCGGTGGCGCGATGGTGTCGGTCCAGGCCGCTGAGGAAACGGTCCTGCCGCTTCTCGCCGGTCGTGAGGACGAGGTCGGTATCGCTGCTGTCAACGGTCCTGTGTCCGTTGTCATCTCCGGTGCCGAGGCTGCCGTTGTCGAGATTGCCGAGGCGCTGGCCGCCGATGGGGTGAAGACGAAGCGGCTGCGTGTCTCGCACGCCTTCCACTCGCCTCTGATGGACCCGATGCTGGAGGACTTCCGGCAGGTCGTCGAAGGCCTGACCTTCTCCTCGCCGGCTGTTCCGGTTGTCGTCGCCTCCGGCGACGTGACCTCTCCCTCCTACTGGGTGGACCACGTTCGCGATGCCGTCCGCTTCGCCGACATCGTTCGTTCTCTGGAGACGCAGGGCGCTCGTACGTTCCTGGAGCTCGGTCCGGACGCCGTCCTGTCCGCCATGGGCCCGGACTGCCTCACCGACTCCGCTGACGCCGCCTTCCTCCCGGTCCTGCGCAAGGACCGCGACGAGGAGCGTGCCGCTGTCGATGCTCTGGGTCGTCTCCACGCCCGTGGTGTGACCGTCGACTGGTCGGCGTTCTTCGCGCCGCTCGGTGCTCGCCGCGTCGACCTGCCGACGTACGCCTTCCAGCACGAGCACTACTGGCCGAAGCCCGCCCTCGCCGTCGCTGATGTCGCCGCCGCCGGTCTGGCGCTGGCCGAGCACCCGCTGCTGGGTGCGGCCGTGCCGCTGCCGGACTCGGGTGGCTTCCTGTTCACGGGCCGCCTGTCCGTGGAGACCCACCCGTGGCTGGCCGACCACGCGGTCGCCGGCGCGGTGCTGCTGCCGGGAACAGCCTTCGTGGAACTGGCGGTTCGCGCCGGCGACCAGGTCGGCTGTGGTCTGCTCAAGGATCTGACGCTGGCCGTTCCCCTGGTGCTCCCGGAGCGCGGCGGAGTGCAGGTCCAGGTGTGGATCGGCGGCTCCGAGGAGAGCGGCGACCGCTCGGTCACGGTGTACTCGCGCCCCGAGCACGCCTCCGACGAGACCCCGTGGGTGCGGCACGCCACCGGTGTGCTGACCACTGACGTTTTCGTCGCCGACTTCGACTTCACCGCATGGCCGCCTGCCGGCGCCGAGTCCGTGGTGACCGATGCCCTGTACGAGTCGCTGGCCGAGGACGGGCTGGTCTATGGCCCGGTCTTCCAGGGGCTGGGCAAGGCCTGGCGTGTCGGCGAGGACGTGTTCGCCGAGGTGTCGCTCCCCGAGGACGCGGACGCCTCCGCGTTCGGTCTCCACCCGGCGCTGCTGGACTCCGCCCTGCACGCCATCGGTCTCCGCGAGAGCGGAGCCGAGGCGTCCGGCCCCGAGCTTCCGTTCGCCTTCGGTGACGTCGCACTGTTCGCGGTGGGTGCCTCCACGCTGCGGGTACGGGTCTCCCCGGCCGGTTCGGGTGCTGTGGCCCTGGCTGTCGCCGATGGCGCGGGTGCGCCGGTGGCGTCGGTGGGTTCGCTGGTGCTGCGCGCCCTGTCGAAGGGCGAGCCGGCGGGTCCGGCAGGTCCGGAGTCGCTGTTCCAGGTCGAGTGGCCGGCGGTGGCGATTCCCGCCGAGGCCGACGACGGGTCTGCGGTTGCTGCTGTGGGTGTGGTGCCTGCTGGGTTGGCGGATCGTTTCGCGTCGTTCGCTGGTGTGGAGTCGGTGGAGTCGGCGGATGTGGTGTTCGCCTTCGTGCCCGGTCAGTTGAGTGTCGGGGACGTCGCCGGTCAGGCCCTGGGTCTGGTGCGGTCGTGGTTGGAGGAGGAGCGTTTCGCTTCCTCGCGTCTGGTCGTGGTGACGCGGGGCGCTGTCACCACCGGTACCGGTGATGTGGTCTCCGATGTGGCTCAGGCTGCTGTGTGGGGTCTGGTGCGCTCGGCGCAGTCCGAGAACCCGGGCCGTTTCGTCCTCGTCGATGTCGACGGCACCGAGGCTTCGTACCAGGCGCTGTCTGCCGTCCTGGAGCTTGATGAGCCGCAGCTTGCGCTCCGCGAGGGTGCGGCACACGCGCCGCGTCTGGCCCGGGCCGCTTCCACGACCGACGCGGCCCCGGTCTGGGGTGACGGTCCGGTTCTGATCACGGGTGCGACGGGCAGCCTCGGCGGCCTCGTAGCCCGCCACCTCGTGACGGAGCACGGCGTTCGTAGCCTGGTGCTGACGAGCCGTCGTGGTCTTGAGGCTCCGGGTGCGGTTGAGCTGCGTGACGAGCTGGCCGGTCTGGGTGCCGAGGTGGAGTTCGCGGCGTGTGATGTCGCCGATCGCGACGCCCTTGCCGCGCTTCTGGCCGAGTACCCGGTCACCGCGGTCGTTCACGCGGCCGGTGTTCTGGACGACTGTGTCGTCGAATCCCTCACCCCCGAGCGTCTCGACACCGTCCTGGGCCCGAAGGCCGTGGCGGCCTGGAACCTCCACGAGCTGACCGCGTCCCTGGACCTGTCGGCGTTCGTGCTGTTCTCCTCCGCCGCCGGTGTCTTCGGCAACGCGGGCCAGGCCAACTACGCCGCCGCCAACTCCTACCTGGACGCGCTCGCCCAGTACCGCCGTGCGGCCGATCTGCCCGCGACCTCCCTCGCGTGGGGTCTGTGGGCCGACGCCGACGGCATGGCCGGTGAGCTGGCCGGTCAGGACCTGGCCCGTATGTCCCGGTCGGGCACGCGTGGCCTGACGGCGACGGAAGGACTCACCCTCTTCGACAGGGCCCTCGCCGTCTCGTCCGGCGCTCACGCGCTGCTGGTGCCCATTCACCTGGACACCGCCGGTCTCCGTTCCGAGGCCGGGTCCGAGGGCGTCCCGGCGCTGCTGCGCGGCCTCGTCCGCACCCCGGCCCGTCGTACCGCGTCCACCGGGACCGGTAACGCCGCCGAGACCCTTCAGCAGCGTCTCGCGGCCCTGACCCCCGACGAGCAGAACACGGCACTCCTCGACCTTGTGCGGTCGCATGTGGCGGGTGTGCTGGGTTATGGGTCGGTCGACGGTGTTGAGGCCGGGCGCGCCTTCAGCGAGCTGGGCTTCGATTCGCTGACGGCGTTGGAGCTGCGGAACCGGCTCGGTGGGGTTTCCGGGCTCCGGCTGCCCGCGACGTTGATCTTCGATTACCCGAGCCCGGTGGCTCTCGCGGGCTATCTGCGCGGCGAGCTGCTCGGCGACGCCGACGAGGCGACGTCCTCCGTTTCCGCCGCGGTCGCCGTGGTGGACGACGAGCCGATCGCGATCGTGGGCATGGCCTGCCGGTACCCCGGTGGGGTCTCCTCTCCTGAGGACCTGTGGCGTCTGGTCGCGGAGGCGGGGGACGGCGTGTCCGTGTTCCCGTCGGACCGTGGCTGGGACGTCGCGGGTCTGTACGACCCGGACCCGGATCGCGTGGGGACGTTCTACGCCCGCGGTGGTGGCTTCCTGCACAGCGCCGGCGAGTTCGATCCGTCGTTCTTCGGTATTTCGCCGCGTGAGGCCGTCGCGATGGACCCGCAGCACCGTCTGCTGCTGGAGACGTCGTGGGAGGCCTTCGAGCGGGCCGGCATCGATCCGGTATCCGTTCGTGGAAGCCGGACGGGTGTTTTCGCCGGCGTGATGTATCACGACTACGCGGAGGTCGTCGGCCGGGCCGCCGACCCGGTCGAGGGCTTCATGGGCACGGGCGGCAGCATCGCCTCCGGCCGCGTCGCCTACACCTTCGGGCTCGAAGGCCCCGCGGTGACCGTCGACACGGCGTGCTCGTCGTCCCTCGTCGCCCTGCACATGGCCGCGCAGGCCCTGCGCAGTGGCGAGTGCGAGATGGCGCTCGCCGGTGGTGTGACCGTCATGGCCACGCCGGGCACCTTCATCGACTTCAGCCGCCAGCGCGGCCTGTCCGAGGACGGCCGCTGCAAGCCGTTCGCCGCTGCCGCCGACGGCACCGGCTGGTCCGAGGGCGTCGGCATGCTGCTCGTCGAGCGGCTCTCGGACGCACGGCGCAAGGGCCACCAGGTCCTCGCGATCGTCCGTGGCTCGGCCATCAACCAGGACGGCGCGTCGAACGGCCTGACCGCTCCCAATGGTCCGTCCCAGCAGCGCGTCATCCGTGCCGCGCTCGCCAGTGCCCAGCTCTCCGCCGATGCCGTCGACGTCGTCGAGGCGCACGGCACGGGTACGCGGCTCGGTGACCCGATCGAGGCCCAGGCGCTGCTGGCCACGTACGGCCAGGAGCACTCCGAGGACCGCCCGCTGTACCTCGGTTCGATCAAGTCCAACATCGGTCACACGCAGGCCGCGGCCGGTGTCGCCGGCATCATCAAGATGGTCATGGCGATGCGCGAGGGCGTGCTTCCGCAGACCCTCCACGTCGACGCCCCGTCGCCGCACGTGGACTGGTCGGCGGGCGCCGTCGAGCTCCTGACCGAGGCCATCGAGTGGCCCGAGGCCGACAGGCCTCGCCGAGCGGGTATCTCGTCGTTCGGTATCAGCGGCACGAACGCGCACGTGATCCTGGAGCAGGCCCCCGCGATCGAGGACGACCGGCCCGCGCCGGCCGTCGACGCCGGCGGCGCCGTCCTGCCCTGGGTGCTCTCGGCGAAGAGCGAGGACGCACTCCGCGAGCAGGCCGAGCGGCTCCACGCCCTCGTGGCGGACCGTGCCGAACTTCCGCTCTCCGACGTGGCGTTCTCCCTGGCCGCATCGCGGTCGGCGATGTCCCACCGCGCCGTGGTCCTGGGCGCCGGACGCGACGAACTCCTGACGGGGCTGGCGCGGCTTGCCCAGGGCGAGTCCGCTCAGGCCGGCGCGAAGGGCCGTGTGCTCGACGGCCAGACCGCAGTGCTCTTCACGGGCCAGGGGTCGCAGCGGATCGGGATGGGGCGTGAACTGCGGGCCGCTTTCCCGGCGTTCGCTGACGCCTTCGCTGCTGTCTGTGCCGAGCTCGACGTCCACCTGGACCGTCCACTCGTCGAGGTGATCGACGAGGACGGCGAGGCGCTGGACCGGACCGAGTTCACGCAGGCCGCGCTGTTCGCGGTCGAGGTGGCGCTGTTCCGTCTCGTCGAGTCCTGGGGCGTCCGTCCGGACTTCCTCGCCGGTCACTCGGTCGGTGAGATCGCGGCCGCCCACGTGGCGGGTGTTCTCTCGCTCGCCGATGCTGCGCTTCTCGTCACGGCTCGCGGCCGCCTGATGCAGGCGCTCCCGGCGGGCGGCGCGATGGTGTCCGTCCAGGCCGCCGAGGAAACGGTCCTGCCGCTGCTGGCCGGTCGTGAGGCCGAGGTCGGTATCGCTGCTGTCAACGGGCCGCTGTCCGTTGTCATCTCCGGTGCCGAGGCTGCCGTTGTCGAGATCGCCGAGGCGCTGGCCGCCGACGGTGTGAAGACCAAGCGTCTTCGTGTCTCGCACGCTTTCCACTCGCCGCTGATGGACCCGATGCTGGAGGACTTCCGGCAGGTCGTCGAAGGCCTGACCTTCTCCGCCCCGGCCCTCCCGGTCGTCGTCGCCTCCGGCGACGTCACCTCTCCCTCCTACTGGGTCGACCACGTCCGCGACGCCGTGCGCTTCGCCGACATCGTCGGTTCTCTGGAGGGCAAGGGCGTCCGCACCTACCTGGAGCTCGGCCCCGACGCCGTCCTGTCCGCCATGGGCCCGGACTGCCTCGCCGACGGCGACAGCGGTGTCTTCGTCCCGGTCCTGCGCAAGGACCGCGACGAGGAGCAGGCCGCCGTGGCGTCCCTGGCCCGGCTCCACACCCGTGGTGCGACCGTCGACTGGGCGGCCTTCTTCGCCCCCTACGCACCCCGCCGCGTCGACCTGCCCACCTACGCCTTCCAGCACCAGCACTACTGGCCGCAGGCCGCGCGCATGAGCGGCAACGCCGCTGAGCTGGGCATGGGCGCCGCCGATCACCCGCTGCTCGGTGCCGCCGTGCAGCTGCCGGACGGCGTGCTGTGCACGGCCCGGCTGTCCCTGGAGACCCACCCCTGGCTCGCGGACCACGCGGTCGCCGGTGTGGTGCTGCTGCCGGGCACGGCGTTCGTCGAGCTGGCGGTCCGCGCCGGCGACGAGGCGGGCTGCGGTGCGCTGGAGGAGCTGACGCTCGCCGCACCGCTGGTCCTGCCCGAGCGCGGGGGAGTGCACCTGCGCGTCATGGTGGGCGGGGCCGACGAGTCGGGCCGCCGTTCCGTCGACGTGTACTCGCGGGCGGAGTCCGCGGGTGCCGACGAGCTGTGGACGCGGCACGCCATGGGCATGCTCGCCCCGGCCGGTTCCGTCCCGTCGGCCGCCGGTGCCGATCTCTCCGTGTGGCCGCCGGCCGGTGCCGAACCGGTCCCGACGGACGGCCTGTACGAGCGGCTCGCGACCGGCGGGCTCCAGTACGGTCCGGTGTTCCAGGGCCTCGGCAAGGTCTGGCGCCTCGGTGACGACGTGTACGCCGAGGTGTCGCTCCCCGAGGACGCGGACGCCGACGCGTACGGCCTCCACCCGGCCCTGCTCGACTCCGCCCTGCACGCGGTCGCCCTCGAAGGCGCCGACGGGGCGGACGAGGGTGGGCAGCCGACCGGCCCCGAGCTCCCCTTCGCGTGGAACGACGTGTCCCTGCACGCCGTCGGCGCGTCGATGCTGCGGGTGAAGCTGTCACCCGCCGGTGCGGACGGGGTCTCCCTGTTCGTGGCCGACGCCACGGGCGCGCCCGTGGCCACGGTGGGCTCGCTCGTCCTGCGCGCCGTGTCGGCCGGCGACCTGGCGGGCGCCGCCACGCCCTCGCACGTGGACTCGCTGTTCCACGTCGAGTGGCCCACCGTGCCCGCCGCGGCACCCGTCACGGGTCCGATCGCCGCGCTGGAGTCCGTACCGGCCGGCCGCCTGGCCGCCGTGTCCGACTCCCTCGTGACCGCGGCGGACCTCGCCGGGATCGCCGGGATCGCCGAGTCCTCCGCGTCGGGTGACGTCCCGTCCGTGGTCCTCGCGTCGCTCGCACCCGCGACCGTCTCCGACGCCATGGCCGACGAGGCCCGCCAGGCCGCGCTGCGGACCCTGGACCTCGTCCAGTCCTGGCTGGCCGACGAGCGCTTCGCCGCCTCCCGCCTCGTTCTCCTCACGCGTCACGCCGTCGCCGTCCATGGCGGCGAGGGTGCCGTGGACCCGGCACAGGCCGCCGTCTGGGGCCTGGTCCGGTCGGCGCAGACGGAGAACCCCGGCAGGTTCGTCCTGATCGACCTGGACGACGAGCAGGCGTCGTACGACGTCCTCGCCGCCGCGCTCGCCACCGACGAACCGCAGCTCGCCCTGCGCGCCGGGAACCTCCACGCGCCTCGCCTCGCGCGCTCCGGCGCCGGCGGTGAACTGGCCGTCGTGGAGGGCACCGACATCTGGCGTCTCGACTTCACCGAGAAGGGCACGCTGGAGAACCTGCACTTCATCCCGCACCCGGAGGCCGAGCAGCCGCTGGGGCCGGGCCAGGTCCGCATCTCCGTGCGCGCGACCGGGCTCAACTTCCGCGACGTGCTGAACGTCCTCGGCATGTACCCCGGCGACGCGGGCCTGCTGGGCCTCGAAGGCGCGGGTGTCGTCGTCGAGACCGGCCCCGGCGTGACCGGGCTCGCCGTGGGCGACCGGGTCATGGGCATGCTCTCGGGCGGCTTCGGACCGCTCGTCGTCGCCGAGGAGCGGCTCGTCTCCCGGATGCCGTACGGCTGGACGTTCGCGCAGGCCGCGGCCGCGCCCATCGTCTTCCTGACGGCGTACTACGCGCTGACCGACCTGGCCGGCCTGCGGGCCGGGGAGCGGATCCTCATCCACGCGGCGGCCGGTGGTGTCGGCATGGCCGCCGTGCAGCTGGCCCAGCACCTGGGTGCCGAGGTGTACGGCACCGCCAGCACGCCCAAGTGGGACGCGCTGCGGGCCGCGGGGCTCGACGACGCCCACATCGCCTCCTCCCGCACGCTCGACTTCGAGCGGGAGTTCCTGGCCGCCACCGACGGCCGCGGCATGGACGTCGTCCTCGACTCGCTCGCCCGCGAGTTCGTCGACGCCTCCCTGCGCCTCCTGCCGCAGGGCGGTCGCTACGTCGAGATGGGCAAGACCGACATCCGTGACGCGGACGAGGTCGCCGCCGCCCACCCGGGCGTCACCTACCGGGCGTTCGACGTCGTCGACGCCGGCCCGGACCGCATCCAGGAGATGTACGGCGAGCTCCTCGCCCTCTTCGAGTCCGGCGCGCTCCAGCCGCTGCCCGTCACCGCCTGGGACGTGCGCAACGCCCCCGAGGCGTTCCGCTTCCTCGGCCAGGCCCAGAACGTCGGCAAGGTCGTCCTGACCGTTCCCGCCCGCCTCGCCCCCGAGGGGACGGCGCTGGTCACCGGTGCCACGGGAACGCTGGGCGCCCTCGTCGCCCGTCACCTGGTCACCGAGCACGGCGTACGTCGTCTGCTGCTCACCAGCCGCCGGGGCGCCGACGCGCCCGGCGCGGCCGAGCTGCGCGAGGAGCTGACCGCGCTCGGCGCGGACGTCGTCCTCGCCGCCTGTGACACCGCGGACCGTGAGGCGGTGGCCGAGCTGCTGGCCTCCGTACCGGACGAGCACCCGCTCACCGGCGTCTTCCACGTCGCCGGTGTCCTCGACGACGGCGTCATCGAATCCATGACGCCCGAGCGCGTCGACACCGTGCTGCGGCCGAAGGCCGACGCGGCGTGGAATCTCCACGAGCTGACCCGGCACCTGGACCTGTCGGCGTTCGTGCTGTTCTCCTCCGCCGCCGGTGTCTTCGGCAACGCGGGCCAGGCGAACTACGCGGCGGCGAACGGCTTCCTGGACGCGCTGGCACGTCACCGGCACGCGCACGGCCTCCCGGCGACCTCCCTCGCCTGGGGCCTGTGGGCCGACGCCAGCGGCATGACCGGCGAACTGGACGAGACCGATCTGCTGCGCATGGCACGCTCCGGCGCCGCCGCGCTCACCGCCCCGGAGGGCCTGTCCCTCCTCGACACCGCCCTCGGCCACCCCGAGCCGCTCCACGTGCCCATGCACCTGGACACCGCCGCCCTCGCGGCGGACGCGGCGGCCGACGGCGTGCCCGCACTGCTGCGCGGCCTCGTCCGCGCCCCCGCCCGGCGCTCCGCCGAGGCCGCGGGCGCGGCCCCGGCCGCCACGCTCCAGCAGCGCCTGGCCGCCCTGCCCGCCGCCGACCGCGCCGCCGTCCTCCTCGACGTCGTGCGCACGCACGTCGCCGCGGTGCTCGGCCACGCCGACGCGGACACCATGGACGGCGACAAGTCGTTCAAGGAGCTGGGCTTCGACTCCCTGACGGCCGTCGAGCTCCGCAACCGGCTCGGCACGGCCACCGGCCTGCGCCTGCCCGCCACGCTCGTCTTCGACTACCCCACCCCCGTCGCGCTCGCCGAACACCTGCGGACGGAACTCGTCGGCGACGAGGACACCGGTGCGGGCGTCGTGACCGCCGACGGCACGCCGCTGCCGGTCACGGCCGCCGCCGGGGCCGACGAGCCGATCGCCATCGTCGGCATGGCCTGCCGCTTCCCGGGCGGGATCACCTCGCCCGAGGAGCTGTGGCAGCTCCTGTCGGCCGGCGGGGACGCCATCTCGGAGTTCCCCGTGGACCGCGGCTGGGACGTGGAGGACCTCTACGACCCGGAGGCGAGCCGCCCCGGAACGAGCTACACCCGGCAGGGCGGGTTCCTGCACGAGGCGGCCGAGTTCGACCCGGCCTTCTTCGGGATCTCGCCGCGCGAGGCCCTCGCCATGGACCCACAGCAGCGCCTGCTGCTCGAAGCCTCCTGGGAGACCATCGAGCGGGCCGGCATCGACCCCACGTCCCTGCGCGGCAGCCGCACAGGCGTGTACGCCGGCGTGATCTACCACGACTACGGTCTGCGCGTCGTGGACGTCCCCGAGGACGTCGACGGCTACCTGGGCACCGGCACCTCCGGCGGAGTCGTCTCCGGCCGCCTCTCCTACACCTTCGGGCTGGAGGGCCCGGCGGTGACCGTCGACACGGCGTGCTCGTCGTCGCTGGTCGCCCTCCACCTGGCGGTGCAGGCCCTGCGCAACGGTGAGTGCGAGATGGCGCTCGCCGGTGGTGTGACCGTCATGGCCACGCCCGGCACCTTCGTGGACTTCAGCCGCCAGCGCGGCCTGTCGGCCGACGGCCGCTGCAAGGCCTTCGCCGGCGCGGCGGACGGCACCGCCTGGGCCGAGGGCGTCGGCATGCTCCTCGTCGAGCGGCTCTCGGACGCGCGGCGGAACGGCCACCAGGTGCTGGCCGTCGTCCGTGGCTCCGCCATCAACCAGGACGGCGCGAGCAACGGCCTGACGGCACCGAACGGCCCCGCGCAGCAGCGCGTCATCCGTCAGGCGCTCGCCAGCGCCGGTGTGTCGGCGGCGGACGTGGACGTGGTGGAGGCGCACGGTACGGGTACGACGCTGGGCGACCCGATCGAGGCGCAGGCTCTGCTGGCCACGTACGGCCAGGACCGGCCGGCCGACCGGCCGCTGCTCCTCGGCTCGGTGAAGTCGAACATCGGTCACACGCAGGCCGCCGCCGGTGTCGCCGGCATCATCAAGATGGTCATGGCGATGCGGGAGGGTGTCCTCCCGCAGACGCTGCACGTGGACGAGCCCACGCCGCACGTCGACTGGGCCGCGGGCGCGGTCGAGCTGCTCACGGAGAACACGGAGTGGCCCGAGTCCGGCGGTCCGCGCCGGGCGGGTGTGTCGTCGTTCGGCTTCAGTGGCACGAACGCTCACGTGATCCTGGAGCAGGCGCCCGCGCTCGAGGGCGCTGAGGCTGCCGAGCCCGTGTCGCCGTCGGTCGATGGTGGTGTGGTGCCGTGGGTGCTGTCGGGTCGTACGCCCGACGCGCTGCGGGATCAGGCGGAGCGGCTGCGCTCGTATGTGGCCGCGCGGCCTGGGCTGCGGGTGGCGGATGTCGCGTCGTCGCTGGTGGTGTCGCGGGCGACGTGGGAGCACCGTGCGGTGGTGAGCGGCGCGAGCCGCGACGAACTGCTGGCGGGTCTGGCGGCGCTGGCCGGTGGGGACGAGGTCGTCGGCGGGAAGCTGGCGGTGTTGTTCACGGGTCAGGGTTCGCAGCGGATCGGGATGGGGCGTGAGCTGCGTGCCGCGTTCCCGGTGTTCGCCGATGTCCTCGGTGCTGTGTGCGCTGAGCTGGATGGTCATCTGGAGCGTCCGCTTGTCGAGGTGATCGACGAGGACGGCGAGGCGCTGAGCCAGACGGCTTACACGCAGGCCGCTCTCTTTGCGGTCGAGGTGGCGCTGTTCCGTCTCGTCGAGTCGTGGGGTGTGCGTCCGGACTTCCTGGCCGGTCACTCTGTGGGTGAGATTGCTGCGGCTCATGTGGCGGGTGTGCTGTCTCTGGCTGATGCGGCGCTTCTCGTCACGGCTCGGGGTCGTCTGATGCAGGCGCTCCCCGCTGGTGGCGCGATGGTGTCCGTCCAGGCCGCCGAGGAAACGGTCCTGCCGCTGCTGGCCGGTCGTGAGGACGTGGTCGGTGTCGCGGCGGTCAACGGGCCGCTGTCCGTGGTCATCTCGGGTGCCGAGGCAGCGGTTCTCGAGATCGCTGAGGCGCTGGCCGCCGATGGTGTGAAGACGAAGCGTCTTCGTGTCTCGCACGCTTTCCACTCGCCGCTGATGGACCCGATGCTGGAGGACTTCCGCCAGGTCGTCGAAGGCCTGACCTTCTCCTCGCCGGCCGTCCCGGTCGTTGTCGCCTCCGGTGACGTGACCTCTCCCTCCTACTGGGTGGACCACGTCCGCGGTGCCGTGCGCTTCGCCGACACGGTCGGTTCTCTGGAGAGCAAGGGCGTCCGTACGTTCCTGGAGCTCGGTCCGGACGCCGTTCTGTCCGCCATGGGCCCGGACTGCCTTGCTGACGGCGACAGTGGTGTCTTCGTCCCGGTCCTCCGTAAGGACCGTGACGAGGAGCGCACGGTCGTCGACGCCCTGGGGCGTCTCCACACCCGTGGTGTGACCGTCGACTGGCAGGCTTTCCTCGCGCCGCACAACGCGGGCCGGGTCGACCTGCCCACCTACGCCTTCCAGCACCAGCGCTTCTGGCTGGAGGACTCCACGGACCGGTCGTCGGCGGGCGTTGCCCAGGCCGACCCCGCCGAGTCCGCGTTCTGGGAGGCCGTGGACGGCGAGGACCTGCCCGCTCTGTCCGACACGCTGCGACTCGACGGCGACGCGCCGCTGAGCGCCGTACTGCCTGCTCTCGCCGCCTGGCGGGCCCGTCGCCGTGCCGCTTCGGCACTGGACGACGTGACCTACCGGGAGATGTGGAAGCCGCTCACCGGTACGACGTCCGCGGTTCCTTCGGGGACGTGGTTGGTGGTGGTGTCTCCGGAGGTTGCGGGGCATGTGTGGGTGGGTGCTGCGGTGGCGGCGCTTGAGGGTGTTGGTGTGCGTGTGGTGTGCGTGGTGGTTGATGAGGGGTGTGTGGGGCGTGAGGCTCTGGCGGGGCGTGTGGGTGGTGCTCTGGCGGAGGCTGGTGTCGAGGCGGGTGCGGTCGACGGTGGTGTGTTGTCGTTCGTCGGTCTGGACTCGTCGTCGGGCGTGCTCTTGTCAGCGGCTGTTGTCCAGGGGCTGGGTGATGTAGGGATTGCTGTCCCGTTGTGGGCGGCGACCTGTGGTGCTGTTTCGGTGGGTGCCGCTGAGCGTGTGGTTGATGTGGCGCAGGCTGGTGTGTGGGGTCTGGGTCGTGTGGCGGCGCTGGAGTATCCGCAGCTGTGGGGCGGTCTGGTCGACCTGCCCGAGGTGGCTGATGAGCGTGTCGCGGCGCGGTTGTTGGGTGTGTTGTCCGGGGCCGGTGGTGAGGATCAGGTGGCGCTGCGCGCGTCCGGTGTCCACGCCCGCCGACTCGTCCGCGCGACGACGACCGGGACCTCGACCGACGGCCTGTCCTGGAGCCCGGCCGGCACTGTGCTGGTCACCGGCGAACTCGGCGTCCCCGGCGGCCCTGCCGTCCACGTCGTCCGACGCCTGGCCGCCAAGGGCGCCCCGCACGTCGTCCTCGCGGGCCGGCACGGCACCGACGAGGCCACCATGGCCGCCGAGGCCGCGCTCCGCGCGGAACTGGCGGAACTCGGCACCGAGGTCGACGTCGTCCACTGCGACACGTCCGACCGCGCCGCCGTCGTCGCCCTGCTCACGCAGCACCGGGTCACGGACGTCGTCCACGCGACCGGCACGCCGGACGACGGCGTCGTCGATTCGCTGACCCCGGCGCGCTACGCCGCCGTCCTCGCGGGGACCGCGGACGTCGCCCGCCGCCTCGACGAGGTGTCGCGCGAACTCGACCTGGAACTCCGTTCCTTCGTCCTCTTCTCCGCTCTCGCCGGTGCCATCGGCACCGCGGGCCAGGCCACGCACGCCGCGGCCACGGCACACCTGGAGGCGCTCGCCCGCCGGCGACGCGCCGACGGGCTGCCCGGCACGGCCATCGCCTGGGGCCCTTGGACGGCGGACGGCCTCGACGAGCGGCTCCGGCGCGTGGGCATCCCCGCCCTCGCACCCGAGACGGTCGACGCGGCCCTGGACCACGCGCTGGACGGCACGGCCGATCCCGTGCTGACCGTCGCGGACATCCGGTGGGAGACCTTCCTGCCGATCGTGACCGCCGCGCGCCCCAGCGCGCTCTTCGCCGAGCTTCCCGAGGCGCGTGACCTCGCGGAGGCCCTGGAGAGCGCCACCGCCGGCGCCCTGCGCGAGCGCCTGGCCGGGCTGCCGGAGAACGAGCAGAACCGCGTCCTGCTGGACGCGATCCGGACGCAGATCGCCGCCGTACTCGGCTACGCCGGGCCGGAGGCCGTGTCGACGGGCCGGGCCTTCAAGGACCTCGGCTTCGACTCGCTGACCGCCGTCGAGCTCCGCAACCGGCTGGGCAAGGCCACCGGCCTGCGGCTGCCCGCCACCCTCGTCTACGACTGGCCGACCGCCACCGCGCTGGTCGACCACCTCCGCACCGAACTCCTCGGCGCGGAGCGGCGGGCGGCGGACGCCCGGGCCGTGGCCGTGCTCGACGACGAGCCCATCGCGATCGTCGGGATGGCGTGCCGCTACCCCGGTGGTGCCCGTACCCCCGAGGAGCTGTGGCAGCTCGTCGTCTCGGGCGGGGACGCGATCTCCGAGTTCCCGACCGACCGCGGCTGGGACCTGGACGCCGTCTACCACCCGGACCCCGAGCACCCCGCGACCTCGTACACCAACCGCGGCGGGTTCCTGCACGACGCGGCCCGGTTCGACCCGGCGTTCTTCGGGATCTCGCCGCGCGAGGCCCTGGCCATGGACCCGCAGCAGCGGCTCCTGCTGGAGACCTCGTGGGAGGTCTTCGAGCGGGCGGGCATCGACCCGGCCACCCTCCGGGGCAGCCGGACCGGCGTCTTCGCCGGCGTCGCCTACCACGACTACGGGTCCCGGCTGCGTGCCGTGCCCGACGAGCTGGAGGGCTACATCGGCACCGGCAGCTCCAGCAGCGTCGTCTCGGGCCGCGTCGCCTACACCTTCGGGCTGGAGGGCCCGGCGGTGACGGTGGACACGGCGTGCTCGTCGTCGCTGGTCGCCCTGCACCTGGCCGTGCAGGCCCTGCGCAGCGGTGAGTGCGAGATGGCCCTGGCCGGTGGTGTGACCGTCATGGCCACGCCGGGCACCTTCATCGACTTCAGCCGCCAGCGCGGCCTGTCGGCGGACGGCCGTTGCAAGCCGTTCGCCGGCGCGGCCGACGGCACCGGCTGGGGCGAGGGCGCGGGCGTCCTGCTCGTCGAGCGCCTTTCGGACGCCCGCCGGGCCGGGCACCCCGTCCTGGCCGTCGTGCGCGGCACGGCCACCAACCAGGACGGTGCGTCGAACGGTCTGACCGCCCCCAACGGCCCGTCCCAGCAGCGCGTCATCCGCGCGGCGCTGGAGAGCGCCCGCCTGACCTCCTCCGAGGTCGACGTGGTGGAGGCGCACGGTACGGGTACGACGCTGGGTGACCCGATCGAGGCCCAGGCGCTGCTGGCCACGTACGGCCAGGACCGGCCGGCAGACCGGCCGCTGCTCCTCGGTTCGATCAAGTCCAACATCGGCCACACGCAGGCCGCGGCGGGCGTCGCGGGCGTCATCAAGATGGTGATGGCGATGCGTGAGGGTGTGCTTCCGCAGACCCTGCACGTGGACGAGCCCACGCCGCACGTCGACTGGTCGGCGGGTGCCGTGGAGCTGCTGACGGAGGCCGTGGAGTGGCCCGAGGCCGACAGGCCTCGCCGCGCTGGTGTGTCGTCGTTCGGCTTCAGTGGCACGAACGCGCACGTGATCGTCGAGCAGGCTCCGGTCGAGGAGCCTCCGGCCGAGGCTGCCGAGACCGAGGTGTCCGTGGACGCGGAGAACAGTGACATGCCGCTTGCCTGGACGGTGTCCGCCCAGGGCACCGACGCACTCCGTGCCCAGGCGGGGCGTCTCCTGGCGCACCTGCGGGCCCACGAGGACCAGTCGGTCGCGGACGTGGCCTTCTCGCTGGCCACCTCGCGTTCGGCCCTCGACGTACGTGCCGTCGTCACCGGTAGCGGCCGCGACGAACTCGTCTCGGGCCTCACGGCCCTCGCCGCGGGCGACTCCGCGACCGGTGTCCACCAGGGCCGGGTCGAGGACGGACCGCTGGCGGTGCTCTTCACGGGTCAGGGTTCGCAGCGGATCGGGATGGGCCGTGAGCTGCGGGATGCGTTCCCGGTGTTCGCCGATGCCTTCGGTGCTGTGTGCGCCGAGCTGGACGCCCACCTGGAGCGTCCGCTCGTCGAGGTGATCGACGAGGACGGCGAGGCGCTGGATCGGACGGAGTACACGCAGGCCGCTCTCTTTGCGGTCGAGGTGGCGCTGTTCCGTCTCGTCGAGTCGTGGGGTGTGCGTCCGGACTTCCTCGCCGGTCACTCCGTTGGCGAGATTGCCGCTGCTCATGTGGCGGGTGTGCTGTCGCTGGCTGATGCGGCGCGTCTCGTCACGGCTCGGGGTCGTCTGATGCAGGCGCTCCCCGCTGGTGGCGCGATGGTGTCCGTCCAGGCCGCTGAGGAAACGGTCCTGCCGCTGCTGGCCGGTCGTGAGGACGAGGTCGGCATCGCCGCCGTCAACGGTCCGCTCTCGGTCGTCGTCTCCGGTGCCGAAGCCGCTGTCGTGGAGATCGCCGAGGTCCTGGCCGCCGACGGCGTCAAGACGAAGCGTCTTCGTGTCTCGCACGCTTTCCACTCGCCTCTGATGGACCCGATGCTGGAGGACTTCCGGCAGGTCGTCGAAGGCCTGACCTTCTCCGCCCCGTCCATCCCCGTCGTCGTCGCCTCCGGCGACGTCACCTCTCCCTCCTACTGGGTCGACCACGTCCGCGACGCCGTCCGCTTCGCCGACATCGTCGGTTCTCTGAAGAGCCAGGGCGTCCGTACGTTCCTGGAGCTCGGTCCCGACGCCGTCCTGTCCGCCATGGGCCCGGACTGCCTCACCGATGGAGACAGCGCCGCCTTCGTCCCGGCCCTCCGCAAGGACCGTGACGAGCCCGGTGCCCTGCTCGCGGCGCTCGCTCAGCTGCACGTCCGGGGTGTCACTCCGGACTGGGCGGCGTACTTCGCGCCGCTCGGCGCGCGCCGGGTCGAGCTGCCGACGTACGCGTTCCAGCACGGTCACTACTGGCTCGACGACGCCTCTCCCGAGGTGCCCGGCGGTACGGCCGCCGTGGCCGACGCGGTGGAGGCCCGGTTCTGGGACGCCGTCGAGCAGGAGGACCTGCCCGAGCTGCTGGAGACGCTGCGGCTCGACGGCGACGCGCCGTTGAGCGAGGTCCTGCCGGCGCTCTCCGCGTGGCGGGTCCGCCGGCGCGAGCGGGCGACGGTCGACGGCTGGCGGTACCGGGTGAGCTGGCAGCCCGTCGCCGAGCCCACGGCCGCCCTGCCGGCCGGGGACTGGCTCCTGGTGACGGCGGCCGGCGCCGCGAACGGCGCGCCGGCGGAGTCCGTACGGGACGCGCTGGTCGATGCCGGCGTGCGGGTCGTGCCGGTCGAGGCCGACGCGGGCTGCCGGGAGCGCGGTGCGATGGCGGCGCGGCTGCGGGAGTCGGTGTCCGCGGCGGGGCTGTCCGCCCCGCCGGCGGGTGTCGTGTCCCTGCTCGCGTTCGACGAGGCGCACGGCACGCTCCTGACCTCGGCGCTCGTCCAGGCGCTGGGCGACTCGGCGGATCTGGAGGCGCCGGTGTGGGCCGTCACCTCGGGTGCCGTCGCCGCGTCCGCCGCCGAGCGTCCGGCCGTTCCCGCCCAGGCGCAGGTCTGGGGCGCGGGCCGGGTCGTGGCCCTGGAGCACCCGCGGCTGTGGGGCGGTCTGGTCGACCTGCCCGAGGTCGTGGACGCGCGGGCCCTGGAGCGCCTGGTCGGTCTGCTGGCCGACGCCGGCGGCGAGGACCAGCTCGCGGTGCGTTCGTCCGGGGTGCTCGCGCGGCGTCTCGTACGGGCCCCGGAGGGCGCGGAGGCGCCCGCGGACTGGTCGGCTCCCGGCACGGTGCTCGTCACCGGCGGCACCGGCGCCCTGGGCGCCCGGATCTCCCGCTGGCTGGTCGAGCGCGGTACGCGCGGGCTGGTGCTCGTGTCCCGCCGGGGCGCCGAGGCGCCCGGCGCGGCCGGGCTGCGCGACGAGCTGACCGCGCTCGGCGCGGACGTCACCCTCGCGGCCTGCGACGTCTCCGACCGGGACGCCCTCGCGGCGCTCCTGGACACCCACCCGGTGACGGGTGTGGTGCACGCGGCCGGTGTGCTGGACGACGGCATCCTGGAGACCCTGACGCCCGAGCGCTACG
Source organism: Streptomyces sp. NPDC044063 (assembly GCF_056434285.1). NCBI lineage: Bacteria > Bacillati > Actinomycetota > Actinomycetes > Kitasatosporales > Streptomycetaceae > Streptomyces > Streptomyces sp. NPDC044063. The sequence continues at coordinate 99,190 of NZ_JBWKFM010000002.1, forward strand.
AGGCCGTCCTGCGCCCCAAGGCGGAGGCCGCCGCCCATCTGCACGAGCTCACCCGGGACCGGGACCTGTCGCTGTTCGTCCTCTTCTCGTCCATCGCGGGCACCGTCGGCAACGCCGGCCAGGCCAACTACGCCGCCGCCAACGCCTACCTGGACGCGCTCGCCCAGCAGCGGCGCGCCGACGGCCTGGCCGCGACGTCCATCGCCTGGGGTCCGTGGACCGGTGACGGCATGAGCGACAGCGACGGGCTGGCCGAGCGGCTCCGCGAGGGCGGGCTGCCGGCGATGGACCCGGAGCACGCGATGTCGGCGCTGGCGTACGCGGTGGCCGCGGACGAGAGCGGGCTGACCGTGGCCGACCTGCGGTGGGACCGCTTCGTCCCGCCGTTCACCGCCGCCCGTCCCAGCCCCCTGCTCGGCGACCTCGCCGAGGTGCGGGCGCTGGCCGCCGCCGCTCCCGTCGCCGCCTCGGCCGCGGTGGAGGGCGACCCGGCGCAGGCGCTGCGCGAGAGGCTGGCGGGGCTCCAGGGGGAGGAGCGCGACCAGGCGCTGCTCGACCTGGTGCACGGACAGGTGGCCGCGGTGCTCGGACACGCCTCGACGGCGTCCGTCGAGGACGGCCGGGCGTTCAAGGACCTCGGCTTCAGCTCCCTCTCCGCGGTCGAACTCCGCAACGGCCTCGGCACCGCCACGGGCCTCCGACTGCCGGCGACGCTGATCTTCGACTATCCGACCCCCGCCGCCCTCGCGGGCCTGCTGCGCCGCGAACTCCTCGGCGACGAGGACGTCCCGGCCGACGGGGCGGACGCCGCACCGCTGCTCGTCGAGCTCGACAAGGTGGAGACGCTGCTCACCACCATGGGCCCCGGCGACCCGGACGGCGCGAAGGTCACCGCCCGCCTGCAGTCCCTGCTGACGCGCTGGAACGACCTGCAGAAGGCGGAGGAGGGCGGCGAGGACGGCGACGACCTCGCGGCGGCCACGGCCGACGACATCTTCGACATCATCCACAACGAGTTCGGAAAGTCCTGAATTGCCGACCGCACATGTGACGACTGTTCCCCACGGTCCCAAAGGGCTGATTTCCCATGGCGAATGAAGAGAAGCTGCTCGAACACCTGAAGTGGGTCACGAACGAGCTGCGCCAGGCCCGCCGCCAGGTGCTCGACCTGGAGGAGGAGCGACAGGAGCCGGTCGCCATCGTCGGCATGGCCTGCCGCTTCCCCGGCGGCGTCCGCTCCCCGGAGGACCTCTGGCGCCTGGTCGCGGACGGCGGTGACGCGATCTCCGCGTTCCCCGACGACCGCGGCTGGGACCTGGAGGGGCTGTACGACCCGGACCCCGACCGGCCCGGTACAAGCTACGCGCGTGACGGCGGGTTCCTCGCCGGGGCGGCCGAGTTCGACCCGGCGTTCTTCGGGATCTCGCCGCGCGAGGCCCTCGCCATGGACCCCCAGCAGCGGCTGCTGCTGGAGACGACGTGGGAGGTGTTCGAGCGCGCCGGCATCGACCCGTCGGCGCTCCACGGCGAGCAGGCCGGCGTGTTCGTCGGCTCCAACGGCCAGGACTACGGCTCGCTGCTGCTGACCGGCGCCGAGGAGCTGGAGGGCCACCTCGGCACGGGCAGCGCGGCCAGCGTCGCCTCGGGCCGCCTGTCGTACACGTTCGGGCTGGAGGGCCCGGCGGTGACGGTCGACACGGCCTGCTCGTCGTCGCTGGTCGCCCTCCACCTGGCCGTCCAGGCCCTGCGCAACCGCGAATGCTCGCTCGCCCTCGCCGGTGGCGTCACCATCATGGCGACGCCGAACGCGTTCATCGACTTCGCCCGCCAGCGCGGCCTGTCCCCGGACGGCCGCTGCAAGGCGTTCGCCGCCGCGGCCGACGGCACGGGCTGGGGCGAGGGCGTCGGCATGCTGCTCGTGGAGCGGCTGTCGGACGCGCGGAAGAACGGTCACCAGGTGCTGGCGGTCGTCCGCGGCTCGGCCGTCAACCAGGACGGCGCGTCGAACGGCCTCACCGCCCCCAACGGCCCCTCCCAGCAGCGCGTCATCCGTGCCGCGCTCGCCAACGCCCGCGTCACGGCCGACGAGGTCGACGTCGTCGAGGCGCACGGCACCGGCACCACGCTCGGCGACCCGATCGAGGCGCAGGCGCTGCTCGCCACGTACGGCCAGGAGCGTGCCGACGACCGGCCGCTCTACCTCGGTTCCGTGAAGTCCAACATCGGCCATACCCAGGCCGCCGCCGGCGTCGCGGGCGTCATCAAGATGGTCATGGCGATGCGCGAGGGCGTCCTTCCGCAGACCCTCCACGTCGACGAGCCGTCCCCGCACGTCGACTGGTCCGCCGGGGCCGTCGAGCTGCTGACCGCGCGCCGCGCGTGGCCGGAGACCGGGCGCCCGCGCCGCGCCGCCGTCTCCTCTTTCGGCGTCAGCGGCACCAACTCCCATGTGATCGTGGAGCAGGCGCCCGAGCCGGAAGAGCCCGAGGGGGCCCCGGCAGAGTCCGGCGCGCCGCCCGCCGTCGTGCCGTGGGTGCTCTCCGCCAAGAACGCCGGCGCCCTGCGCGAACAGGCCGCCCGCCTCAAGGCACACGCCGAGGACCGGCCCGACGTCGCTCCCGTCGACATCGCGCACGCGCTGGTCACCACCCGTACCGCCTTCGACCACCGGGCCGTCGTCCTCGGCGGCGACCGCGACGGACTACTGGCCGGCCTGGCGGCCCTCGCCGAGGGCGAGCCCGCGGCGAACGTCGTCGAGGGCGTCTCCCACGGCCTGGGCAAGACCGCCTTCGTCTTCCCCGGCCAGGGTTCCCAGTGGGCCGGCATGGCCCTCGAACTCCTCGACACCGCACCGGCCTTCGCCGACCGCATGGCCGAGTGCGAGAAGGCCCTCGCGGCCTTCACCGACTGGTCGCTCACCGACGTGCTCCGGGGCGCCGACGGCGCGCCCGGCCTCGACCGCGTGGACGTCGTCCAGCCCGTCCTGTTCGCCGTCATGGTGTCGCTGGCCGACCTGTGGCGTTCGTACGGTGTCGTGCCGTCGGCCGTGGTGGGTCATTCGCAGGGTGAGATCGCGGCTGCCGTGGTGTCCGGTGCGTTGTCCCTGGAGGACGGTGCGCGCGTGGTGGCGCTGCGGTCGCGTGCGCTGCTGGAGATCGCGGGTCGCGGTGGCATGGTGTCGGTGCCGCTGCCGGTGGCCGAGGTGCGGGAGCTGATCTCGCGCTGGGACGGTCGTGTGTCCGTCGCGGCGGTCAACGGTCCGTCGTCGGTGGTCGTTTCGGGTGAGGTGTCGGCTCTCGACGAGCTGATGGCGCACTGCGAGGGCGAGGACATCCGGGCTCGTCGTATCCCCGTCGACTACGCGTCGCACTCGGCGGCCGTCGAGGAGATCGAGGAGCGGCTGCTGTCCGAGCTCGCCCCCGTCACCCCGCTGGCCCCCCGGACCCCGTTCTTCTCGACCGTGACGGGGGAGTGGCTGTCCGGTGCGGTCACGGACGCCGCGTACTGGTACCGCAATCTGCGGCGGACCGTCGAGCTGGAGGCCGCGACCCGCTCCCTGATCGGCCAGGGCTTCCGGACGTTCGTCGAGGTCAGCCCGCACCCCGTGCTCACCGTCCCGCTGCGCGAGACCGCCGACGCCGCCGGCGCCGAGGGCGACGACCCGGTCGCGGTCGCCGGAACGCTCCGCCGGGACGACGGCGGCCTCGCCCGCTTCCTCACCTCGCTCGCCGAGATCCAGGTGCGCGGCGTCACGCCGGACTGGAACGCGGTGTTCGGCGGCGGCACCCATCAGCGCGTCGACCTGCCCACGTACGCCTTCCGCCGGCACCGCATCTGGCCGGAGCCGGTCGAGGACGACGGCACGCGCGGCGGCCGGCTGCTCGTCGTCCCCGGTACCGACGAGACGTCCGGCGACGGGGCCTCCGGCATCGCCGACCGGCTGGCCGGGCTGACCGGCGCCGAGCGCACCCGGGCCCTGCTCGACCTCGTGCGCGGGCACACCGCCGCCGTGCTCGGGCACGCGGGAGCCGAAGCGGTGGGCGCCGGCGAGGCGTTCAAGGACCTCGGCTTCGACTCGCTGACGGCCGTGGCCCTGCGCAACCGCATCGGCGAGGTCACCGGGCTCCAGCTGCCCGCCACCCTGGTCTTCGACCACCCCACGCCCAGGGACCTCGCGGCTTTCCTCGACACGGAATTCGCCGTGGAATTCGCCGGGGGTACAGCCGGTGCCGGCCGGGGCGGTGTGACCGCCCAGCTCGACGCCCTGGAATTCGCCGTGCTCTCCCTCTCCGAGGACGACGACGCGCTGGCGATGGTGTCGTCGCGTCTCCAGACGATCCTCGCCCGGGTGAACCGCGCGGACGACGATGCCGCCGCCGACTCGCGGCGTGAACAGCTGCAAAGCGCCTCCGACGACGAGCTGTTCGCCTTCATCAACGAGGAACTGGGCAGGTCCTAGCCCCTGCCGAGGTCCGCGTACGGGGCTCCCCTATTCCCCCCTCGGGGCGGGAAGAGGGCGAGCCCCTACGACCCCTCAATTCAGCCCGAATGTCTTGATCCCCTGCCTGGCCCGGCCGTACATTCCGCCGGGCCAGGCATATTTCGGCGCGCCCGGGGACCAGGGCCGGAGCACGGGGCGGAGCCCCGGCGCCAAGACGTCGTGAATCCATTCGCACAGGCAAGGTCGCATCATGAATGAAGACAAGCTCCGGGATTACCTCAAGTGGGTAACGGCGGACCTGCACGAGACCCGGCAGCGCCTTCGCGAACTTGAGGCGGGGGACCAGGAACCGATCGCCATCGTCGGCATGAGCTGCCGCTACCCGGGCGGGGTCACCTCCCCCGAGGAGCTGTGGCGGCTCGTCGCCGACGGCACCGACGCCATCTCCGGCTTCCCGGAGGAGCGCGGCTGGGACCTGGACGGCCTGTACGACCCCGACCCGGAGCACGCCGGCACCACCTACACCCGGTCCGGCGGCTTCCTCCACGACGCCGACCGCTTCGACGCCGGCTTCTTCGGCATCTCGCCCCGCGAGGCCCTCGCCACCGACCCCCAGCAGCGCCTGCTGCTGGAGGCCGCGTGGGAGCTCCTCGAACGCTCCGGCATCGACCCGGCCTCCCTCAAGGGCAGCCGGGCCGGCGTCTTCGTGGGCGCCTCCACCTCCGGCTACGGTTCCGACGTCGTCGAGACCCCCGACGAGCTCGAGGGCCTCCTCCTCACCGGCGGCTCCGGAGCGGTCCTCTCCGGCCGCATCGCCTACACCCTCGGCCTCGAGGGCCCGGCCGTCACCGTCGACACCGCCTGCTCCTCCTCGCTCGTCGCCCTCCACCTCGCCGTCCAGGCGCTGCGCAACGGCGACTGCACGATGGCCATCGCCGGTGGCGTCTCCGTCATGGCGTCCCCGCTCGTCTTCGTCGAGTTCAGCCGCCAGCGCGGCCTGTCGGCCGACGGCCGCTGCAAGCCGTTCGCCGCCGCGGCCGACGGCACCGGCTGGGCCGAGGGCGTCGGCATGCTGCTCGTCGAGCGGCTGTCGGACGCGCGCAAGAACGGCCACCAGGTGCTGGCCGTCGTCCGCGGCTCCGCCGTCAACCAGGACGGTGCGTCGAACGGCCTCACCGCCCCCAACGGCCCGTCCCAGCAGCGCGTCATCCGCGCCGCCCTGGCCTCCGCCGGCCTCGCCGCCGGCCAGGTCGACGCCGTCGAGGCGCACGGTACGGGTACGACGCTGGGCGACCCGATCGAGGCGCAGGCGCTGCTCGCCACGTACGGTCAGAACCGGCCGGCCGACCGGCCGCTGCGTCTCGGCTCCATCAAGTCCAACATCGGCCACTCGCAGGCCGCCGCCGGCGTCGCCGGCATCATCAAGATGGTCATGGCGATGCGCGAGGGCGTCCTCCCGCGCTCCCTCCACATCGACGAGCCCACCCCGCACGTCGACTGGACCTCCGGCGCCGTCGAACTCCTGGCGGAGGCCACGCCCTGGCCCGAGACCGGCGAGCCGCGCCGCGCCGGCGTCTCGTCCTTCGGCGTGAGCGGCACCAACGCCCACACCATCATCGAGCAGGCCCCCGAGGACGACGCCAACAGCGCCGACGAGGGCGCCGGCGAGCCGGCCGGGGACGCCCTCCTGCCCTGGGTCGTCTCCGCGAAGAGCGAGACCGCCCTGCGCGCCCAGGCCGAACGCCTCCACGCCCACCTCGCCGAGCGGCCCGGCCTCGCCCCCCGGGACGTCGCCCACGCCCTCGCCACCACGCGCGCCGCCCTCGACCACCGCGCCGTGGTCACCGGCACCGACCGCGACCGGCTCCTCGCCGGCCTCGCCGCCGTCGCCGCGGGCGAGCCCGCCGCCGGAACCGTGCGCGGCCGCGTCACCGAGGGCCCCCTCGCCTTCCTCTTCACCGGCCAGGGCGCGCAGCGCCCCGGCATGGGCCGCGAACTCCACGCCGCCCACCCGGCCTTCGCCGAGGCCTTCGACGCGGTCGCCGCCGCCCTCGACCCGCACCTCGAGCGGCCGCTGGCCGAGGCGCTGGACGGCGAGCTCGTCCACCGCACCGCGTACACCCAGGCCGCCCTCTTCGCGCTCGAGGTCGCCCTCCACCGCCTCGTCGAGTCGTGGGGCGTCACCCCGGACTTCCTCGCCGGCCACTCCGTCGGCGAGATCGCCGCCGCCCATGTGGCGGGCGTCCTGTCGCTCGACGACGCCGCCCGCCTCGTCGCCGCCCGCGGCCGCCTCATGCAGGCGCTCCCGAGCGGTGGTGCCATGGTGTCCGTCCAGGCCACCGAGGAGACCGTGCTGCCGCTCCTCGCGGGCCGCGAGCACGAGGTGGGCATCGCCGCCGTCAACGGCCCCCGGGCGGTGGTGGTCTCCGGAGCCGAGACCGCCGTCCTGGAGATCGCCGAGACGCTGGCCGCCGACGGTGTGAAGACCAAGCGCCTTCAGGTCTCCCACGCCTTCCACTCGCCGCTGATGGACCCGATGCTGGAGGACTTCCGGAAGGTCGTCGCCGGTCTCACCTTCAACGCCCCGGCCGTCTCCCTCGTCTCCAACGTCACCGGCGCCCTCGCCACCACCGAGGAACTGACCTCCCCCGACTACTGGGTGCGGCACGTCCGCGAGGCCGTCCGCTTCGCCGACGGCATGCGCACCCTCCACGACGAGGGCGTCCGCACCTACCTGGAGCTCGGCCCCGACGGCACCCTCTCCGCCATGGGCCAGGCCTGCCTGGACGACGACACCGCCGTCCTCGTGCCCGCCCTGCGCAAGGACCGCCCCGAGGACCAGGGCCTCCTCGCCGCCCTCGCCGAGCTCCACACCCGCGGCCACGGCCCCGACTGGAGCACGTACGTCGCCGGTGGCCCCGGCCGCCGCGTCGACCTGCCCACCTACGCCTTCCAGCGCGACGGCTTCTGGCTCCAGGCCACCGGCTCCGCCGGCGACGCGGGCGCGCTCGGCCTCGGCCCCGCCCACCACCCGCTCCTCGGCGCCGTCGTGGCGCTGCCCGACGGGCACCTCCTCACGGCCCGCCTGTCCGTGCAGACCCACCCCTGGCTGGCCGACCACGTCGTGCTCGGCTCGGTCGTCGTCCCCGGCACCGCCCTGCTCGAGCTCGCCATCCGCGCCGGCGACGAGGCCGGCTGCGACACCGTCGAGGAACTCACCCTCGAGACGCCCCTCGTCATGCCCGGCCGCGACGGCGTCCAGCTGCGCGTCTCCGTGACCGGCCCCGACGAGACGGGCCGCCGCGCCCTCGGCCTGTACTCCCGCCCCGAGGACGCCCCCGAGGACGAGCCGTGGACCCGGCACGCCACCGGTGTGCTCACCACCACCGGCCGCACCGCCTCCACGAGCACCGCCTCCGCCGACCTCGAGGCCTGGCCCCCGGCCGGTGCCGAACCCGTCGACATCTCCGGCCTGTACGACGGCTTCACCGCCAACGGCGTCTCCTACGGCCCCCTCTTCCGCGGCCTGCGGGCGGCCTGGCGGCGCGGCGACGACGTGTTCGCCGAGGTCGCGCTCCCCGAGGACGGCGCCGACGAGGCCGCCCGCTTCGGCGTCCACCCGGCCCTGCTGGACGCGGCCCTCCACTCCGTGGGCCTCGGCGGCTTCGTCGAGGACACCGGCCGGCCCTGGCTGCCGTTCGTGTGGAGCGGCATCTCCCTCCACGCCACCGGCGCCGCCACCCTCCGCGTCAAGGCCACCCCCGCCGGCTCCGACGCCATGTCCCTGGAGATCGCCGACGCCACCGGCGCGCCCGTCGCCACCGTCACCTCCCTGGCCATGCGCCCGGTCTCGCCCGAGCAGCTGAACGCCTCCGGCACCGGTGCCTACCTCGACGCGCTCTTCCGCGTCGACTGGGCCCCGGCCCCCACCGTCACGGACCCCGCGATCCCCACCTGCGCCCTGCTCACGGACGCGCCCACCGACGCAGAGGCCGATACGGAGACGGGCCGCACCGCCCGCCTCGCCGCCGCCCTCGCCGGCACCGGACAGGACGGCCCCGCCACCCACCCCGACCTCGCCGCGCTCACCGCCGCACTCGACACCGGCCGGCCCCTGCCGGACGCGGTCCTGCTGCCCTGCGCCACCGGCGGAACCGACCCCGAGCAGGCGCGCGCCGAGGCCCGCCGCGTCCTGGCCGTCGTCCAGGACTGGCTGGCCGACGAGCGCTTCGAGGCCTCCCGCCTCGTCCTCGTCTCGCACGGCGCGGTCGTCGCCCGCGACGGCGAGGACCTCGCCGACCCCGGCCTCGCCGCCGTCTGGGGCCTCGTCCGCTCCGCGCAGACCGAGAACCCCGGCCGCTTCCTCCTCGTCGACCTCGACGACGACACGGCCTCCCACGACGCCCTGCCCGCCGCCCTCGCCACGGCCCTCGCCGCCGACGAGCCGCAGCTGGCCCTCCGCGCCGGCACCGCCCTCGTGCCCCGCCTCGGCCGCGTGGCCGCCGACGGCGGACTCGTCCCGCCGCCCGGCACCGACCCCTGGCGCCTGGAGATCGTCGACCGCGGCACCCTGGAGAACCTCCACCTCACCACCCACCCCGAGGCCGCCGCACCGCTGGAGGCCGGCCAGGTCCGCATCGCCGTCCGCGCCGCCGGCCTCAACTTCCGCGACGTCCTCAACACCCTGGGCATGTACCCCGGCAAGTCCGGCTTCCTCGGCCTCGAAGGCTCCGGCGTCGTCGTCGAGACCGCCCCCGACGTCACCGACCTGGCCGTCGGCGACCGCGTCATGGGCCTCCTCTCCGGCGCCTTCAGCCCCCTGTCCGTCGCCGACCGGCGCCTCATCGTCAGGATGCCGCGGGGCTGGTCCTACGCCGAGGCCGCCTCGGTCTCCATCGCCTTCCTCACCGCCTACTTCGGCCTCTTCGACCTCGGCCGGCTCCGCGCCGGGGAACGCGTCCTCGTCCACGCGGCCGCCGGCGGCGTCGGCTCCGCCGCCGTCCAGCTCGCCCGCCACGCCGGCGCCGAGGTGTTCGGCACCGCCAGCGAGGGCAAGTGGGACTCCCTCCGCGCCGCCGGACTCGACGAAGCCCACATCGCCTCGTCCCGCACCCTCGACTTCGAGCGGAAGTTCCTCGACACCACCGACGGCCACGGCGTGGACGTCGTCCTCGACTCGCTCGCCCGCGAGTTCGTCGACGCCTCCCTGCGCCTGATGCCCAACGGCGGCCGCTTCGCCGAGATGGGCAAGACCGACGTCCGCGACCCCGACGAGGTCGCCGCCGCCCACCCCGGCGTCCAGTACCGGAACTTCGACATCATCGAAGCCGGCCCCGACCGCATCCGGGAGATCCTCGCCGACCTCCTCGGCCTCTTCGAGTCCGGCGCGCTCCACCCGCTGCCCGTCACCACCTGGGACGTGCACAGCGCCCCCGACGCCTTCCGCTACCTCAGCCAGGCCCGCAACGTCGGCAAGGTCGCCCTCACCCTCCCCACCGCCCTCGACCCGGACGGCACCGTCCTCGTCACCGGCGCCACCGGCACCCTCGGCGGACACCTCGCCCGCCACCTCGTCACCGAGCACGGCGTACGCCACCTGCTGCTCACCAGCCGGCGCGGCCCCGAGGCCCCGGGAGCGGCCGAACTCCGCGACGAACTCACCGCCCTCGGCGCGACCGTCACCGTCGCCGCCTGCGACGCGGCGGATCGTGAGGCGCTGGCCGCGCTGCTGGCCTCCGTACCGGACGAGCACCCGCTCACCGGCGTCGTGCACACCGCCGGCGTCCTCGACGACGGCGTCGTCGGCGCCCTCACCGACGAGCGCCTCGACGCCGTGCTCCGCCCGAAGGTCGACGCCGCCTGGCACCTCCACGACCTCACCCGCGACCTCGACCTGGCCGTCTTCGTCCTCTTCTCGTCCGTCGCCGGCGTCTTCGGCGCCGCCGGACAGGCCAACTACGCGGCCGCCAACGCCTACCTCGACGCCCTCGCCCAGCACCGCCGCCGCGCCGGCCTCCCCGCCACCTCGGTGGCCTGGGGCCTGTGGGCCGAGGCCAGCGGCATGACCGGCGACCTCGCCGAGGTCGACCGCGAGCGCATGACCCGCTCCGGCGTCACCGGCATGTCCACCGCCGAGGGCCTGGGCCTCCTCGACACCGCCGTCGCCCTCGCCCGCCCCGCGCTCGTCTCCATGCACCTGGACATCGCCGGGCTCAGGGCCGACGCCGACGGCGTCCCCGCGCTCCTGCGCGGCCTCGTCCAGGGCACCGGCCGCCGCGTCGTCCAGCAGGGCGCCGGCTCCGCCGCCGGCCTCGCCCAGCGCCTCGCCGGGCTCACCCCCGCAGAACAGGAACAGACCCTCCTCGACCTCGTCCGCACCCACGTCGCGGCCGTCCTCGGCCACACCGGCGCGGACTCCATCGACGGCGACCGCGCCTTCAAGGAACTCGGCTTCGACTCGCTGACCGCCGTCGAACTCCGCAACCGCCTCAACGGCGCCACCGGGCTGCGCCTCCACGCCACCCTCGTCTTCGACTACCCCAACCCGACCGCGCTCGTGGAGTTCCTCCGCGACGAGCTGCTCGGTGACCGGCTCCAGCACATGATCCCGGGCCGGGCCACGGCGGACGGCACGGCCCCCGCCGCCGACGAGCCCATCGCCATCGTCGGCATGGCCTGCCGCTTCCCCGGCGGCATCAGCTCGCCCGAGGAACTGTGGCGGCTCCTCGCCGAGGGCGGCGACGCCATCTCCGGCTTCCCGACGGACCGAGGCTGGGACCTCGACGCCCTCTACGACCCGGACCCCAACCGGCCGGGCACCAGCTACACCAAGGAAGGCGGCTTCCTCCGCGACGTCGCCGACTTCGACGCCCCCTTCTTCGGTATCTCCCCGCGCGAGGCCCTCGCCACCGACCCCCAGCAGCGGCTCCTCCTCGAAGCCGCCTGGGAGGTCTTCGAACGCGCCGGCATCGACCCCGCCACCCTGCGCGGCAGCAAGTCCGGCGTCTTCGCCGGCGTCAGCTACCACGACTACGGCTCCAACACGTCCGCCATGCCCGGCGAGGTCGAGGGCTACCTCGTCACCGGCAACTCCAACAGCATCGCCTCCGGCCGCATCGCCTACACCTTCGGGCTGGAAGGCCCGGCGGTGACGGTCGACACGGCCTGCTCGTCGTCGCTGGTCGCCCTCCACCTCGCCATCCAGGCCCTGCGTAACGGCGAGTGCGAGATGGCGCTCGCCGGCGGTGTCACCGTCATGGCGAAGCCCGACACCTTCATCGACTTCGCCCGCCAGCGCGGCCTCGCCCCCGACGGCCGCTGCAAGGCCTTCGCCGGCGCGGCGGACGGCACGGCCTGGGCCGAAGGCGTCAGCCTCCTGCTCGTCGAGCGCCTGTCGGACGCGCGGAAGAACGGCCACCAGGTGCTGGCGGTCGTACGGGGCTCCGCCGTCAACCAGGACGGTGCGAGCAACGGCCTGACCGCCCCGAACGGTCCCTCGCAGCAGCGCGTCATCCGCGCCGCGCTCGCCTCGGCGGGTCTGTCGGCGGCGGACGTGGACGCGGTGGAGGCGCACGGCACGGGTACGCGACTGGGCGACCCGATCGAGGCGCAGGCGCTGCTGGCGACGTACGGCCAGGAGCGGACGGCCGACGGTCAGCCGCTGTGGCTGGGCTCGCTGAAGTCCAACATCGGTCACACGCAGGCCGCTTCGGGCGTCGCGGGCATCATCAAGATGGTCATGGCGATGCGGGAGGGTCTGCTTCCGCAGACGCTGCACGTGGACGAGCCGTCGCCGCACGTGGACTGGTCGGCGGGCGCGGTCGAGCTGCTGACCGAGGCCGTGGCATGGCCGGAGGCCGACAGGCCGCGTCGTGCGGGTGTGTCGTCGTTCGGGTTCAGTGGCACGAACGCGCACGTGATCCTGGAGCAGGCGCCCGCGCTCGAGGGCGCTGAGGCTGCCGAGCCCGTATCGCCGTCGGTCGACGGTGGTGTGGTGCCGTGGGTGCTGTCGGCGAAGTCGGCCGACGCGCTGCGGGACCAGGCCGAGCGGCTGCGCGAGTTCGTCGCCGAGAGGCCCGAGCTGACCACGGGCGACGTGGCGTTCACGCTGGCGACCTCGCGTGTACGGATGGAGCACCGTGCGGTGGTGAGCGGCGCGAGCCGCGAGGAGCTGCTGGCGGGGCTGGAGGCGCTGGCCGGTGGGGACGAGGCTGTCGGCGGGAAGCTGGCGGTGTTGTTCACGGGTCAGGGCTCGCAGCGGATCGGGATGGGACGTGAACTGCGGGATGCGTTCCCGGCCTTTGCTGATGCCTTCGGTGCTGTGTGCGCTGAGCTGGATGGTCATCTGGAGCGTCCGCTTGTCGAGGTGATCGACGAGGACGGCGAGGCGCTGGATCGGACGGAGTACACGCAGGCCGCGTTGTTCGCGGTCGAGGTGGCGCTGTTCCGTCTCGTCGAGTCGTGGGGTGTGCGTCCGGACTTCCTCGCCGGTCACTCCGTTGGCGAGATTGCTGCGGCTCATGTGGCGGGTGTGCTGTCGCTGGCCGACGCTGCTCGGCTGGTGGCGGCTCGGGGTCGTCTGATGCAGGCGCTGCCGGCGGGCGGCGCGATGGTGTCGGTCCAGGCGTCGGAAGAAACGGTGCTGCCGCTTCTCGCCGGCCGTGAGGACGAGGTCGGCATCGCCGCCGTCAACGGTCCGCTCTCGGTCGTCGTCTCCGGTGCCGAGGCTGCCGTTGTCGAGATCGCCGAGGCCCTGGCTGCCGATGGTGTGAAGACGAAGCGTCTTCGTGTCTCGCACGCGTTCCATTCGCCGCTGATGGACCCGATGCTGGAGGACTTCCGTCAGGTCGTCGAAGGCCTGACCTTCTCCTCGCCGGCTGTTCCGGTCGTCGTCGCCTCCGGCGACGTCACCTCTCCCTCCTACTGGGTGGACCACGTTCGCGATGCCGTGCGCTTCGCCGACATCGTCGGTTCTCTGGAGACGCAGGGTGTTCGTACGTTCCTGGAGCTCGGTCCGGACGCCGTCCTCTCCGCGATGGGTCCGGACTGTCTCGCCGACGGCGACAGCGGTGTCTTCGTCCCGGTCCTGCGCAAGGACCGCGACGAGGAGCGCATGGTCGTCGACGCCCTGGGGCGTCTGCACACGCGGGGCGTAACCCTCGACTGGCAAGCCTTCTTCGCGCCGCTGGGTGCCCGCCGCGTCGACCTGCCCACGTACGCGTTCCAGCGTCAGCGCTACTGGCTTCAGCCGACCGGGTCCCGTAGTGGGGACATGGCCTCGGCCGGTCTGGGCGCGACCGATCACCCGCTGCTGGGTGCGGCGGTGGCCCTGCCCGACTCGGACGGTCACTTGTTCTCCGGTCGGCTGTCGCTGAGCACGCACCCGTGGCTCGCGGACCACGCCGTCGGTGGTGTGGTGCTGCTGCCGGGCACGGCCTTCGTCGAGCTGGCGGTCCGCGCCGGTGACCAGGTCGGTTCTGGTGTGCTGGACGAGCTGACGCTCGAGGTCCCGCTGGTCCTTCCCGAGCGCGGTGGCGTTCAGCTGCGCGTCTCCGTGGACGAGGCCGACGACTCGGGTCGCCGCTCGCTGAGCGTCTTCTCCCGCGCCGAGGACGCCCTGCCGGACGAGCCGTGGACGCGTCACGCGTCCGGTGTGCTCGCCCCCGGCGACGGCCCGGACTCCGCCGCTGCCGACGCCTTCGCCGCCCTGGCGGCCTGGCCGCCCGCCGGCGCCGAGCCGGTCGACACGGAGGACCTGTACGAGGGACTCGCAGCCGGCGGGCTGCACTACGGCCCGGTGTTCCAGGGCCTGCGGAGCGCCTGGCGCGCGGGCGACGACCTCTACGCGGAGGTGACGCTCCCCGACGGGTCCGGCGCCGACGCGTTCGGTCTGCACCCGGCGCTGTTCGACGCCGCCCTGCACCTCATCGGGCTGGGCAGGGGAGAGGCGGCGGAGTCGGGTCCCGAGCTTCCGTTCGCGTTCAACGACGTCGTGCTCCACGCCGTGGGAGCGTCCGGCCTCCGGGTGCGGATGACGACCACGGAGTCCGGTGCCGCGTCGCTCCTCCTCGCCGACACCACCGGTGCGCCGGTGGCCTCGGTGGGCTCTCTGGTGTCGCGTCCCGTGTCCACGGCGGAGCCGGCGGGTCCGGCGGCCGTGGAGTCGCTGTACCGGGTGGAGTGGCCGGTGGTTTCCGGCGCCGGTGCGGGCAACGACCGTATGCCGGCGGCAGCGGTGGGTGTGGTTCCCTCCGTGCTGGCGGACCGTGTGACGGCCTGGGCCGATGTGGAGGCCGTGGAATCCGTCGGCTCGGCGGATGCGCTGCTGGCCTTCCTGCCTGGTCAGGTGGGCGTCGGCGAGGCCGCGCGGGGTGCGCTGGCGCTGGTGCGGTCGTGGCTGGAGGAGGAGCGTTTCGCTTCCTCGCGTCTGGTCGTGGTGACGCACGGGGCTGTTGCCGCCGGTGATGGCGGTGTGGTCTCCGATCCGGCTCAGGCCGCTGTGTGGGGTCTGGTGCGCTCGGCGCAGTCCGAGAACCCTGGCCGTTTCGTCCTCGTCGACGTCGACGGCACGGACGCCTCGTACGAGGCGCTGTCCGCCGTCCTCGACCTCGATGAGCCGGAGCTCGCCCTGCGGGAGGGCACGGCACACGCGCCACGCCTGACGCGGGCCGCTTCCGTGACCGACGCGGCCCCGGCCTGGGGCGACGGTCCGGTCCTGATCACGGGTGCGACCGGCAGCCTCGGTGGCCTCTTCGCCCGTCACCTCGTGACGGAACACGGCGTTCGCGGCCTGGTGCTGACGAGCCGTCGGGGCCTGGAGGCCCCGGGTGCGGCCGAGCTGCGTGACGAGCTCGCCGGTCTGGGTGCCGAGGTCGCGGTCGTCGCCTGCGACGTCGCGGACCGTGAGGCCCTGGCGGGCCTGCTGGCCGAGCACCCGGTCACGTCCGTCGTCCACGCCGCCGGTGTCCTGGACGACGGCGTCGTCGAAGCCCTCACCCCCGAGCGCCTCGACACCGTCCTCCGCCCGAAGGCCGTCGCCGCGTGGAACCTCCACGAGCTGACCGAGGGCCTCGACCTCTCCGCGTTCGTGCTCTTCTCCTCCGCGTCCGGCCTGGTCGGCAACGCGGGACAGGGCAACTACGCCGCCGCCAACGCCTACCTGGACGCTCTGGCCCAGTACCGCCGGGCGGCGGGTCTGCCCGCGACGTCGCTGGCCTGGGGCCTGTGGGCCTCCGCCGACGGCATGGCCGGCGAGCTGGGCGCGGTGGAGCGGGAGCGCCTTGAGCGGACCGGTTCGCGGGGGCTGACGACCGAGGAGGGGCTGCGCCTCTTCGACGCCGCCACCGCCCTCTCCCACGCCTCGGACGACGCGCTGCTCGCGCCCGTGCACCTGAACCTCGCCGCTCTGGGAGGCGGGACCGGACAGGTGCCGGCGCTCCTGCGCCGCCTCGTGCGGAGCCCGCAGCGCCGCGTGGCCAGGACGGGCACGGCGTCCGGTGCCGCTTCGTGGAAGGGGCGGTTCGCCGGCCTCGCCGAGGGCGAGCGGGAGCGCGCGCTGACGGATCTGGTGCGGGGGCAGGTCGCCGCCGCGCTGGGTTACGCGTCCGCCGCTTCGGTGGACCTGGGGCGCGCGTTCAGCGAGCTCGGATTCGATTCGCTGACGGCGCTGGAGCTGCGTAACAGGCTGAGCGGTGAGACGGGCGTACGCCTTCCCGCGACGCTGGTCTTCGACTACCCGACCCCGGCCGCTCTGCTGGACTTCCTGCGGGGCGAGCTGTCGGGTCTGCGCTCCGCCGCGTCGAACCTGCCGGTCCCGGCGGCCGCCGGTGCCGGGGACGACGAGCCGATCGCGATCGTGGGCATGGCCTGCCGCTACCCCGGCGGGATCTCCTCGCCCGAGGACCTCTGGCGCCTCGTCGTCGAGGGCGGCGACGCGATCTCCGAGTTCCCCACCGACCGAGGCTGGGACCTGGAGGCCCTGTACAACCCGGACCCCGACCACCACGGCACCTCGTACACCCGTGAGGGCGGGTTCCTGCACCGCGCGGCGGACTTCGACCCGGAGTTCTTCGGCGTGTCGCCGCGCGAGGCGGTGGCGATGGACCCGCAGCAGCGCCTGCTGCTGGAGACCACCTGGGAGGCCTTCGAGCGGGCGGGCATCGACCCCGCCTCCGCCCGGGGCAGCCGTACCGGCGTCTTCGCCGGCGTCATGTACTACGACTACGCCCTCCGCCTCAAGGCCGTCCCGGACGAGCTCGAGGGCTACGTGGGCATGGGCAGCGCCGGCAGCGTCGTCTCCGGCCGGCTCGCCTACTCGTTCGGCCTCGAGGGCCCGACGGTGACGGTGGACACGGCGTGCTCGTCGTCGCTGGTCGCCCTGCACCTGGCCGTCCAGGCCCTGCGCAACGGCGAGTGCGAGATGGCGCTCGCGGGCGGTGTGACGGTCATGTCGGCCCCCAGCACGTTCATCGAGTTCAGCCGCCAGCGCGGCCTGTCGGCCGACGGCCGTTGCAAGGCCTTCGCCGGCGCGGCGGACGGCACGGGCTGGTCCGAGGGCGTGGGCATGCTCGTGGTCGAGCGGCTGTCGGACGCCCGGAAGAACGGCCACCAGGTACTGGCGGTCGTCCGTGGCTCCGCCGTCAACCAGGACGGCGCTTCGAACGGCCTCACCGCCCCCAACGGCCCGTCCCAGCAGCGCGTCATCCGCCAGGCCCTCGCCAACGCCGGTGTGCCGGCCGCCGGTGTGGACGTGGTGGAGGCGCACGGTACGGGTACGACGCTGGGCGACCCGATCGAGGCCCAGGCGCTGCTGGCCACGTACGGCCAGGACCGCGAGGACGGCCGGCCGCTGCGACTCGGCTCGCTGAAGTCCAACATCGGCCACACGCAGGCCGCCGCCGGCGTCGGTGGCGTCATCAAGATGGTGATGGCGATGCGGGAGGGTCTGCTGCCGCAGACGCTGCACGTGGACGAGCCCACGCCGCACGTCGACTGGTCGGCGGGTGCCGTGGAGCTGCTGACGGAGGCCGTGGAGTGGCCCGAGGCCGACAGGCCTCGCCGCGCTGGTGTGTCGTCGTTCGGCTTCAGTGGCACGAACGCGCACGTGATCATCGAGCAGGCGCCTGTCACCGTCGAGGACGAGCCCGTGTCGCCGTCGGTGGACGGTGGCTTGGTGCCGTGGGTGCTGTCGGGTCGTACATCCGACGCGCTGCGCGACCAGGCGGAGCGGCTGCGGACGTTCGTGGCCGAGCGGCCCGAGCTGACCACGAGTGACGTGGCGTTCTCGCTGGCGACCTCGCGCGCCTCGCTGAGCCACCGCGCGGTGGTGACGGGCACGGACCGCGACGAGCTGCTGGCAGGCCTGGCGTCCGTCGCGCAGGGCGTGAACGGTGCCGATGCGACCGGCGGACCGCTGGCGGTGCTGTTCACGGGTCAGGGCTCGCAGCGGATCGGGATGGGGCGTGAACTGCGTGCCGCGTTCCCGGTGTTCGCCGATGCCTTCAGTGCTGTGTGCGCCGAGCTGGACGCCCACCTGGAGCGTCCGCTCGTCGAGGTGATCGACGAGGACGGCGAGGCGCTGGATCGGACGGAGTACACGCAGGCCGCTCTCTTTGCGGTCGAAGTGGCGCTGTTCCGTCTCGTCGATTCGTGGGGTGTGCGTCCGGACTTCCTCGCCGGTCACTCGGTCGGTGAGATTGCTGCGGCTCATGTGGCGGGTGTGCTGTCGCTGGCTGATGCGGCGCTTCTCGTCACGGCTCGCGGTCGTCTGATGCAGGCCCTGCCGAGCGGTGGCGCGATGGTCTCCGTCCAGGCCGCTGAGGAAACGGTCCTGCCGCTTCTCGCCGGTCGTGAGGACGAGGTCGGCATCGCCGCCGTCAACGGTCCGCTCTCGGTCGTCGTCTCCGGTGCCGAAGCCGCCGTTGTCGAGATCGCCGAGGCGCTGGCCGCCGATGGTGTGAAGACCAAGCGTCTTCGTGTCTCGCACGCCTTCCACTCGCCTCTGATGGACCCGATGCTGGAGGACTTCCGCCAGGTCGTCGAAGGCCTGACCTTCTCTCCGGCGACCCTCCCGGTCGTCGCCACGGGCGACGTCACCTCTCCCTCCTACTGGGTCGACCACGTCCGCGATGCCGTCCGCTTCGCCGACATCGTCGGTTCTCTGGAGACGCAGGGCGTCCGTACGTTCCTGGAGCTCGGTCCCGACGCCGTCCTGTCCGCCATGGGCCCGGACTGCCTTGCTGACGGTGACAGTGGTGTCTTCGTCCCGGTCCTCCGCAAGGACCGCGACGAGCCGCGCACCCTCCTCGACGCCCTGGGCCGGCTCCATGCCCACGGCGTGGCCGTCGACTGGCGGGCCTTCCTCGCCCCGCTGGGCGCCCGCCGCGTCGACCTGCCCACGTACGCCTTCCAGCACCAGCACTACTGGCTGGACGAGGCGGCCCCTGCCGTAGGGGATGTGGTGTCGGCCGGTCTAGGGGCTGCGGATCACCCCCTACTCGGGGCCGCCGTGCCGCTGGCCGATTCGGACGGGTACCTCTTCACGGGCCGCCTGTCGCTCGCCACGCACCCCTGGCTGGCCGATCACGCGGTCGCCGGCACGGTCCTCGTGCCCGGTACGGCGTTCGTCGAGCTGGCGACCGTCGCCGCCGATCAGGTGGGGCGCGGCCTGCTGCAGGAGCTGACGCTGGAGGCGCCGCTCGTCCTGCCCGCGCGGGGCGGTGTCCAGCTCCAGGTCTCGGTAGGGGCCCCCGACGAGCAGGGCCGCCGTGCCCTGAGCGTCCACGCCCGTGCCCAGGAGGCCGGTCCGGACGCTCCCTGGGTGCGGCATGCCACCGGTGTGCTGGCCGAGGGCGCCCCGGAGGCCGGTTTCGACCTGGCCGTCTGGCCGCCCGCCGGTGCCGAGACGGTCGATGTCGACGGCCTGTACGAGGGTCTCGCCGCCGGCGGGCTGGAGTACGGTCCGGTGTTCCAGGGCCTGGGCAAGGCCTGGCGTCTGGGCGACGACGTGTTCGCCGAGGTGTCGCTCCCCGAGGGCGTGGACTCCGGTGCGTACGGCCTGCACCCGGCGCTGCTCGACTCGGCCCTCCACGCCATCGGCCTGGGTGGCTTCGTCGCGGAGACGGGCCGGCCGCACCTGCCGTTCGCGTGGTCGGACGTGTCGTCGTACGCGGTCGGCGCCTCGGCCCTGCGGGTGAAGGTGTCGCCCGCGGGTGAGGCCGCGGTGTCGCTGTGGCTGGCGGACGCCGCGGGTTCCGCGGTGGCGTCGGTCGGGTCGCTGGCCGTCCGGCCGGTGTCCGTGGAGCAGCTCGCCCGGGCCGGGCAGGCGCGGCACGTCGAGTCGATGTTCGTCGTCGACTGGCAGGTCGTCGCTCCGGCGACGCTGGGCGGGGCTCCGGACGGCGCCGTGCCCGTCGTGCTCGACGGCGATGCCGGTGCCGCGGAGCTCGCCGCCCTGGCGTCGGCCGGGGAGGTGCCCGCGACGGTGGTCGCCGGGTTGCCGGTGGGCGGTACCCGCCACAGTGCGGACGCCGCCCGCGACGGGGCTCTCCGGGCCCTCGGCCTGGTGCGGTCGTGGCTGGAGGAGGAGCGTTTCGGTTCCTCGCGTCTGGTCGTGGTGACACGTGGTGCGGTCGCCGCGGGCGAGGGCGACACGGTCGCCGATCCCGCTCAGGCCGCTGTGTGGGGTCTGGTGCGCTCGGCGCAGTCCGAGAACCCGGGCCGTTTCGTCCTCGTCGACACCGACGGCGCCGAGGCCTCGTCCGAGGCACTGGCCGCCGTCCTCGCCTTGGACGAGCCGCAGCTCGCGCTCCGGGAGGGCGTGGCGTACGCGCCGCGTCTGGCCCGGGCCACCACCGCGACCGACGCGGCCCCGGCCTGGGGTGACGGTCCGGTTCTGATCACGGGTGCGACCGGCAGCCTCGGTGGCCTCTTCGCCCGTCACCTGGTGACGGAACACGGGGTGCGGAGCCTGCTGCTGACGAGCCGTCGTGGTCTCGATGCCCCTGGCGCGGCCGAGCTGCGTGACGAGCTCGCCGGTCTGGGCGCCGAGGTGACATTCGCGGCCTGTGACGCCGCCGACCGTGACGCGGTGGCGGCCCTCCTGGCCGAGCACCCCGTCACCGCGGTCGTCCATGCCGCCGGTGTCCTGGACGACGGCGTGGTGGAGTCCCTCACCCCCGAGCGCCTGGACACGGTCTTCCGTCCGAAGGCCGCGGCGGCCTGGAACCTCCACGAGCTGACCGAGGGCCTGGACCTGTCCGCGTTCGTGCTGTTCTCCTCCGCCGCCGGTGTCTTCGGCAACGCGGGCCAGGCGAACTACGCGGCCGCGAACAGCTACCTCGACGCGCTCGCCGAGTACCGCCGTGCGGCGGGCCTTCCCGCGACCTCCCTCGCCTGGGGTCTGTGGGCGGACGCCGACGGCATGGCCGGTGAACTGGGCGGTCAGGACCTGGCCCGCATGTCCCGGTCGGGGGTGACACCCCTGTCCGCGGAGGAAGGTCTGGGGTTGTTCGACCTAGCGGAGGGCGTCGGCCGCGCGGTTATGATGCCGATGCATCTGGACCTCCCGGCACTCGGCGCCGGAAGCGGACAGGTGCCCGCGCTGTTGCGAGGTCTGTTCCGCACTCCGGCCCGACGGGTCGCGGTGACGGGTACCGACCCATCCACCACCCTGCGGCAGCGGTTGGCCGGGCTGTCCCGGGTCGAGCAGGACTCCCTCCTGCTGGATCTGGTGCGGGCCCAGGCCGCGTCCGTGCTGTCCTACTCGGGGCCCGAAGCCATCGGTTCCGACCGGGCGTTCTCCGAGTTCGGATTCGACTCGCTCACCGCTGTCGAACTCCGCAACAGGCTCAACACGGACACCGGCCTGCGCCTTCCGGCCACCCTCATGTTCGACTACCCGACCTCGCGCGCTCTCGCCGACCACCTGCGGTCGGAGCTGGCCCCCGCGGAAGAGCCCGACGGCGATTCCGAGGGTGACCGCATCCGCGGAATCCTCATGTCCATTCCGTTGAAGCGGCTGCGTGACGCCGGACTCATGGAAACCCTGCTGGAACTCGCCGACTTCCGTGGTGAGACCTCCGCGCCGGACGAGCCCGAGGAAACGGACTCGATCGACGCGATGGACACGGACAGCTTGATCCAGATGGCGCTCGGCAGCGCCGGCTTTGACGACGATGTGACGCGAGAAGGATGAGGCTGAGGCTCTGATGGCTGCTTCCCAGGAGAAGGTCCTTGAAGCCCTCCGTGCTTCGCTCAAGGAGCAGGAACGACTCCGCGAGCAGAACCGCGCGCTGACCGCCGCGTCACGCGAGCCGATCGCGATCGTCGGCATGGCGTGCCGCTATCCGGGCGGCGTGCGGTCTCCGGAGGACCTCTGGCAGCTGGTCGCCGAAGGCCGGGACGCCATCTCGGAATTCCCGTCCGACCGCGGCTGGGACGTCGAGCGCCTCTACGATCCCGAGGCGCGGACCCCCGGCACGTCGTACACGCGGGAGGGTGGCTTCCTCCACGATTCCGCGACGGAGTTCGACCCGGCCTTCTTCGGGATCTCGCCGCGCGAGGCGCTGGCGATGGACCCGCAGCAGCGGCTGCTGCTGGAAGCCTCCTGGGAAGCGTTCGAGCGCGCCGGTGTGGACCCGGCCGGACTGCGTGGCAGCCGGACCGGCGTCTTCGCCGGCGTCATGTACCACGACTACGTGGACCTCGTCGGCAAGGACGCCGACAACGCCGGCTTCGTCGGCACCGGTACGTCCGGAAGTGTGGCCTCCGGCCGGGTCTCCTACACCCTCGGCCTGGAGGGCCCGGCCGTCACCGTCGACACCGCCTGCTCCTCCTCCCTCGTCGCGCTGCACCTCGCGGCGCAGGCCCTGCGCAACCGCGAGTGCGAGATGGCGCTCGCGGGCGGCGTCACCGTCATGGCGACGCCCGGCACGTTCATCGAGTTCAGCCGCCAGCAGGGCCTGTCCAAGGACGGCCGCTGCAAGGCGTTCTCCGTGAACGCGGACGGCACCGGCTGGGCCGAGGGCGTCGGCATGCTGCTCCTGGAGCGGCTGTCGGACGCGCGGAAGAACGGCCACCGGGTCCTGGCCGTCATCCGCGGCTCCGCCATCAACCAGGACGGCGCCAGCAACGGCCTCACCGCCCCCAACGGCCCGTCCCAGCAGCGCGTCATCCGTGCCGCGCTCGCCAACGCCCGGATCTCCGCCGAGCACGTCGACGTCGTCGAGGCGCACGGCACGGGCACCTCCCTGGGTGACCCGATCGAGGCCCAGGCACTGCTCGCCACCTACGGCCAGGACCGTGCCGACGACGAGCCCCTGTGGCTGGGCTCCTTGAAGTCCAACATCGGCCACACCCAGGCCGCCGCCGGTGTCGGCGGCATCATCAAGATGGTGATGGCCATGCGGGAGGGTGTCCTCCCGCGAACCCTCCACGCCGACGAGCCCACCACGCACGTCGACTGGTCGGCGGGCGCCGTCCGGCTCCTCGACGCCTCCCGGCACTGGCCGGAGACCGGCCGGCCCCGCCGCGCCGGCGTCTCCTCCTTCGGCTTCAGCGGCACCAACGCCCACGTCATCGTCGAGCAGGCCCCCGAGCCGGCGACGACGGACACCCCGGCGGCCGACGCCGCCGACGCCCCAGCCGTCGTGCCGTGGGTGCTCTCCGGCCGCGGCGAACGAGCCCTGGCCGCCCAGGCCAAGGAGCTCCTCGGCCACCTCGGCCACCACCCCGCGCTCACCACGCACGAGGTCGGCCGCTCCCTCGCCCTCGGCCGCGCCCGCTTCGAGCACCGCGCCGTCCTCCTCGCCGCCGACCGGAGCGGCTACGAGGAGCTCCTCGTAGCCCTGGCCGACGGCCGGCCCACCCCCGGACTCGTCACCGGCGTCACCACCGACCCCGTCGAGAAGACCGCCTTCGTGTTCCCGGGTCAGGGTTCGCAGTGGGTGGGGATGGCTGTCGGTCTGCTGGAGTCGAACGAGGCTTTCGCGGAGCGGTTGACGGCGTGTGAGCGTGCGCTGGAGCCGTTCGTGGACTGGTCGTTGACCGGTGTGCTGCGCGGTGCCGAGGGTGCTCCTGGTTTCGACCGGGTGGATGTCGTCCAGCCCGCGCTGTGGGCCGTGATGGTCTCCCTGGCCGAGGTCTGGCGTTCGTACGGTGTCGTGCCGTCGGCCGTCCTGGGCCATTCGCAGGGTGAGATCGCGGCTGCTGTTGTGGCCGGTGCGCTGTCCCTGGAGGACGGTGCGCGCGTGGTGGCGCTGCGGTCGCGTGCGCTGCTGGAGATCGCGGGCCGCGGTGGCATGGTGTCCGTACCGCTGTCCGTGGCCGAGGCGCGGGAGCTGATCTCGCGCTGGGACGGTCGTGTGTCCGTCGCCGCCGTGAACGGTCCGTCGTCGGTGGTCGTTTCGGGTGAGGTGTCGGCGCTTGACGAGCTGATGGCGCACTGCGAGGCGGAGAACGTCCGGGCCCGTCGTATCCCCGTCGACTACGCGTCGCACTCGGCGGCCGTCGAGGAGATCGAGGAGCGGCTGCTCAGCGAGCTCGCCCCGGTCACCCCGCTGGCTCCCCAGACCCCGTTCTTCTCGACGGTGACGGGGGAGTGGCTGTCCGGTGCGGTCACTGATGCCGCGTACTGGTACCGCAATCTGCGTCAGACGGTCGAGCTCGCGGACGCCGTGTCGTCCCTGGCTCAGCAGGGCTTCGGTGCCTTCATCGAGGTCAGTGCCCATCCGGTGCTGACGGTTCCGGTGCAGGAGACCCTGGAGGGCACGGACGCGGTGGTGCTGGGCACCCTGCGGCGTGACGAGGGCGGCCCGGAGCGGTTCATGACCTCGCTGGCCGAGGCCCACACCCGCGGCATCGCCCTCGACTGGAACACCCTCGTCGCCGAGCCCCGGGCCACCCACGTCGACCTGCCCACCTACGCGTTCCAGCGCGAGCGCTACTGGCCCAAGGCGACCGTGGGCACCGGTGACGTCACCTCCGCCGGCCTCGGCTCGGCCGACCACCCCCTGCTGGGCGCGGCCGTGCCGCTCCCCGAGTCGGGCGGCTTCCTGTTCACCGGGCGGCTCTCCCTCGACAGCCACCCCTGGCTCGCCGAGCACACCGTCTCCGGCACGGTGATCCTCCCCGGTACCGCGTTCCTTGAACTCGCCGTCCGCGCCGGCGACCAGGTCGGCTGCGGCCGGCTCGAAGACCTCACCCTGTCGGCACCGCTGGTCCTGCCCGCGAGCGGTGGCGTCCAGCTCCAGGTCGCCGTCGGCTCCGAGGACGAGACCGGTCACCGTACGCTGAACGTCTTCTCCCGCCCCGAGGACGCCCCGGACGACGAGCCGTGGGCCCGTCACGCCACCGGCGTCCTCGGCGCCGGCGGCACGGGCGCCCCCGCCGCCGACCTCTCCGTCTGGCCGCCCGCCGGCGCGGAGCCCGTCGACTCCGTCGACGCCCTCTACGAGCGACTCGGCGCCGGCGGCCTCGGCTACGGGCCGGTGTTCCGGGGGCTGCGCGCCGCGTGGCGGCACGACGACACGGTCTACGCCGAGGTCGCCCTGCCCGACGGCACGGACACCGACGGCTTCGGGCTCCACCCCGCGCTGCTCGACGCCGCCCTGCACGCCATCGGCCTCGGCTCCTTCGTCACCGACACCGACCGCACCCACCTGCCCTTCTCGTGGGCCGGGGTCACCCTCCACGCCATCGGCGCCGGCGCCCTCCGCGTCCGGATCGCGCCCGCCGGCGCGGACTCCGTGACGATCGACGCGGCCGACACCTCCGGTGCCGCCGTGGCCTCCGTCGAGTCGCTCGCCCTGCGCCCCGTGGCCGCCCAGCCGCTCGGCGACGGCTCCACGCGCCTGGAGTCCCTCTACCGGCTCGACTGGCCCGTCCTGCCGCTCCCCACGAGCACGCCCGGTACGTCCGGCGTGTCCTGGTCCGTCATCGGCGACGGGCTCGACGACCTCGCGCGGCGGGTCGGCGTCGACGCCGTCCACCACACCGACCTGGCCGCCCTCCTCGCGGCCGGACCGGTCACCGGGCTCGTCGCCGTGGCCGGCACCGCACCGTCGGCCGGTACCGACCTCCCCACCGCCCCCGAGGCGGCACGCGCCGCGACGCACCGCGCCCTGGACCTCGTACAGGCGTGGCTCGCCGACGAGCGCTGCGCCGGCGCCCGGCTCGTCCTGATCACCCGGGGCGCGCTCGCCATCGGCGGCGAGGAGTCCGCCGACGCCGCCCAGGCCGCCGTCTGGGGCCTGGTGCGGTCCGCGCAGTCGGAGAACCCCGACCGGTTCGTGCTCGTCGACCTCGACGACGACCCCGCCTCGTACGCGGCGCTGGGCGCGGCCCTCGCCACCGACGAGCCGCAGATCGCCCTGCGGGCCGGAACGCCGCACGCCGCCCGGCTCGCCCGGGTGAACCGCCCCACCCTGCTGCCGCCGGCCGACGCCGCGGCGTGGCACCTGGACACCACCGGCCGGGGCACCCTGGAGAACCTCCGGTTCATCCCGGGCGACGAGGCGGACGTCCCGCTGGAGGAGGGCCAGGTCCGCATCGCGGTCCACGCGGCCGGCCTCAACTTCCGCGACGTCCTCAACGCCCTCGGCATGTACCCGGGCGCGTCCCCCCTGGGCCTCGAAGGGGCCGGCGTCGTCGTCGAGACGGGTCCCGGCGTCGACCGGTTCGTGCCCGGCGACCGCGTCTTCGGCCTCTTCGGCAACGCCTTCGGCCCGGTGGCCGTCGCCGACCACCGCATGATCGGCCCGATGCCCGACTCCTGGACCTTCCACCAGGCCGCCGCGATCCCCGTCATCTACCTGACCGCCTACTACGGCCTGATGGACCTGGGCGGCCTCCGGGCCGACGAGAAGGTGCTGATCCACGCGGCGGCCGGTGGTGTCGGCATGGCCGCCGTGCAGCTGGCCCAGCACCTGGGCGCGGAGGTGTACGGAACGGCGAGCCCGGGCAAGTGGGACACCCTGCGGGCCCTGGGTCTGGACGACGCCCACATCGCCAACTCCCGCACCCTCGACTTCGAGCAGCAGTTCCTCGACGCCACCGACGGCCAGGGCATGGACGTCGTCCTCGACTCCCTCGCCCGCGAGTTCGTTGACGCCTCGCTCCGACTCCTGCCGCGCGGCGGCCGCTTCCTGGAGATGGGCAAGACCGACATCCGCGACGCGGAGGAGGTCGCCGCCGCGCACCCGGGCGTCGCCTACACCGCCTACGACCTCGTCGACGCGGCGGGCCCCGACCGCATCCGGGACATGCTCCTGGAGATCATCGCGCTCTTCGAGGCCGGCGGCTTCCAGCACCTGCCCCTGACCCACTGGGACGTCCGCGACGCCCTGGAGGCCTTCCGGTACCTCGGCCAGGCCCGGCACGTCGGCAAGATGGTCCTCACCATCCCGCAGGACCGCCGCCCCGACGGGACGGTGCTCCTCACCGGTGCCACGGGAACGCTGGGCGCCCTCGTCGCCCGCCACCTCGTCACCGAGCACGGCGTACGCCACCTGCTGCTCACCAGCCGCCGGGGCGCCGACGCGCCCGGCGCGGCCGAACTCCGCGACGAACTCACCGACCTCGGCGCGAGCGTCACCCTGGCCGCCTGCGACGCAGCCGACCGCGAGGCGCTGGCCGAGCTGCTGGCCTCCGTACCGGACGAGCACCCGCTCACCGGCGTCTTCCACATCGCCGGTGTCCTCGACGACGGCGTCATCGAGTCGCTCACGCCCGAGCGCGTCGACACCGTGCTGCGGCCCAAGGCCGACGCGGCGTGGAACCTCCACGAGCTGACCCGCGACCTCGACCTCACCGACTTCGTCCTCTTCTCCTCCGCCGCCGGCACCTTCGGCAACCCCGGCCAGGCCAACTACGCCGCCGCCAACGCCTTCCTGGACGCCCTCGCCCGGCACCGGCGGTCCCTGGGCCTGCCCGCCAGCTCCCTCGCCTGGGGCCTGTGGGCCGACGCCAGCACCATGACCGGCGCCCTCGGCGACGCCGACATCGAGCGCATCGTCCGCAGCGGCGAAGCGCTCACCGCGGAAGAGGGCATGGCCCTCCTCGATACCACTGCCCGCCTCGCCGACCCGGTGCTCGTCCCCCTGCACCTGGACACCGAGGCACTCCGGGCCCAAGCCGGCCCGGACGGCGTGCCGCCGCTGTTGCGCGGCCTCGTCCGTACCCCCCTGCGGCGAGCCGTCGAATCCGACAGCGGCGGCACCGCCGACACCCTGCGCGACCGCCTCGCCGCCCTCGGCCACGCCGACCGCGAGCGCACCCTGCTGGACCTGGTCTGCGGCAACGTCGCCACGGTCCTCGGCCACGCCGGCACCGACCTGCTCGACGGCGGCCGCGCCTTCAAGGAACTCGGCTTCGACTCGCTGACCGCCGTCGAACTCCGCAACCGCCTCAACGCCGCCACCGGCCTGCGGCTGCCCGTCACCCTCGTCTTCGACTACCCCACGCCCAAGGCGCTCGCCGAGTACCTCCGCGCCGAACTCGTCGGCGACGCCGACCAGGCACCCGCCGCGACGAGCGGTCCCGTCCGCCCGGCCGGGCAGGGCGTGGACGACGAGCCCATCGCCATCGTCGGCATGGCCTGCCGCTTCCCCGGCGGCGTCGGCTCCCCGGAGGACCTCTGGCGCCTCGTCGTCGAGGCCGGCGACGCCGTCTCGGACTTCCCCGGCGACCGCGGCTGGGACCTCGACCACCTCTACGACCCCGAGGCGAAGCGCCCCGGCACCTCGTACACCCGTGAGGGCGGATTCCTCTACGACGCCGCGCAGTTCGACGCCGCGTTCTTCGGCATCTCGCCGCGCGAGGCCATCGCCATGGACCCCCAGCAGCGCCTGCTGCTGGAGACCAGCTGGGAGGCCTTCGAGCGGGCCGGCATCGACGCCACCACCCTCCACGGCAGCGACACCGCCGTCTACGCGGGCGTCACCTACCACGACTACGGCTCGCGCCTGACCGGCGTCCCGGAGGAGGTCGAGGGATTCCTCGGCACCGGCACCTCCCAGGCCGTGCTGTCGGGCCGCGTCTCCTACGCGCTCGGGCTGGAGGGCCCGGCGGTGACCGTCGACACGGCGTGCTCGTCGTCGCTGGTCGCCCTCCACCTGGCCGTCCAGGCCCTGCGTAACGGCGAGTGCTCCCTGGCGCTCGCGGGCGGCGTGACCGTCCTCGCCACCCCCGGCACCTTCGTCGAGTTCAGCCGTCAGCAGGGCCTCGCCCGCGACGGCCGCTGCAAGGCCTTCGCCGGTGCGGCGGACGGCACGGGCTGGTCAGAGGGCGTGGGCATGCTCGTGGTCGAGCGGCTGTCGGACGCGCGGAAGAACGGTCACCAGGTGCTGGCGGTCGTCCGTGGCTCGGCGATCAACCAGGACGGTGCGTCGAACGGTCTGACGGCGCCCAACGGCCCCTCGCAGCAGCGGGTGATCCGTGCCGCGCTGGCGTCGGCGGGTCTGTCGGCGGCGGACGTGGACGCGGTCGAGGCGCACGGTACGGGTACGACGCTGGGTGACCCGATCGAGGCCCAGGCGCTGCTGGCCACGTACGGCCAGGACCGTCCCGAAGACGGCCGGCCGGTGTGGCTGGGCTCGCTGAAGTCCAACATCGGCCACGCGCAGGCCGCCGCAGGTGTCGGCGGTGTCATCAAGATGGTGATGGCGATGCGTGAGGGTGTGCTTCCGCAGACCCTGCACGTGGACGAGCCCACGCCGCACGTCGACTGGGCCGCGGGCGCGGTCGAGCTGCTCACGGAGGCCATGGCATGGCCGGAGCGGACGGAGGGCGCGCCGCGTCGTGCGGGTGTGTCGTCGTTCGGCTTCAGTGGCACGAACGCGCACGTGATCCTGGAGCAGGCGCCCGCGCTCGAGGGCGCTGAGGCTGCCGAGCCCGTGTCGCCGTCGGTCGATGGTTGTGTGGTGCCGTGGGTGCTGTCGGGTCGTACGCCCGACGCGCTGCGGGATCAGGCGGAGCGGCTGCGTTCCTTCGTGGCCGGGCGGCCTGGGCTGCGGGTGGCGGATGTCGCGTCGTCGCTGGTGGTGTCGCGGGCGACGTGGGAGCACCGTGCGGTGGTGAGCGGCGCGAGCCGCGAGGAGCTGCTGGCGGGGCTGGCTGAGCTGGCCGGTGGGGACGAGGCTGTCGGCGGGAAGCTGGCGGTGTTGTTCACGGGTCAGGGCTCGCAGCGGATCGGGATGGGACGTGAGCTGCGGGATGCGTTCCCGGCCTTTGCTGATGCCTTCGGTGCTGTGTGCGCTGAGCTGGATGGTCATCTGGAGCGTCCGCTTGTCGAGGTGATCGACGAGGACGGCGAGGCTCTGGACCGGACGGAGTACACGCAGGCCGCGCTGTTCGCGGTCGAGGTGGCGCTGTTCCGTCTCGTCGAGTCGTGGGGTGTGCGTCCGGACTTCCTGGCCGGTCACTCGGTCGGTGAGATTGCTGCGGCTCATGTGGCTGGTGTGCTGTCGCTGGCTGATGCTGCTCGGCTGGTGGCGGCTCGGGGTCGTCTGATGCAGGCGCTGCCTGCCGGTGGCGCGATGGTGTCGCTCCAGGCGTCGGAAGAAACGGTGCTGCCGCTTCTCGCCGGTCGTGAGGACGAGGTTGGTATCGCTGCTGTCAACGGGCCGCTGTCCGTGGTCATCTCGGGTGCCGAGGCAGCGGTTCTGGAGGTCGCCGAGGCCCTGGCCGCCGACGGCGTCAAGACCAAGCGTCTGCGGGTCTCGCACGCCTTCCACTCGCCGCTGATGGACCCGATGCTGGAGGACTTCCGCCAGGTCGTCGAGTCTCTCTCGTTCGCGCCGGCCTCCCTCCCCGTCGTCGCCTCCGGTGACGTGACGTCTCCTGCCTACTGGGTCGACCACGTCCGCGATGCCGTCCGCTTCGCCGACATCGTCGGTTCTCTGGAGAACCAGGGCGTCCGTACCTACCTCGAACTCGGCCCCGACGCCGTCCTGTCCGCCATGGGCCCGGGCTGCCTCGCCGAGGACGAGAGCGGTGTCTTCGTCACGGTCCTGCGCAAGGACCGTGACGAGGAGCGCACGGTCGTCGACGCCCTGGGTCGTCTCCACACCCGTGGTGTGACCGTCGACTGGCAGGCCTTCCTCGCCCCGTACGGCCCCCGCCGGGTCGACCTGCCCACGTACGCCTTCCAGCACGAGCGCTACTGGCTGGACGATGTGGCATCGGTCGTCGGCGATGTCGCCTCCGCCGGTCTGGGCGCGACGGACCATCCGCTGCTGGGCGCGGCGGTCGCTCTGCCCGATTCGGACGGGTACCTGTTCTCCGGTCGGCTGTCGCTGAGCACCCACCCGTGGCTCGCGGACCACGCCGTCGGTGGTGTGGTGCTGCTGCCGGGCACGGCCTTCGTCGAGCTGGCGGTCCGCGCCGGCGACCAGGTGGGTTCTGGTCTGCTGGAGGAGCTGACGCTCGAAGTTCCGCTGGTTCTCGCCGAGCGTGGTGCGGTCCAGCTGCGTGTCTCCGTCGGTGAGCCGGCGGACGACGGGCGGCGTGCGGTGGAGGTGTTCTCGCGTGCCGAGGACGCCCTGAGCGACGACCCCTGGGCACGCCACGCCACGGGTGTCCTGGCCGCCGACGCCCCTGTCGCCGACTACAGCCTTGCCGAGTGGCCGCCCGCCGGCGCCGAATCGGTCGACACCGACGGTCTGTACGAGGCTCTGGCCGAGGGCGGGCTGGAGTACGGTCCGGTGTTCCAGGGCCTGGGCAAGGCCTGGCGTGTCGGCGAGGACGTGTTCGCCGAGGTGTCGCTGCCCGAGAACACTGACGCCTCCGCGTTCGGTCTCCACCCGGCGCTGCTGGACTCCGCCCTGCACGCGATCGGTCTGGGCCGCTTCCTTGAGCAGTCCGACGAGGTGCGTCTGCCGTTCGCGTTCAGTGACGTGGCCCTGCACGCTTCCGGCGCCTCGGCTCTGCGGGTGAAGGTCTCGCGCTCCGGTGACGGCGTATGCCTCGCCGTGGCCGACGGTGCCGGTTCTCCCGTCGCCTCCGTGGGCTCCCTGGTGCTGCGGGCCGTGTCCGCGGACCGGCTGGCTGGTGCGCGTGACGGCCGTGATGGCTCGCTGTTCCAGGTCGAGTGGCCGGCGGTGGCGATTCCCGCTGAGTCCGGTGACGTGTCCGTGGTTGCTGCTGTGGGTGTGGTGCCTGCTGGGTTGGCGGATCGTTTCGCGTCGTTCGCTGGTGTGGAGTCCGTGGAGTCGGCGGATGTGGTGTTCGCCTTCGCTCCTGGTCAGTTGAGTGTCGGGGACGTCGCCGGTCAGGCCCTGGGTCTGGTGCGGTCGTGGTTGGAGGAGGAGCGTTTCGCTTCCTCGCGTCTGGTCGTGGTGACGCGGGGCGCTGTCACCACCGGTACCGGTGATGTGGTCTCCGATGTGGCTCAGGCTGCTGTGTGGGGTCTGGTGCGCTCGGCGCAGTCCGAGAACCCGGGCCGCTTCGTCCTCGTCGATGTCGACGGCACCGAGGCTTCGTACGAGGCACTGGCCGCCGTCCTCGCCCTGGACGAGCCGCAGCTTGCGCTCCGCGAGGGTGCGGCACACGCGCCGCGTCTGGCCCGGGCCGCTTCGACGACCGATGCGGCCCCGGTCTGGGGTGACGGTCCGGTCCTGATCACGGGTGCGACGGGCAGCCTCGGCGGCCTCGTAGCCCGCCACCTCGTGACGGAGCACGGCGTTCGTAGCCTGGTGCTGACGAGCCGTCGCGGCCTGGACGCACCGGGCGCGGCCGAGCTGCGTGACGAGCTCGCCGGTCTTGGAGCCGACGCGGCGGTCGTCGCCTGTGATGTCGCCGATCGCGACGCGCTCGCCGCGCTTCTGGCCGAGTACCCGGTCACCGCGGTTGTTCACGCGGCCGGTGTTCTGGACGACGGTGTCGTCGAATCCCTCACCCCCGAGCGTCTCGACACCGTTCTCCGTCCGAAGGCCGTGGCGGCCTGGAACCTCCACGAGCTGACCGAGGGCCTCGACCTGTCGGCGTTCGTGCTGTTCTCCTCCGCCGCCGGTGTCTTCGGTAACGCGGGCCAGGCCAACTACGCCGCCGCCAACTCCTACCTGGACGGGCTCGCCCAGTACCGCCGCTCGGCCGGTCTGCCCGCGACCTCCCTCGCGTGGGGTCTGTGGGCCGACGCCGACGGCATGGCCGGTTCGCTCGGTGACGCCGACAGGACGCGCCTGAACCGTTCCGGTCTGGTGGGGCTGGCGGCGGACGAGGGCCTCGCCCTCTTCGACGCCGGTGTGGCCACCGGCGCTGCGGCCCTGGTGCCGATGCGCTTCGACACCTCCGAGTTCGGCGCGCGTTCCGCGGCCGGGTCCGTGCCCGCCCTCCTGCGCGGTCTGATCCGCACCACGGCGCGGCGCACGGCCGGTGCGGCCTCCGGCGACGCCGGTGCGCTGACGCGGCAGCTGGCGGGGCTGGGCACGGCCGAGCGGGAGCGCGCGCTCCTCGACCTGGTCCGTACCCACGTGGCCGCCGTCCTCGGGCACGCGGGCCCGGCGGACGTGGAGCCCGCCCGCGCCTTCAGCGAGACCGGATTCGACTCGCTGACGGCCGTCGAGCTCCGCAACAGGCTCGGCGCGGCCACCGGCATGCGCCTGCCCGCCACCCTGATCTTCGACTACCCCAACCCGTCCGCCCTCGCGGAGTTCCTGCACACGGAGGTCTTCGGGACCGACGCGCTGCCCGTCGCCACCACCGCGACCAGGACCGCCGCCGCCGACGACGAGCCGATCGCGATCGTGGGCATGGCCTGCCGCTACCCCGGCGACGTCTCCTCGCCCGAGGACCTGTGGCGCCTCGTCGCCACCGGGACCGACGGCATCACCCGCTTCCCGGAGAACCGCGGGTGGGATGTGGAGGGCCTCTACCACCCGGACCCCGACCACCACGGGACCACGTACACCCGTGAAGGCGGATTCCTGCACGGCGCGGGCGAGTTCGACCCGTCGTTCTTCGACATCTCGCCCCGCGAGGCCGTCGCGATGGACCCGCAGCAGCGCCTGCTCCTCCAGACCACCTGGGAGGCGTTCGAGCGCGCGGGCATCGACCCCGCCTCCGCCCGGGGCAGCCGCACCGGCGTCTTCACCGGCGTCATGTACCACGACTACGCGGAGGTGGTGGGGCAGGCCATCGACAGCGCCGAAGGGTTCGTCGGTACGGGCAGCTCGGCGAGCATCGCGTCCGGACGCGTCGCGTACTCGTTCGGGCTCGAAGGCCCCGCGGTCACGGTCGACACGGCGTGCTCGTCGTCGCTGGTCGCCCTGCACTGGGCGATGCAGGCCCTGCGCAACGGCGAGTGCGAGATGGCGCTGGCCGGCGGTGTGACGGTGATGGCCACCCCCGGTACGTTCGTCGGCTTCAGCCGGCAGCGCGGCCTCGCCCCTGACGGCCGCTGCAAGTCCTTCGCGGACTCGGCGGACGGTACGGGCTGGTCCGAGGGCGTCGGCATGCTGCTCGTCGAGCGGCTGTCGGACGCGCGTCGGAACGGTCACCCGGTGCTGGCGGTCGTCCGTGGCTCGGCGATCAACCAGGACGGTGCGTCGAACGGTCTGACCGCTCCCAACGGTCCGTCCCAGCAGCGCGTCATCCGCGCCGCGCTCGCCTCGGCAGGCCTGTCGGCGGCGGACGTGGACGCGGTGGAGGCGCACGGTACGGGTACGACTCTCGGTGACCCGATCGAGGCGCAGGCGCTGCTGGCCACGTACGGCCAGGAGCACTCCGAGGACCGCCCGCTGTACCTCGGCTCGATCAAGTCCAACATCGGTCACACCCAGGCCGCCGCCGGTGTCGCCGGCATCATCAAGATGGTGATGGCCATGCGGGAGGGCGTCCTCCCGCAGACCCTCCACGCCGGCCGGCCCTCGCGGCAGGTCGACTGGGAGGCGGGCGCCGTATCCCTGCTCGCCGAGAACACGAGCTGGCCGGCGGCCGACAGGCCGCGGCGTGCGGGCGTCTCCTCGTTCGGCATCAGCGGTACGAACGCGCACGTGATCCTGGAGCAGGCGCCCGCGCTCGAGGGTGCTGAGCCCGCGCCGTCCGTCGACGGTGGCGTGGTGCCGTGGGTGCTGTCGGGCCGTACGGCCGGTGCGCTGCGGGACCAGGCGGAGCGGCTGCGGACGTTCGTGGCCGAGCGGCCCGAGCTGACCACGACTGACGTGGCGTTCTCGCTGGCGACCTCGCGCGCGGCACACGAGTACCGCGCGGTGGCGACCGGTGCGGACCGTGAGGAACTGCTGCGCGGCCTGGAGTCCGTCGTCGACGGTACGAACGGCGCGGCGGTGTCCGAGGGACGCCTGGCGGTGCTCTTCACCGGTCAGGGCTCGCAGCGGATCGGGATGGGGCGTGAACTGCGCGCCGCGTTCCCGGTGTTCGCCGAGGCGTTTGCCGCTGTCTGTGCCGAGCTCGACGTCCACCTGGACCGTTCGCTCGTCGAGGTGATCGACGAGGAGGGCGAGGCGCTGGACCGGACCGAGTTCACGCAGGCCGCGTTGTTCGCGGTCGAGGTGGCGCTGTTCCGTCTGGTCGAGTCGTGGGGTGTGCGTCCGGACTTCCTCGGTGGTCACTCGGTCGGTGAGATCGCTGCTGCTCATGTGGCCGGGGTGTTGTCCCTGGCCGACGCGGCACGCATGGTGGCCGCTCGCGGCCGCCTGATGCAGGCCCTGCCGACCGGCGGTGCGATGGTCTCCGTCCAGGCCGCCGAGGAAACGGTCCTGCCGCTTCTCGCCGGCCGCGAGGCCGAGGTCGGTATCGCTGCTGTCAACGGGCCGCTGTCCGTGGTCATCTCGGGTGCCGAGACTGCCGTTGCCGAGATCGCCGAGGCCCTGGCCGCCGACGGTGTGAAGACCAAGCGTCTTCGTGTCTCGCACGCGTTCCACTCGCCGCTGATGGACCCGATGCTGGACGACTTCCGCCAGGTGGTCGAGGGTCTGGTCTTCTCCGCCCCGTCCATCCCCGTCGTCGTCGCCTCCGGCGACATCACCTCCCCCTCCTACTGGGTCGACCACGTCCGCGACGCCGTCCGCTTCGCCGACATCGTCGGTTCTCTGGAGAACCAGGGCGCCCGTACCTTCCTGGAGCTCGGCCCCGACGCCGTCCTCTCCGCCATGGGCGACTTCGCCGACGCCGCCGTCTTCGTCCCGGCCCTCCGTAAGGACCGCGACGAGCAGCGCACCCTCGTCGAGGCCCTGGGCCGGCTGCACGCCCACGGCGTGTCCGTCGACTGGACGGCCTTCTTCGCCCCGTACGGTGCTCGCCGCGTCGACCTGCCCACCTACGCCTTCCAGCAGCGTCACTACTGGCCGCAGGCCGCCCCGCAGGCCGGGGACGCCGCCGGGCTGGGGCTCGTGGCGGCCGACCACCCGCTCCTCGGGGCCGCCGTGCCGCTGCCCGGTTCGGACGGTCTGCTGCTCACCGGGCGGCTGTCGCTGCGCACCCACCCCTGGCTGGCGGAGCACTCGTTCTCGGACGTGGTGCTGCTGCCGGGCACGGCGTTCGTCGAGCTGGCCGTCCAGGCGGGCGACCAGGTCGGCTGCGGGCTGCTCGACGAGCTGACTATGGAGGCGCCGCTGGTGCTGCCGGAGTCGGGTGCCGTTCAGCTCCAGGTCGTGGTCGGTGCCTCCGGCGAGGCCGGGCGGCGGACCCTGGAGATGTACTCGCGGGACGAGGGCGCCTCGGACGCGGGCCCGGACCCGGTCGACCCGGACCTCGCGTCCGCCGTCTGGATCCGGCACGCGACCGGTGTGCTGGCTCCGGAGACCCGCGAGGCGGACTTCGACCTGGCGGCCTGGCCGCCGGCCGGCGCCGAGCCGGTCGGTCTGGACGGGCTGTACGCGGGGCTGGCCGGGATCGGTCTCGGCTACGGTCCGGTGTTCCAGGGGCTCAGGGCCGCCTGGCGCCGTGACGGCGAGGTCTTCGCCGAGGTGGCGTTCCTCGGCGATCTGACGGACACGGAGAACACCGAGGGCGCGACCGCGTCCTTCGCTCTCCACCCGGCCCTGCTGGACTCCGCGCTCCACGCCATCGGCCTCGGCGGCCTGGTGGCGGGCGACGGGGAACCGGTTCTGCCGTTCTCCTGGAACGGTGTCTCCCTGCACGCGACGGGTGCCGCGCGACTGCGCGTGCGGCTCGCCGCGGCCGGGGGCGACGCGGTGTCCCTGCGGATCGCGGACGGTACCGGCGCTCCCGTCGCGTCCGTCGAGGCGCTGGCCGTACGCCCCGTCTCGGCCGAGCAGCTGAAGGGCGCGCGGCGGGAACACCAGGACTCGCTCTACCGGATCGACTGGACCGAGCCGCGCCTCGCCACCGCGGAGCCGGCCACCCGGTTCGTCGCGGTCGGCACGCTGCCGGAAGGCTTCGGCGGCACCGTGGAGACGTACGCCGGCCTGGCGGACATCGACGAGGTGCCCGGCACCGTCCTCGCGTTCCTCCCGTCCGACGCGCTGTCCGACCCGGCCGAGGCGGCGCACGCGGCCACGGCCTGGACGCTCGCGCTGGTGCGGGAGTGGCTCGGCGACGAGCGGTTCGCCGGTTCGCGGCTGGCCGTGGTGACCCGTGGCGCGGTCGCCGTGGGCGACGCCGACGGTGACGTGGATCCCGCGCAGGCGGCGGCGTGGGGCCTCGTGCGCTCCGCGCAGACCGAGAACCCCGGCTCCTTCGTCCTGCTGGACCTCGACGACGACCCGGCCTCGTCCGCACGGCTCGGCGCGGCGCTCGCCCTGGACGAGCCTGAGCTCGCCCTGCGGGCGGGTGCGCCGCACGCGCCCCGGCTGGCCCGTGTCGCGGCGGCCGCGGACGGAACCGCCCCGGCGACGCCCGTGTTCGATGCCGAGGGGACCGTCCTGGTCACCGGCGCCACCGGTGGTCTGGGCGCGCTCTTCGCCCGTCACCTGGTGGACGCGTACGGCGTGCGCCACCTGCTGCTGGCCGGCCGGCGGGGCGCGGAGGCGCCCGGTGCCGAGGCGCTGCGCGCGGAACTCGTCGCGGCGGGTGCCGAGGTGACGCTGGCGGCCTGCGACGTGGCGGACCGCAAGGCGCTGTCCGAGCTGCTCGCCACGGTCCCCGCGGACCGTCCGCTGACCGGTGTCGTCCATCTCGCCGGCGTCCTCGACGACGGTGTGGTGGAGTCGCTCAGCCCCGAGCGGGTGAGCGCCGTGCTGCGGCCGAAGGCCGACGCGGCGTGGAACCTCCACGAGCTGACCCGGCACCTGGACCTGTCGGCGTTCGTGCTGTTCTCCTCCGCCGCCGGTGTCTTCGGCAACGCGGGCCAGGCGAACTACGCGGCGGCGAACGGCTTCCTGGACGCGCTGGCACATCACCGGCACGCGCACGGCCTCCCGGCGACCTCGCTCGCCTGGGGCCTGTGGGCGGAGACGGGCGGCATGGGCGAGACCCTCGGGGGCGCCGGGAGCCGGCGGATCTCCCGTTCCGGGATGGGAGCCCTCACCGCCGATCAGGGCCGGGAGCTGTTCGACGCGGCGCTGGCCGCCGGCGAGCCGCTGCTGGTGCCCGTCGCGCTCAACCTGGCCGCCCTGCGCGCTTCGGCCCAGGAGACGGGACGTCCGGTGCCGCCGCTGCTGCGCGGCCTGGTGCGGGTGCCCGTCCGGCGGGCCGCCGGCGCCGACGCCTCCGGCACGGCCGAGGAGCTCGTGCGGCGCCTCCAGGGCCTCGACGCGGACGAGCGGGCGCAGGAGCTCCTCGACCTCGTGCGCGGGCAGGTCGCGGCCGTCCTCGGCTACGACAGCCGCGAGGACGTCGAGGCGGCGCGGGCGTTCAGCGAGCTCGGCTTCGACTCGCTGACCGCCGTCGAGTTCCGCAACCGCATGAACACGGTCACCGGTCTCCGGCTGCCCGCCACCCTGGTCTTCGACCACCCCACGGCCAGCGCGCTGGCCACCCACCTCGGGGCCGAACTCCTCGGCTCCGACGACGGCGAGACGACCGTGCTCACGGCGTTCGCCGAGCTCGACCGGCTGGAATCGCTGCTCTCCGGAATCACCGAGGACGACGTCGCGCGCTCCCGCGTCACGGCCCGCCTCAAGGAATTCCTGACGAAGCTCAACACAACACAGGACGCGCGGGACGCGGCCGACGGCGCGACGGTCGCGCAGAAGCTCGACTCCGCGACCGACGACGACATCTTCGCGTTCATCGACAACGAACTCGGGATCTGACGTGGCTGACGCGAACGAGCGGCTGCCCCGAGGAGGACGGCAACACATGGCGAACGAGGACAAGCTCCGCGAATACCTCAAGCGGGTCACCACCGACCTGCACCAGGCCCGTGAGCGCCTGCGGGAGACCGAGGAGAAGGAGCACGAGCCGATAGCCGTCGTCGCGATGAGCTGCCGTTACCCGGGCGGGGTCACCTCGCCCGAGGAACTGTGGCGGCTCGTCGCCTCGGGGACGGACGGGATCACCGAGTTCCCCGTGGACCGCGGCTGGGACGTGGAGACCCTCTACGACCCGGACCCCGACACCGCGCGCGAGGGCACCAGCTACACCCGCCAGGGCGGATTCCTGCACGACGCCGCCGAGTTCGACCCCACGTTCTTCGGGATCAGCCCGCGCGAGGCCCCCACCATGGACGCCCAGCAGCGCCTGCTGCTGGAGACGTCGTGGGAGGTCTTCGAGCGGGCGGGCATCGACCCGGCGACCCTCCAGGGCAGCCGGACCGGCGTCTTCGCCGGCCTGATGTACCACGACTACGCGGGCAACCAGAGCTCCGGAAGCCTCGTCTCCGGCCGCGTCGCCTACACCTTCGGCCTCGAAGGCCCCGCGGTGACCGTCGACACGGCGTGCTCGTCGTCGCTGGTCGCCCTCCACCTGGCCGTCCAGGCGCTGCGCAAGGGCGAGTGCACGCTCGCCCTCGCCGGCGGCGTCACCGTGATGGCCACGCCGGGCACGTTCGTCGAGTTCAGCCGCCAGCGCGGGCTCTCCGCCGACGGCCGCTGCAAGTCCTTCGCCGACGCCGCCGACGGCACCGGCTGGGGCGAGGGCGTCGGCGTGCTCCTCGTCGAGCGGCTCTCCGACGCGCGCCGGAACGGCCACCCCGTGCTGGCGGTCATCCGCGGCTCGGCCGTCAACCAGGACGGTGCTTCGAACGGCCTCACCGCCCCCAACGGCCCCTCCCAGCAGCGCGTCATCCGCCAGGCACTCGTCGACGCCGGCCTCGCCACCGACCAGATCGACGCCGTCGAGGCGCACGGTACGGGTACGACGCTGGGCGACCCGATCGAGGCGCAGGCGCTGCTGGCCACGTACGGCCAGGACCGTCCCGAGGACCGTCCGCTGTACCTCGGCTCGATCAAGTCCAACATCGGCCACACCCAGGCCGCCGCCGGTGTCGCCGGCATCATCAAGATGGTCATGGCGATGCGCGAGGGCGTCCTCCCGCGGACCCTCCACGTCGACGAGCCGTCCACCCACGTGGACTGGTCCGCCGGCGCGGTCGAGCTGCTCACCGAGCGGAAGGACTGGCCGGCCGCCGACCGGCCGCGCCGCGCCGCCGTGTCGTCGTTCGGCATCAGCGGCACCAACGCGCACGTCATCCTGGAGCAGGCGCCCGCGCCCGTGCCCGCGGGCGACGAGCCGGGCGAGCCGGTCCGTACCGCCGGCGTGGTGCCCTGGGTGCTGTCCGGGCGGACCGAGGACGCCCTGAAGGCCCAGGCCGAGCGCCTGCTGTCGTGGACCCGGACCGCGCCCTCCGATGCCGTACCGGCCGACACGGCCTACTCCCTGGCCTGCTCCCGCACCGCCTGGGAACACCGCGCCGTCGTCACCGGCTCGGACACCGAAGCCCTGGTGGCGGGCGTACGGGCCCTCGCGCGCGGCGAGTCGGCGCCGGGCGTGACCCTGGGTGAGACGGCGGGCGGCAAGCTCGCGGTGCTCTTCACCGGTCAGGGCTCGCAGCGGGTCGGGATGGGGCGTGAACTCCGTGCCGCGTTCCCGGCGTTCGCCGAGGCCTTCGCGGCCGCCTGCGCCGAGCTGGACGCCCACCTGGAGCTCGGGCGCCCGCTCGCCGAGGTGATCGACGGCGACGCCGAGGCCCTGGACCGGACCGTCTGCACGCAGGCTGCTCTCTTCGCGGTCGAGGTGGCGCTGTACCGCCTCGTCGAGTCGTGGGGCGTGCGACCCGCGTTCCTGGCGGGTCACTCGGTCGGTGAGATCGCCGCCGCGCACGTGGCGGGTGTGCTGTCGCTGGCCGACGCCGCTCGGCTGGTGGCGGCTCGTGGACGTCTGATGCAGGCGCTGCCCGAGGGCGGCGCGATGGTCAGCGTCCAGGCCTCGGAGGAAACGGTCCTGCCGCTGCTGGCTGGTCGCGAGGCCGAGGTCGGTATCGCCGCCGTCAACGGGCCGCTGTCCGTCGTCGTCTCCGGTGCCGAAGCCGCCGTTGTCGAGATCGCCGAGGCGCTGGCCGCCGATGGCGTCAAGACCAAGCGTCTTCGTGTCTCGCACGCGTTCCACTCGCCGCTCATGGACCCGATGCTGGAGGACTTCCGCCGTGTGGTGGAGGGCCTGACCTTCTCGGCCCCGTCCGTCCCGGTCGTCGTCGCCTCCGGTGAGGTGACCTCTCCCTCCTACTGGGTCGGCCACATCCGCGACGCCGTACGCTTCGCCGACATCGTCGGTTCTCTGGAGAACCAGGGCGCCCGTACGTTCCTGGAGCTCGGTCCGGACGCCGTCCTGTCCGCCATGGGCCCGGACTGCCTCGCCGACGGCGACATCGACGCCGCCGCCTTCGTCCCGGTCCTGCGCAAGGACCGCGAGGAGGAGCAGGCCGCAGTGGAGGCCCTGGGCCGGCTCCACACCCGTGGTGCGACCGTCGACTGGGCGGCCTTCTTCGCCCCGTACGGCGCCCGCCGCGTCGAGCTGCCCACGTACGCCTTCCAGCACCAGCGCTACTGGATCGACAGCACGGCCGCTCTCTACGGCGAGGCCCCGGTCAAGGAGACCGGCCGGCGCTACCGCGCCACCTGGCGTCCCGTCGCCGAGCCCGCCGGACCCGCCCCCTCGGGGACGTGGTTGGTGGTGGTGTCTCCGGAGGCTGTGGGGCATGTGTGGGTGGGTGCTGCGGTGGCGGCGCTTGAGGGTGTTGGTGTGCGTGTGGTGTGCGCGGTGGTTGATGAGGGGTGTGTGGGGCGTGAGGCTCTGGCGGGGCGTGTGGGTGGTGCTCTGGCGGAGGCTGGTGTCGAGGCGGGTGCGGTCGACGGTGGTGTGTTGTCGTTCGTCGGTCTGGACTCGTCGTCGGGCGTGCTCTTGTCAGCGGCTGTTGTCCAGGGGCTGGGTGATGTAGGGATCGCTGTCCCGTTGTGGGCGGCGACCTGTGGTGCTGTTTCGGTGGGTGCCGCTGAGCGTGTGGTTGATGTGGCGCAGGCTGGTGTGTGGGGTCTGGGTCGTGTGGCGGCGCTGGAGTATCCGCAGCTGTGGGGCGGTCTGATCGACCTGCCCGAGGTGGCTGATGAGCGTGTC
This sequence comes from Streptomyces sp. NPDC044063, assembly GCF_056434285.1. Lineage (NCBI taxonomy): Bacteria > Bacillati > Actinomycetota > Actinomycetes > Kitasatosporales > Streptomycetaceae > Streptomyces > Streptomyces sp. NPDC044063. The sequence goes on from NZ_JBWKFM010000002.1 coordinate 141,098, forward strand.
GCGGCGCGGTTGCTGGGTGTGTTGTCGGGGGCCGGTGGTGAGGACCAGGTGGCGCTGCGTGCGTCCGGTGTCCACGCCCGCCGACTCGTCCGCGCCTCGGAACCGCGGCCCCTTCCCGAGGGCGGTCTGCCGGCCACCGGGACCTACCTGATCACCGGCGGCACCGGCGCGCTCGGCGCGCACGTCGCCCGCCGCCTGGTCGCCCGCGGTGTGAGCGGACTCGTCCTGGCCTCGCGCCGCGGCCTCGAAGCCCCCGGCGCGGCCGAGCTGCGCGACGAGCTGACCGCGCTCGGCGCGGACGTCACCGTCGCCGCCTGCGACGCCGCCGACCGCGACGCCCTGGCCGCCCTCCTCGCGGAACACCCCGTCACCGGCGTCGTGCACACCGCCGGCGTCCTGGACGACGGCGTCATCGACTCCCTCACCCCCGAGCGGTTCGCCGCCGTGCTCGGCCCCAAGGTCGACGCGGCCCGGAACCTCCACGAGCTGACCCTCGGTCTCGACCTCGAGGCCTTCGTCCTCTTCTCCTCCGCCGCCGGCGTCCTCGGCAACGCGGGCCAGGCCAACTACGCCGCCGCCAACGCCCACCTGGACGCGCTGGCCGAGCGGCGCCGCGCCGACGGCCTGCCCGCCACCGCCATCGCCTGGGGCCCCTGGGCCGGCGACGGCATGGGCGGCGACGCCGAGCTCGAGGCCCGGCTGCGCCAGGCCGGCATGCCGCCGATGGCCGCCGAACCCGCCCTGGACGAGCTCGAGAAGGCCCTCGCCCAGGACGAGGCGACGCTTACCGTCGCCGACATCGACTGGACGCGCTACCACCCGGCCCTCACCGCGGCCCGGCCCAACCCCCTCTTCGACGACCTGCCCGAGGTCCGGCGCCTCCTCGACGAGGCCTCCGCGACGGCGGCGGCCGGCACCGGCCAGGCGGACGGACTCCGCGGCCGGCTCGCCGGGCTCGCCGCGCCCGAGCAGGAGCGCGTCCTGCTCGACCTGGTGCGCACGGAGATCGCCCTCGTCCTGGCCTACGCGTCCTCCGACGCCGTACCGCCGAACCGCGCCTTCAAGGACCTCGGCTTCTCCTCCCTCTCCGCCGTCGAACTCCGCAACCGCCTGGGCGCGGTGACCGGGCTCCGGCTCCCCGCCACCCTCGTCTTCGACTTCCCCAGCCCCCTCGCGCTGGCCGGACACCTGCGGGACGAACTGCTCGGCACCGCCGGCGCCGACGGCTCGGGACCCGTCCTGGTGACGGCCGTCGACGACGAGCCCATCGCCATCGTCGGCATGTCCTGCCGTTTCCCGGGCGGCGCCGACTCGCCCGAGGCCCTCTGGCGGCTCCTCGCGGACGGCACCGACGCCATCGGCCCGCTCCCCGAGGACCGCGGCTGGGACCTCGAGGGCCTCTACGACCCCGACCCCGACCACCCCGGGACCAGCTACGTCCGCGAAGGCGGCTTCGTGACCGGCCTCACCGGGTTCGACGCCGGGTTCTTCGGCATCTCGCCGCGCGAGGCCCTCGCCATGGACCCCCAGCAGCGCATCGTCATGGAGACCGCCTGGGAGGCCCTGGAGGATGCGGGCATCGACCCCGGCACCCTGCGCGGCAGCCGTACCGGTGTCTACCTCGGTACGAACAACAACGACTACATGTTCTACTTCACCGACGACGCGGAGGGCTCCGAAGGCTTCGTCGGCACCGGAAACGCCTACAGCGTCGTGTCGGGCCGTGTGTCGTACGTGCTGGGCCTGGAGGGCCCGGCGGTCACCGTCGACACGGCCTGCTCGTCGTCGCTGGTGGCCCTCCACCAGGCCGTGCAGGCCCTGCGCCAGGGCGAGTGCTCCCTCGCGTTCGCCGGCGGCGTCACCGCGATGGCCACCCCGCGCACGTTCGTCGAGTTCAGCCGCCTGCGCGGCCTCGCCGCCGACGGCCGCTCCAAGGCCTTCGCCGGTGCCGCCGACGGCACCAACTGGGCCGAGGGCGTCGGCATGCTGCTCGTCGAGCGGCTGTCCGACGCGCGGAAGAACGGCCACCAGGTGCTGGCCGTGGTCCGTGGCTCGGCCATCAACCAGGACGGCGCCTCGAACGGCCTGACGGCCCCCAACGGCCCGTCCCAGCAGCGCGTCATCCGGCAGGCGCTCGCCAACGCCCGCCTCACCACCGGCGACGTCGACGTCGTCGAGGCGCACGGTACGGGTACGACGCTGGGCGACCCGATCGAGGCCCAGGCGCTGCTGGCCACGTACGGCCAGGACCGTCCCGAGGACCGTCCGCTGTACCTCGGCTCGATCAAGTCCAACATCGGCCACACCCAGGCCGCCGCCGGTGTCGCCGGCGTCATGAAGATGGTGCTCGCCCTGCGCGGGAACCAGCTCCCGCGGACCCTGCACATCGACGAGCCCACCCCGCACGTCGACTGGTCGGCGGGTGCGGTGGAGCTGCTCACCGAGGCCCGCCCCTGGCCGGCGGCCGGCGAGCCGCGTCGTGCCGGCGTCTCGTCCTTCGGCTTCAGCGGGACGAACGCCCACGTGATCCTGGAGGAGGCGCCGGCCGAGGAGCCAGCGGAGGCGCCTCAGGACGGCGGAGACGCGGCCGTCGGTGTGGTGCCGTGGGTGGTGTCGGCGCGCGGTGCCGGTGCGCTGCGCGCCCAGGCGGCGCGGCTGGTCGAGTTCGTCGAGGGCCGGCCGTCGCTGGACCCGGTGGACGTCGGCCTCGCCCTGGCCACGACCCGCGCGGCCCTCGACCACCGCGCGGTGGTCGTCGGTTCCGACCGCGACGAGCTCCTGGCCCGGCTCACCGCCCTGGCCACGGGCACCCCTGCCCCCGGCCTCGTCGAGGGCGCTCCCGCCCCCGGCGCCGGGGACATGAGCAAGGTCGCCTTCGTGTTCCCGGGTCAGGGTTCGCAGTGGGTGGGGATGGCTGTCGGTCTGCTGGAGTCGAACGAGGTGTTCGCGGAGCGGCTGGCGGCGTGTGAGCGTGCGCTGGAGCCGTTCGTGGACTGGTCGCTCACCGACGTCCTGCGCGGTGCCGAGGGTGCTCCTGGTTTCGACCGGGTGGATGTCGTCCAGCCCGCTCTGTGGGCCGTGATGGTCTCCCTGGCCGAGGTGTGGCGTTCGTACGGTGTCGTGCCGTCGGCCGTGGTGGGTCATTCGCAGGGTGAGATCGCGGCTGCTGTGGTGTCCGGTGCGTTGTCCCTGGAGGACGGTGCGCGCGTGGTGGCGCTGCGGTCGCGTGCGCTGCTGGAGATCGCGGGCCGTGGTGGCATGGTGTCGGTGCCGCTGCCGGTGGCCGAGGTGCGGGAGCTCGTCTCGCGCTGGGACGGTCGTGTGTCCGTCGCCGCCGTGAACGGTCCGTCGTCGGTGGTCGTTTCGGGTGAGGTGTCGGCTCTCGACGAGCTGATGACGCACTGCGAGGCGGAGAACATCCGAGCCCGTCGTATCCCCGTCGACTACGCGTCGCACTCGGCGGCGGTGGAGGAGATCGAGGAGCGGCTGGCGTCCGAGCTGGCCCCGGTCACCCCGCTCACGCCCGAGGTCCCGTTCTTCTCGACGGTGACGGGGGAGTGGCTGTCCGGTGCGGTGACCGATGCCGCGTACTGGTACCGCAATCTGCGTCAGACGGTCGAGCTCGCCGACGCCGTGTCGTCCCTGGCTCAGCAGGGCTTCGGTGCCTTCATAGAGGTCAGTGCCCATCCGGTGCTGACGGTTCCGGTGCAGGAGACCCTGGAGGGCACGGACGCGGTGGTGCTGGGCACCCTGCGGCGTGACGAGGGCGGCCCGGAGCGGTTCATGACCTCGCTGGCCGAGGCCCATACCCGCGGCATCGCCCTCGACTGGACCGCCGTGTTCGGTGGCCGTCGTGGCCCCCGTCAGCACGTCGGCCTGCCGACCTACGCCTTCCAGCGCGAGCGCTACTGGCCCAAGCCGTCCTCCGGCACCGGTGACGTCACCTCCGCCGGCCTCGGTTCGGCCGGCCACCCCCTTCTGGGTGCGGCGGTGGTGCTGGCCGACGGTGAGGGTGTGCTGCTCACGGGCCGGTTGTCGCGTGCGACGCACGGCTGGCTGGTGGACCACCAGGTGGCCGGCTCGGTCCTCGTACCGGGCACCGCGTTCGTCGAGCTGGCCGTCCGTGCCGGTGACGAGGTCGGTTGCGCGCTCGTCGAGGAGCTGACCCTTGAAGCGCCGCTGGTGCTGCCCGAACGCGGTGGCATCCACCTCCAGTTGAAGGTGGGCGCGGACGACGGCACCGGCCGTCGCACGCTCGACGTGTTCTCCCGTGCCGAGGACGCCGCCGAGGACGAGTCCTGGACGCGGCACGCGACCGGTCTCCTCGCCGAGGAGTCCGCCGCCGGCGCCCCCTTCGCGGGGGCCGGCGCCTGGCCGCCCGCCGACGCGGAGGCTCTCCCCCTGGACGCGTTCTACGACGGCCTCGCGGGCGTCGGTATGACGTACGGGCCCGCCTTCCAGGGCGTCCGTACCGTGTGGCGTCGCGGCGACGAGCTCTTCGCCGACGTAGCCCTGCCCAAGGGCGTGGACGCGTCCGGGTTCGGCCTCCACCCGGCGCTGCTGGACGCGGCCCTGCACCCGCTGACCCTGGGCGTGGTCCTGCCGGACGCGGGTCGGGACGGCGGCGGCCCGTGGCTGCCGTTCGCCTGGGAGGGCGTGGCCCTGCGCGCGTCCGGCGCCACCGCGCTGCGGGTGCACCTCGCGCCCGCCGGGACCGGCGCGGTCGCCGTGACCGTCGCCGACCCCGCCGGCACCGTCGTCGCCTCGGCGGCGTCGCTGAGCCTGCGGCCCATGTCCGCCGACGCGCTCGGCGCGGCGCGGAACGCCGGCGCGGACGCCATGTTCCGGCTCCTGTGGAGCGGCATCGCGACGGAGAAGCCCTCCGGCGCGGTCCGTTACGCGCTGCTGGGCGCCGACGAGCTGGGCCTGGGTGCCGCGCTGAAGGCGTCCGGCATCCGCGCCGAGGCCTACGCGGACCTGGCCGCCGCCGGTGAGGCCGTGGCCGCCGGGGCGCCCGTGCCCGACGTGGTGCTGCTGGGCTGCCCGTCCGTCGCCGGGCCGGTGGCGGGACAGCCGGAGGCGTCCCGTGCCGCCGTGGCCCGCGTCCTGGCCGTGGCGCAGGACTGGCTGGCCGACGAGCGGTTCGCCGAGGCGCGGCTGGCCGTCGTCACCCGCGGCGCCGTCAGCGCGCCGGCCGGCGAGGAGACCACCGACCTGACGCACGCGCCCGTCTGGGGTCTGGTCCGCTCGGCCCAGACGGAGAACCCGGGCCGGTTCGCGCTGCTGGACATCGACGGCGCGGAGTCCTCCGCCGCCGCGCTGGCCGGTGCGCTGGCCGTCGCCGGTGAGCCGCAGATCGCCGTACGGGACGGTGAGGTGTACGCGCCGCGGCTGGCCCGTCCCGCCGCCTCCCAGGAGCTGGCTCCGCCGGCCGACGCCGCCGCCTGGCGGCTCGACCTCACGGCGCGCGGCACGCTGGAGAACCTGGCGCTCGTGCCCGCCGCGGAGGCGGTCGCGCCGCTCGGCGAGGGTCAGGTGCGGCTCGCGGTGCGGGCGGCCGGAATGAACTTCCGCGACGCCCTCATGGCGCTCGACATGTACCCCGGTACCGGTTCCATCGGTGGCGAGGGCGCGGGCGTGGTCCTGGAGACCGGCCCGGGCGTCACCCGGTTCGCCCCCGGCGACAGGGTGATGGGCATCTTCCCGAAGGCGTTCGGTCCGGTGGCCGTGGCCGAGCACCGCATGCTCGCCCACATGCCCGGCGACTGGACCTTCGAGGAGGCCGCCGGCGCGCCCATCGTCTTCTCCACCGCGTACCACGCCCTCGTCGAACTCGCCGATCTCCAGGCGGGCGAGAAGGTGCTGATCCACGCCGCGGCCGGTGGTGTCGGTATGGCCGCCGTGCAGCTGGCCCAGCACCTTGGTGCCGAGGTGTACGGAACGGCGAGCCCCGGCAAGTGGGACACCCTGCGGGCGCTGGGTCTGGACGACGCCCACATCGCCAACTCCCGCACCCTCGACTTCGAGCAGCAGTTCCTCGACGCCACCGGCGGCGAGGGCATGGACGTCGTCCTCGACTCGCTCACCGGCGAGTTCGTCGACGCCTCGCTCCGTCTGCTGCCGCGGGGCGGCCGGTTCGTCGAGATGGGCAAGGTCGACGTCCGCGAGGCCGACGAGGTCGCCGGCTGGTACCCGGGCGTGGAGTACTGGACCTTCGACCTCAGTGAGGCCGGCCCGCAGGCCAACGGTCAGGTGCTGGCCGACGCCGTCCGCCTGGTCGACTCCGCGGGGCTGCGCCCGCTCCCGGTGACCTGCTGGGACGTACGGCGGGCGCCGGAGGCGTTCCGTCACCTGGCGCAGGCCCAGCACGTCGGCAAGGTCGTCCTGACCATGCCGGCCGGGGCCGACCCGGAGGGCACCGTCCTCGTCACCGGCGGCACCGGCACCCTCGGCGGGCTGCTGGCCCGTCACCTGGTCACCGAGCACGGCGTACGCCACCTGCTGCTCACCAGCCGCCGGGGCGCCGACGCGCCGGGCGCGGCCGAGCTGTGCGAGGAGCTGACCGCTCTCGGAGCGACCGTGACCGTCGCGGCCTGCGACGCGGCCGACCGTGAGGCGCTGGCGGCGCTGCTGGCCTCCGTACCGGACGAGCACCCGCTCACCGGTGTCGTGCACACCGCCGGTGTCCTCGACGACGGTGTCATCGAGTCGCTCGACCCGGAGCGGATCGCCACCGTGTTCCGGCCCAAGGCCGACGCGGCGTGGAACCTCCACGAGCTGACCCGCGACCTCGATCTGCGCCACTTCGTGCTGTTCTCCGGCGCGGCGGGCGTCTTCGGCGGCCCGGGCCAGGGCAACTACGCCGCGGCCAACGTGTTCCTGGACGCCCTCGCCCACCACCGGCGGGCCCTCGGCCTGCCCGCCACCTCCCTGGCCTGGGGCCTGTGGGCCCAGACCAGCGGCATGACCGGGCAGATGGACGAGGCGGACGTGCTGCGGATGCGCCGCTCGGGCGTCCGGCCCCTCACCTCGGAGACCGGTCTGGCGCTGTACGACCTGGCGGCGGGCCTCGACGAGGCGCTGCTGGTCCCGGTCCGCCTGGACCTGGCGGCGTTCCGCCGGGTGCCGTCGGCGGACATGGTGCCGCCCCTGCTGCGCGGCCTCGTCCGCGGTCCCTCGCGCCGGGCCCTGGAGGCCGGCGCGCAGGCCGCCGAGGGCTTCCAGCAGACGCTGGCGGCCACGCCCGAGGCGGACCGCGAGCGGGTCCTGCTGACCTTCGTCCGGACCCAGGCGGCGGCCGTGCTCGGCCACGCCGGGCCCGAGGCCGTGGAGGGCGGGCGCGCCTTCAACGAGATCGGCTTCGACTCGCTGACCGCCGTCGAGCTCCGGAACCGGCTGGGCGCCGCCACCGGGCTGCGGCTGCCCGCCACCCTGGTCTTCGACTACCCGACGCCCGCCGCCCTCGCCGCGTACCTGCGGCAGGCGCTGGTGCCGGAGGAGACCGACCCGTCCGTCGCCGTGCTCGGCGAACTCGATCGGCTGGCCGTCACCCTGGCGTCCAGCGGCGCCTCGGACGACGCCGCCGCCCACGCGGAGATCACTTCTCGTCTGCAAGCCCTGCTGTCGGAGTGGAAGGACCGGCACGCCCCCGCCGGTACCGAGGACGCGAGCACCCGGCTCGAGTCGGCGACCACCGCCGACGAAGTCCTCAGCTTCATCGACAACGAGCTCGGCCTCTTCTGACCACCGCCACACGCTCACAGGGAGGGCGACGGAACATGACCACCAACGAGTCCAACGAACAGAAACTGGTCGACTACCTCAAGAAGGTCGCGGGCGACCTGCACCAGACCCGGCAGCGGCTGCGCGACGTCGAGGACCGCTCCCGGGAGCCGATCGCGATCGTCGGCATGGCCTGCCGCTACCCCGGCGGCGTCACCTCCCCCGAGGAGCTGTGGGACCTCGTCGCCACCGGCGGCGACGGCATCTCCGGGCTGCCCACCGACCGCGGCTGGGACCTGGAGAAGATGTACGACGTCGACGGCGGGGGTGGTTCCGCCTCCGTCCGCGACGGTGGCTTCGTCCACGACGCGACGGAGTTCGACGCCGGGTTCTTCGGCATCTCGCCGCGCGAGGCCGTCTCCATGGACCCCCAGCAGCGCCTCGTGCTCGAGTCGTCCTGGCACGCCCTGGAGCACGCCGGCATCGACCCCGCCACCCTGCGGGGCAGCCGCACCGGCGTCTTCATGGGCGCCAACAGCGCCGACTACGTCTCGGTCATCCAGCGCGCCCCGGAGGCCGCCAAGGGCTATCTGATGACCGGCGTCGGCGGCAGCGTCGTGTCGGGCCGTGTGTCGTACGTGCTGGGCCTGGAGGGCCCGGCGGTCACCGTCGACACCGCCTGCTCGTCGTCGCTGGTGGCCCTCCACCTGGCCGTCCAGGCGCTGCGCAACGGCGAGTGCACGATGGCCGTCGCCGGTGGCGTCACCGTCATCTCCACCCCCGGCCAGTTCATGGACTTCGGCAAGCTGCGCGGCCTGGCCCCCGACGGCCGCTGCCGGGCCTTCGCCGAGGCCGCGGACGGCACCGGCTTCGCCGAGGGCGTCGGCGTCGTCCTCGTCGAGCGGCTCTCCGACGCGCGGAAGAACGGTCACCGCGTGCTGGCGGTCATCCGTGGCTCCGCCATCAACCAGGACGGCGCTTCGAACGGTCTGACGGCGCCCAACGGCCCGGCGCAGCAGCGCGTCATCCGTGCCGCGCTCGCCAACGCCCGGCTCTCCGCCGAGCACGTCGACGCCGTCGAGGCGCACGGCACCGCCACCAAGCTCGGCGACCCGATCGAGGCCCAGGCCCTCATCGCCGCCTACGGTCAGGACCGGCCCGAGGGCCGGCCCCTGTGGCTGGGCTCGCTGAAGTCCAACATCGGCCACGCCCAGGCCGCCGCCGGCATCGCGGGCGTCATGAAGATGGTCATGGCCATGCGCGCCGGCGTCCTTCCGCAGACGCTCCACGTCGACGAGCCGACGTCCCACGTCGACTGGTCGGCGGGTGCGGTGGAGCTGCTCACCGAGGCCCGCCCGTGGGCGACGGCCGGCGAGCCGCGTCGTGCCGGTGTCTCGTCCTTCGGTATCAGCGGCACCAACGCCCACCTCATCCTGGAGGAGGCGCCGGCCGAGGAGCCCGCGGAGGCCGTCGAGGCGCCGCGCGTCGCCGGCGGTGCGGTGCCGTGGGTGGTGTCGGCGCGCGGTGCCGGTGCGCTGCGCGCCCAGGCGGCGCGGCTGGCGGAGTTCGCCGAGGCCCGCCCGTCGCTGGACCCCGTCGACGTCGGACGCGCCCTGGCCACGACGCGCGGCGCCCTGGAGCGCCGTGCCGTGGTCGTCGGCTCCGACCGCGACCAGCTCCTCGCGGGCCTCAAGGCCCTCGCCGAGGGCCTCCCCGCCCCCCGGCTCGCCGAGGGCACCGCGGTCGCCACGGGCGAGACCGCCTTCGTGTTCCCGGGTCAGGGTTCGCAGTGGGTGGGGATGGCTGTCGGTCTGCTGGAGTCGAACGAGGTGTTCGCGGAGCGGGTGGCGGCGTGTGAGCGTGCGCTGACCCCGTTCGTGGACTGGTCGCTGACCGACGTCCTGCGCGGTGCCGAGGGTGCTCCTGGTTTCGACCGGGTGGATGTCGTCCAGCCCGCTCTGTGGGCCGTGATGGTGTCCCTGGCCGAGGTGTGGCGTTCGTACGGTGTCGTGCCGTCGGCCGTGGTGGGTCATTCGCAGGGTGAGATCGCTGCCGCTGTGGTCGCGGGTGCGTTGTCCCTGGAGGACGGTGCGCGCGTGGTGGCGCTGCGCAGCCAGGCCCTCGGGGTGCTGGCCGGGCGCGGCGGCATGGTGTCCGTGCCCCTGCCGGTGACCGAGGTGCGGGAACGGCTCGCGACCTGGGGCGACCGTCTGTCGGTGGCCGCGGTCAACGGCCCGTCGTCCGTGGTCGTCTCGGGCGAGGTGGCGGCTCTCGACGAGCTGATGGCCCGCTGCGAGGCCGACGGCGTCCGCGCCCGTCGCATCCCCGTCGACTACGCGTCGCACTCGGCGCAGGTGGAGGAGATCCACGAGCGGCTGCTGGAGCTCCTCGCCCCGGTGACCCCGCTGGCCCCCCAGGTGCCGTTCTTCTCGACGGTGACGGGGGAGTGGCTGTCCGGTGCCGTCACCGACGCCGAGTACTGGTACCGCAACCTGCGGCAGACCGTCGGGCTCGCGGACGCCGTCACGGCGCTGTCCGCACAGGGCTTCGGTGCCTTCATCGAGGTCAGCGCCCACCCGGTGCTGACGGTTCCGGTGCAGGAGACGCTCGACGGCACGGACGCGGTGGTGCTGGGCACCCTGCGGCGTGACGAGGGCGGCCCGGAGCGGTTCATGGTCTCGCTCGGCGAGGCCCACGCCCGTGGCGTCCATGTGGACTGGAATGGGGTGTTCGGTGGTCGTGACGCGGGTCCTCGTGTGGATCTTCCGGCTTACGCGTTCCAGCGTGAGCGCTACTGGCCGAAGGCGGTCGCGTCGACCGGTGACGTGACGTCGGCGGGCCTGGGTTCGGCCGGTCATCCGCTGCTGGGTGCGGCGGTGGTGCTGGCCGATGGTGAGGGTGTGCTGCTGACGGGCCGGTTGTCGCGTGCGACGCACGGCTGGCTGGTGGATCACCAGGTGGCGGGTGCGGTCCTCGTGCCGGGTACGGCGTTCGTCGAGCTGGCCGTCCGTGCCGGTGACGAGGTCGGTTGCGCGCTGGTCGAGGAGCTGACCCTGGAGGCGCCGCTGGTGCTGCCCGAACGCGGCGGCATCCACCTCCAGATCGCCGTGGGCACCCCCGACGAGGCCGGGCACCGTACCCTCACCGTCCACTCCCGGGCCGAGGACGTCGCGGCCGACGAGCCGTGGACCCGGCACGCCACCGGCGTCCTGGCCCCCGCCGCGCCCAAGACCGCCTTCGAGACGGGCGCCTGGCCGCCCGCCGATGCCGACCCCCTCGCCCTGGACGGGTTCTACGACGGCCTCGCCGGTGCGGGCATGACCTACGGGCCCGCCTTCCAGGGCCTGCGCCGGGCCTGGCGGCGCGGCGACGAGGTGTTCGCCGAGGTCGCCCTGCCCGAGGGCGTGGACGCGGCCGGGTTCGGCCTCCACCCGGCGCTGCTGGACGCCGCCCTGCACCCGCTGACCCTCGGCGTGGTGCTGCCCGGTGCGCGGCAGGGCGGGGACGGCCCGTGGCTGCCGTTCGCCTGGGAGGGCGTGGCCCTGCGCGCGTCCGGCGCCACCGCGCTGCGGGTGCGCCTCGCGCCCGCCGGTACCGGCGCGGTCGCCGTGACCGTCGCCGACCCCACCGGCACCGTCGTCGCCTCCGCCGAGGCCCTGACGCTGCGACAGACGTCGGCCGCCGCGCTCACGGCGGCCCGTACCGTCCACCACGACGCGCTGTTCCGCGTGGCCTGGCCCACCGTCCCCGTCGCCCCCCTGGGCGCCGGGCACACCGGCCGCCTCACGGCGGTGGGCGCCGTGCCCGCCGGTCTCCACACGCACCTGGACGCGCGGCTCGACGTGCATGACGGCTTCGACACGGTCGAGCCGTCGGGCGACGTGCTGGTCTTCCCCGAGGCCGGCGCCGACCTGCGCACCACCGCGCACCAGGGCCTGGCCCGGGTGCTGTCCTGGCTCACCGACGAGCGGTTCGCGTCGTCCCGCCTGGTCGTCGTGACCCGGGGCGCCGTCGCCACGGACGAGGACGCCGAGGTGACCGACCCGGCCCAGGCCGCCCTGTGGGGCCTGGTGCGCTCGGCCCAGTCGGAGCACCCCGGCCGGTTCGTCCTGCTGGACGTGGACGCCGCCGCCGGCTCGTACGACGCGCTGGCCGCCGCGCTGGCCACCGACGAGCCGCAGCTGGCCCTGCGCGAGGGCACGGTGCGCGTGCCGCGGCTGGACCGCGTCGCCCGCGCCACGGAGCCGGCGGTGTCCCCCTGGGGTACGGGCCCGGTGCTCGTCACCGGTGCCACCGGTACCCTCGGCGGCCTCGTCGCCCGGCACCTGGTCGCCGAGCACGGCGTCCGCGGCCTGGTCCTCACCAGCCGCCGGGGCCCCGATGCGCCCGGCGCCGCCGGGCTCCGCGACGAACTCACCGCCCTGGGCGCCGACGTGACCCTCGTGGCCTGCGACGCCGCCGACCGGGAGGCCCTCACGGACCTGCTGCGCCGGCACCCCGTCACGGGCGTCGTGCACACGGCGGGCGTCCTGGACGACGGCGTCGTCGACTCCCTCACCCCCGAGCGGCTCGACACCGTCCTGCGGCCCAAGGCCGAGGCCGCCCGCGTCCTCCACGAGGTCACGCGCGAACTCGGGCTCGACCTGAGCGCGTTCGTGCTGTTCTCGTCGGCGGCCGGCGTCTTCGGCGCCGCGGGACAGGCCAACTACGCGGCGGCCAACGCCTACGCCGACGCGCTCGCCCGGCACCGCCGCGGCCTCGGACTCCCCGGCGTCTCCCTCGCCTGGGGCATGTGGGAGGAGCGCAGCGGGCTCACCGGCCGGCTCGACGACGCCGACGTGGAGCGCATGAACCGGTCCGGCCTGAGCGGGCTGTCCTCGGCGGAGGGGCTCGCGCTCCTCGACGCCGCCGTCGCCGACGGCGACGCCGTGCTCGTCCCCGCCAAGCTGGACCTCGCCGGCCACCGCGCCCAGGCCGACGGCGGCCCGGTGCCCCCGCTGCTGCGCGGGCTCGTGCGCGTCCCCGCCCGCCGCCGGGTCGAGGCCGGCTCCGCCTCGGCCTCGGTCCTCGAGCAGAGCCTCGCGGACGCCTCCACCGAGGAGCGCGCCCGCATCCTGCTGGACCTCGTACGCACCCAGGTCGCCGCGGTCCTCGGGCACAGCGGCCCGGCCGCCGTCGAACCGGACCGTGCCTTCGGCGAGACCGGCTTCGACTCGCTGACCGCCGTCGAGTTCCGCAACCGGCTGGCCGCCGCCACCGGGCTGCGGCTGCCCGCCACGCTCATCTTCGACCACCCCAACCCGACCGCCGTCGCGGCGCACCTGGACGGCCGCCTCACCGGGACGGCCGGCGGCGCCCGGCCCGCGCGCGTCCGCACGGCGTCGCGCGCCGACGAGCCGATCGCGATCGTCGCCATGGCCTGCCGCTTCCCCGGCGGCGTGACCTCCCCCGAGGACCTCTGGCGCCTGGTCGCCGAGGGCGGCGACGCCGTCTCCGGCTTCCCCGAGGACCGCAACTGGCCGCTGGCCGAGCTGCGCGCCATGGGCGACGGCTACACGAAGAAGGGCGGATTCCTATACGACGCAGCCCAGTTCGACGCCGGCTTCTTCGGCATCTCGCCGCGCGAGGCCCTCGCGATGGACCCCCAGCAGCGGCTCTTCCTGGAGACGTCCTGGGAGGCGTTCGAGCGCGCCGGCATCGACCCGCACTCCGTGCGCGGCAGCAGGACCGGCGTGTTCGGCGGCCTCATGTACCACGACTACGTCTCCCATCTCACCGGGACGCAGGCGGACGTCGGCGGCTTCATCGGCACCGGCACCTCCGGCGGCGTCCTCTCCGGGCGCGTGTCGTACCACTTCGGGCTGGAGGGCCCGGCGATGACGGTGGACACCGCGTGCTCGTCGTCGCTGGTCGCCCTGCACCTGGCCGTGCAGGCGCTGCGCAACGGCGACTGCACGATGGCCCTCGCCGGCGGCGTCACCGTACTGGCCACGCCCGGCGCGTTCCTCGACTTCGGGCGGCAGAGCGGTCTGGCCCCCGACGGCCGGTGCAAGTCCTTCGCCGGCGCGGCCGACGGCACCGGCTGGAGCGAGGGCGTGGGCGTGCTGCTCGTCGAGCGGCTGTCCGACGCGCGCCGCAACGGGCACCCGGTCCTCGCCGTGGTGCGTGGCTCGGCCGTCAACCAGGACGGTGCCAGCAACGGCATGACCGCCCCCAACGGCCCGGCGCAGCAGCGCCTGATCCAGGAGGCGCTCGCCGGGGCCCGGCTGTCCGCCGACCAGGTCGACGCGGTCGAGGCGCACGGTACGGGTACGACGCTGGGCGACCCGATCGAGGCGCAGGCGCTGCTCGCCACGTACGGCCAGGACCGGCCGGCCGACGAGCCCCTGTGGCTGGGCTCCCTGAAGTCCAACCTCGGCCACACGCAGGCCGCCGCCGGTGTCGCCGGGATCATCAAGATGGTCATGGCGATGCGGGAGGGTGTCCTGCCGCGGACGCTGCACGTGGACGAGCCGACGCCGCACGTGGACTGGTCCGAGGGCGCCGTGCGCCTCCTGACCGAGGCCCGCCCCTGGCCGGAGACCGGACGCCCCCGCCGGGCGGCCGTGTCCTCCTTCGGTATCAGCGGCACCAACGCCCACACCATCCTCGAAGAGGCCCCGCGCACCGCCGAACCGGCGACCGCCACGGCCCCCGCCCGCGCGGGCGACGTGCCCTGGCTGCTGTCGGCGAGCGGTCGGCGCGGCCTGCGCGCCCAGGCCGAGCGGCTGCGCGCCCACCTCGCCGAGCGGCCCGGCGCCGCACCGGCCGAGGTGGCCCGCGCGCTGGCCACCACCCGCGCCGCGTTCAAGCACCGCGCGGCCGTCGTCGGACGCGACCACGAGGAGCTCCTCGCCGGCCTGGAGGCCCTCGCCTCCGGGGCCCCCTCCGCCCAGGTCGTCCAGGACGAGGCGGCTCCGGGTGCCCTCGCCTTCCTCTTCACGGGGCAGGGCGCCCAGCGCACGGGGATGGGCAGTGAGCTGTACGGCCTCCACCCCGTCTACGCCGAGGCGTTCGACGCGACCTGCGCCGAACTGGACCGCCACCTGGAGCGCCCGCTCCGGGAGGTGATCGACGAGGACGGCGAGGCACTGGACCGGACGGAGTACACGCAGGCCGCGCTGTTCGCGGTCGAGGTGGCGCTGTTCCGTCTCGTCGAGTCGTGGGGTGTCCGGCCGGACTTCCTGGCGGGTCACTCGGTGGGCGAGATCGCCGCTGCTCATGTGGCGGGTGTGCTGTCTCTGACCGATGCGGCGCTGCTCGTCACGGCTCGTGGTCGTCTGATGCAGGCGCTTCCGGCGGGCGGTGCGATGGTGTCGGTCCAGGCGTCGGAGGAAACGGTCCTGCCGTTCCTCGTCGGCCGTGAGGCCGAGGTCGGTGTCGCCGCCGTCAACGGGCCGCTGTCCGTGGTCATCTCCGGTGCGGAGGCCACCGTTCTGGAGATCGCGGAGACGCTGGGCGGGCAGGGTGTGAAGACGAAGCGTCTTCGTGTCTCGCACGCCTTCCACTCGCCGCTGATGGACCCGATGCTGGAGGACTTCCGGCAGGTCGTGGAGGGGCTCACCTTCTCCGCCCCGGCCGTCCCCGTCGTCGTCGCCTCCGGCGACGTGACCTCCCCGTCCTACTGGGTGGACCACGTCCGCGACGCCGTCCGCTTCGCCGACATCGTCGGTTCTCTGGAGAACCAGGGCGTCCGTACGTACCTGGAGCTCGGCCCCGACGCCGTCCTCTCCGCCATGGGCCGGGACTCGGTGGCCTCCGGCGCCGCGTTCCTGCCCGTCCTGCGCCGCGACCGCGGCGAGGAGCGGGCCCTGGTGACGGCTCTCGCCCAGCTCCACAACCGGGGCGTCCGGGTCGACTGGGCCGCCTTCCACGGGCCGGCGGCCGGCACGGCCGGCGCCGACCTGCCCACGTACGCCTTCCAGCGCCGCCGCTACTGGCCGGACGCCCCCGAGCGGCCCGCCGCCCCCGCCGCGGCGAGCCGTACGTCCGCCGAGTCGGGCTTCTGGGAGGCCGTGGACGCCGGTGACCTGTCCGCCCTCGCCAAGGCCCTGGAGGTCGACAGCACCACCGGGCGGGACGTCCTCGGCGAGGTGCTGCCGCTGCTCGCCGCCTGGCGGCGCCGCGAGCGGGACGCCGTCTCCGACGGGGCTCCGACCGGGGCGGACGGCGACGCCGACGCCGAGGACGGGGGCACCGAGGGCCGGGTCGAGGCCGCCCGGCGGCGTCTCGCCGGGCTGACCGGCGAGGACTGGACGGCCGCCGCGCTCGACGTCGTCCGTACCGAGACGGCCGTCGCCCTGGGGCACGCCTCCGCCGAGGAGGTGGAGGCCGACGTCCCGTTCTTCGACATGGGCATGTCCTCCCTGTCGGCCGTGGAACTGGGCGGGCGCCTCGGCGCCGTCTTCGGCTCGCGGCTGGCCGCCGACGTGATGTACGAGCACCCGACCCCGGCGGCCCTGGTGGACCACCTCAGGACCCTGTCCGCCCCCGCCGCCTGACGCCGCCCGTCCCCGACCCCCGACCCCCCGACGAAAGTGAAATCCGTGTCTTTTCCGCCCACCACCAAGGGACACGCGCCCTTCGGCGCGCACCGGACCTGGTACCGGGTCACCGGTGACCTGACGTCCGGCCGGACCCCGCTCGTCGCCGTGCACGGCGGACCCGGCAGCACCCACGACTACCTGCTGCGCCTGGCCGCCCTCGCCGAGGACGGCCGGCCGGTCGTCCACTACGACCAGCTCGGCAACGGCGGGTCCACCCATCTGCCCGGCGAGGGCGCGGACTTCTGGACCGTGCCGCTCTTCCTCGACGAGCTGGACAACCTCCTCGGCCACCTCGGCATCGCCGACGACTACGTGCTGTTCGGGCAGTCGTGGGGCGGGGTGCTCGCGGCCGAGCACGCCGCCGCCCGGCCCGCCGGGCTGCGCGGCCTGGTGCTGGCCAACTCCCCGGCCTCGTACCCCGTATGGCTGGAGGAGATGGCGGTGCTGCGGGCCGCGCTGCCGCCCGCGACGCAGGAGACGCTGCTGCGGCACGAGCGGGCCGGTACCACCGGCAGCGCCGAGTACTG
The DNA here is from genome assembly GCF_056434285.1 of Streptomyces sp. NPDC044063. NCBI lineage: Bacteria > Bacillati > Actinomycetota > Actinomycetes > Kitasatosporales > Streptomycetaceae > Streptomyces > Streptomyces sp. NPDC044063. The sequence goes on from NZ_JBWKFM010000002.1 coordinate 157,932, forward strand.
GCAGGCCACGCTGGAGTTCTACGGCCGGCACGTGTGCCGGCTCGACCCCTGGCCGCGCGAGGTCACCGCGTCGTTCATGGAGATCTACAACGACCCGACCGTCTACCACACGATGAACGGCCCCAACGAGTTCCACGTCATCGGCAGCCTCAAGGACTGGTCGGTGATCGACCGCCTGCCCTCGATCGACGTGCCCACGCTGGTGATCTCCGGGCGGCACGACGAGGCCACGCAGCGCTGCGTGCAGCCCTTCGCCGACCACATCCCGGACGTGCGCTGGGAGGTCTTCGAGGAGTCCAGCCACATGCCGCACGTGGAGGAGCCCGAGCGGTTCGACACCGTCATGCGCTCCTTCCTCGACGGCCTCGACGCGCCCGCCGGCCTCGACGCCGCGTAAGGGCAGCCTAGGGGGCCTGTGCGGCCCCCTAGGGGTGTCCCCGCCCCACCCACCCGCCATAGCCTCCACAAGCCGGTCATTCCGTCCGGTGCGCCTTCTCGGGAGAAACAACCCCATGGGAATTCCCACCTCGTGGAACATTGTCACCAGCGCCGACAGCAATGAGGTGGTGATCGCCGCCGACTTCCCCGCCACGGGCCGCCCCGAGGCGCAGTTCACCGACCTCGCGCCGCTGCTGGGCGACTCTCGCTCGTTCTGGCAGACCGTGCCGCCCGTCGTCTCGCCCGAGGACGGCGTCACCGGCGCCGGCTACATCGAGCGGTGGGGCGCGGAGCTGGCCGCCAGCGGCCTCGTCGTCCGCGGTGTGCTCGGCTTCTGCGTCGGCGGCGTGTACGCGGCCGCGCTCGCCGAGGAGGCCGCCCGCCGCCAGGAGGAGCCGCCCGTCCTCGTGCTGTTCGACCCCGAGCAGGCGACGGTCCCCACCCTGTACTGGCAGTTCGAGAAGCTCCTTGGCAACCTGGCGACCGTTCTGTCGCCGGAGGAGATCACCCGCGTCCGGGAGACCTCGCTGCGGCTGATGGAGGAGCTCGGGGAGGACGTCGGCGGGTACGCGGCCGGCCTCCACCGGGTCTTCCGCTCGGTCGCCACCGACGCCTTCGGCCGGCTCGGGCTGGACGCGGAGCGCACCGAGGAGATGATCGGGCTGTTCTCCTCGTTCATCTCCTACCTCTCCGTCGCCGACCAGCTGGACGTGCGGGAGGGCTGGCTGCGGGCCACCGCCATCACCTCGTCGAGCCCGCGCAGCGGCCTCAACGCGGACCGTTCGCCGGCCGGCGAGGACTCCCCGCTGGTCGCCCGCGAGATCCGTTTCGACACCGAGCACGCCCAGCTGCTCCGCTCGGACGCCGTCGCCGCGACCGTGCGCGACCTGCTGCAGCGGTAATCCCAGGAAGGACGGGAAGGAAGAGCCATGCGGCGCCCCGCCACCCGCAAGGAGGAGGCCCTGTGGCTCCTCGAAAAGTTCGTTCCCGAGACCGGCGTCAACAACCTGTCGGTGGTCTTCCAGGTGGACGGCGAGCTGGAACCCACGGTGGTCCAGGAGGTCCTGGACCACCTGCTCGCCCGGCACGCCGTGCTGCGCACCGTCTTCCACGCCGACGGCGACGGCCTGTGGGCCCGGACGCCGGAGCCCGCCGCCGTCAAGGTGGTCCTGGAGGAGGCCGCGTCGCGCGGCGGCACCGTGGCCGACGAGCTGCGGCCGTTCATCGCGGAGCCCTTCCGGCAGGACGGCTCGCTCCTGGTGCGGGCCCGGCTGCTGGGGCACGCGGACGGCGACGCGCTGTGCGTGGCCGTGCACCACTCGGTCTTCGACGGCATGTCCGCCCAGCTGCTGCTGGGCGAGTTCACCGCCCTGTACGAGGCGTTCGTCTCCGGCCGCCGGGCCCCGGAGGGGCTGCGGGACGAGGTGCCCGTCTGGCGTGAGCCCGAGGCCGGTCCGGAGGCCGCCGCCTACTGGCGCGAGCGGCTGGCCGGGTTCCGGGCCGACGGGCTGGGCCTGGGCAACGAGCGGCAGGGCGGCGCGGTCACCACCCTGGCCGGCGACGAGGTGACCGTACGTCTCGCGCCCGGCGTCAAGGAGGTCGTGGCGCGGCTGGCGCGCGAGCTGCGCGCCCCCGAGGCCGTGGTGCTGCTGGCCGCCTACTACCTGCTGCTGGCGGGGCACGGCGCCGGCCCGGACCTCACGGTCGGCTCGCCGGTGAGCCTGCGGGACTCCGGCGCCCAGCGGGCGCTCGGCTACCACATCAACGTGCTGACGCTGCGGCTGGCCGTCGACCCGGAGGAGACCTTCCGCGAGCTGGTCGCCCGCGCCCGCGGGATGTTCCTGGGCGGCATGGCGCACGCCGCGTACCCCGTCGACGAGCTGCTGAACTCCGTCGAGCGGCCCGACGCCTCCTGGCGCAACCTCCTCTTCCGGCACGTCTTCAACTACGCGCCGCTGGCCGCCCCCGCGGACTTCACCCTCGACGGGCAGCCGGCCACCCAGCTGACCGTGGAGAACGGCTTCAGCAAGTTCGACCTGGAGTTCTTCGTCACCGCCCACCCGGACACGCTGACCGTGCGGGCCGCGTTCTGCACCGAGGTGTTCGACCGGGCCGACGTGGAGCTGATGGTGAGCCGCTACGAGGCGCTGCTGCTGGCCGTCGGCGAGGACGCCGACCGGCCGGTGGGCGCCGTCCCCGTCGGCTGCGAGCGGGACCGCCTGCTCGTCGCGACCGCCAACGCCACCGGACGCGAGGTGCCGTGGCCCAACGTGGCGGTCGCCGTCGCCCGCGCGGTGATCGCCGACCCGGACGCGGTGGCCGTCGAGGACGGCGACCGGCGCGTCACCCGGCGCGAGCTGTGGGCGGCCGCCGAGGCCACCCGCGACCTGCTGCGCGGCGCGGGCGTCGGCGCGGGCGACGTGGTCGCCCTGGCCGGCCGGCGCGGCCCGGAGACGGCGGCCGCGGTCCTCGGCGTCTGGCTGGCCGGCGCCGCCTACCTGCCCGTCGACCCCGACCACCCCGAGCAGCGCATCACCTACCAGCTCGCCGACTCGGACGCCGGCGTCGTGCTCGCCGGCCCCGGCGTCACGGTGCCCGGCGAGGGCCGTACGGTCCTGACCGTGCCCGCCCCGCCCACGGACCCGGGCCCCCTGCCCGACCCGGAGGCCGTCGCCGCCCTGGCCGGCCCCCACGACCTCGCCTACCTCATCTACACCTCCGGTTCCACCGGCCGGCCCAAGGGCACCCTCGTCGGCCACGGCGCGCTCGCCAACCTCGTCGCGCACTTCGCCGACGAGCTCGCGGCGGGCCCGGACGACACGACGCTGTGGCTGACGACGTTCAGCTTCGACATCTCCGCGCTGGAGCTCTGGCTGCCGCTGGTCACCGGCGGCCGGCTGGCCGTAGCCCCGGACGAGGCGCGCACCGGCGGCACCGTGCTGCGGGAGCTGCTGGAGCGCCACGGCGTCACCATCGCCCAGGCCACGCCCACGACCTGGCGCCTGGTGCTGCCCGAGGTCGCCGACCGGCTGGCCGGGCTGCGCGTGCTCAGCGGCGGCGAACCCCTGCCCGCCGCCCTCGCCGCCCGCCTCGCCGCCACCGGCTGCGAGCTGCGCAACGTCTACGGGCCGACCGAGACCACCATCTGGTCCACGTCGGGCCGGGTGCGCCCGGGCGGCACGGGCCGGGTCGGGGTCGGCACACCGATCGCCAACACCCGCGTCTTCGTGGCCGGCCCCGACGGCCGCGAACTGCCGCCCGGCGTCCGGGGCGAGCTGTGCATCGCCGGTGAGGGCGTCGCGGTCGGCTACCACGACCGGCCCGCCCTGACCGAGGAGCGGTTCGCCCTCCACCCGGAGTACGGGCGCCACTACCGCACCGGCGACCTGGCCCGCTGGCTCCCCGAGGGGGAGCTGGAGATCCTCGGCCGCCTCGACCGGCAGATCAAGCTGCGCGGCAACCGCATCGAGCTCGGCGAGGTCGAGTCCGTCCTGCTGGAGCACCCGGACGTACGGGCGGCGGCCGTCGTCGTCGCCGAGGACCCCTCCGGTGAGCCGGTCCTCGCCGCGTTCGTGGTGGCGCCCGGCCGGCCGGAGGCCGCGGACGAGCTGTGGGCGCACGCCCGCGGCGCTCTGCCGCTGTCCGCCGTCCCGCAGGAGTACATCGCCGTGGAGGCGTTCCCGATGACCGGCAACGACAAGGTCGACTACCCGGCCCTGACGCGCGAGGTGGCGCGCCACCGCGCCGCGGCGCCCGGGGCCGCGGCCCCCGCCGCCGGGTCCGCGGAGTCGGCCGACCCGGTCGTGGCCCGCCTGATCGGCCTGTGGCGCGACGCGCTCCAGCGCGAGGACGTGGTGGAGGACACCAACTTCTTCGCCGCGGGCGGCCATTCGCTGCTCGGCGCCACCCTGGTCATGCGGATCGAGGGGGAGTTCGGCGTCAAGCTCAAGCTGACCGACCTGTTCGACCACCCGCGGCCCGCGGCGTTCGCCCGCCGGCTGCGCGACCTGGGCGCCGAATAGGGGGCCCTACGGGGGCGGTTAGGGGTGTGTTCACGCCGCCGCCCCCGCGAGACTTGCGGTGGATTCCCGGCGGGAATACGGAAGCGCCGTGGTGGACGCGACCGGAATTCCGCGGGGAAACCGCGCACGACGGCGCGGCGAGGATGCCGCGCGAAAAACGAACGGGAGTGTGGAGGACGTGGCAGCAAACATGTCGAACGGCAACTGCCGTTCCTGGACCGGTAACGGCAGGCCCGATCTGCTGCTCCGGGACGGAAACACCGGCGAGGTGTTCATCCGCCAGCACAGCGGCACCTTCGACGGGCTGAACACCTTCCTCCCCCCGGTGAAGATCGCCGAGGACCTGGGCTGGCCCCGGTTCTTCTTCCTGCGCCCGCTCGACAGCGGCAACGGCCGCGCCGACCTGCTGGCGTTCAGCATCGCCGAGATCAACCCGGGCGAGGGGGAGAACCGCGAGCACGGCCTCTACCTGCTGCCCAACCGCGGCCTCGACGGCCTGAACACCCTCGGCGAGCCGCTGCGGATCTCCGGCAAGCGGGACGACAAGGAGTGGGAGACGCTCGCCGCCGCCGATGTCAGCGGCACCGGCTGCGACGACACCATCAGCCGCGAGAAGGACGCCGGCCACGTCGACTGGTTCCGCCACGTCGGCGAGGTCCTCCCCAACGACACCTGGGACAAGACCCCTCGCCGGCTGACCACGGTCGACGTGGACGACTTCCCCGTCGCCATGCTGGACGTCACCGGCAACGGCACCCTCGACCTGGTCGTCCTGCGCACCAACGGCGACCTGGACATCTTCGTCTTCGCCGACGGCCACGACTTCGCCGGCGCCGAGGGCGCCGGCGAGGGCGTCTGGTACACGATCGCCCGGGGCTGGAACCAGTACCGCACCGTCGCCAGCACCGACATCGACCTCGACGGCCGGCCCGACCTGCTGGCCCTGCGCCACGACGGCACGCTGCTCGCCTTCCGGCACAGCGGCTCCTTCGACCCCCGCAAGCCGCTCCAGACGTTCGAGGAGCCGGTGCCGGTGGCCGAGGACTGCTGGCACTACGACGTGATCAGCTGAATGGCCCCCGACATGGCGGACCGCCCCCGCACGGCCGGGGGCGCCCCCGCGGAACAGCGCACCGGAACGGCGGTGGTGTTTCCCGGAATGGGCCCGGTGAAATACTCCGACGTCAGCCGGTTCCTGCTGACCAATCCGCACGCCCGGCGCCTGCGGAAATCCGCGGAGGACGTGCTCGGCTATTCCCTCGCCGACCGGTACCGGGAATCGAGCGACGACTACGCGGAAGTCGCCCAGATCGTCTTCCTGGTGAACTGCCTGGCCCTCGCCGAATGGGCCCGGGAACGGCACGGCGTGGAACCCGTCGCCTGCACCGGGCCGAGCTTCGGCCAGAAGGCCGTGACGGCGTTCAGCGGCGCCCTGTCGTTCGAGGACGTCGTCGACCTGACGGCCCGTCTGGCCCGCTGCGAGGCCGAGTACTTCGCGCGTGAGCACCAGGACGTCGTCACCCTGTCGTTCGTCCGCGTCCCCGAGGACGAACTCCGCCCCGTGCTCGCCGAGATGGACGAGCGGGGCGCCTGGTACGACATCTCCTGCCACCTCGACCACGACTTCTTCATGCTGTCGCTGCGCGAGGGCGAGCTGGAGGACTTCCAGGCACGGGTACGGTCCCTCGGCGGACTGCCGCTGTACACCATGCGGCCGCCCATGCACTCCGCCGCCTTCGGCGCGCTCCGGCGCACCGTCGAGGAGGAGGTCCTGCCGCGCTACCGGTTCGCCGACCCCCGGCTGCCGGTCGTCGCCGACCAGGACGGCACGGTCGTCACGACGGCCGAGGGCATGCGGACGCTGATCCTCGACGGCGTGGTGCGCCCGGTGCGCTGGCCCGACGTGGTGGACACCCTGCGCGGCCTCGGCGTCGGCCGGGTGTGCGTCGCCGGCCCCGACAGCCTCTTCGGCCGGGTCGGCCGCACCGTGAACGCCTTCGACGTGCTGGCCGCCGATCCGCGCGCCGCGATGCGGCCCCGGATCCCCGCGCCGCTGCCGGCCTGACGCGCCGCCCGTCACCGCACCTTCCGGACGCCGCCCGTACCGAACGCGGCGCCCGGCACCCGTAGACCGACACGACAAGAGGGGTTGTGGACACCATGTGGGACCAGCGATTCGAGGAGATCCTGCGCGCCAGGCTGCCGTTCCTGACGCCCGACGAGGAGCTCTCCGGCGACATGAACCTGCGCGACGTCGGCCTGGACTCCCTGGGCATCGTCGAGCTGGTGGGCGCCCTGGAGGACGCGTACGAGGTCAGCTTCCGCGACGGCGCGCTGACCGTGGAGAACTTCGAGACGCCCGGCGTCCTGTGGAAGACGCTGGCCGGCCTGGCCGGCCGCGCCGACGGCTGACCGGACGGCACGAGCGGGAACGGTGGACGAGATGACCGACGGCGCGGCATACGGGCTGCACGGACGATTCCTGCGGGGCCTGGCCCTGGCCGGCGACGGCGAGGCGCTGCGCGCCGACGGCCGTTCCATCGGCTATGAACGGCTGCACCGCACCGCGCTGGCCTGGGCCGGAGCGCTGCTGGAGGCCACCGGTGGACGCCCCGGCGTCATCGGCGTGCTCGGCAACAAGTCCGTGGACGCCTACACGGCCACCCTCGCGGCCCTCTACACCGGCTCCGCCGTGGTGCCGCTGCACCCCGGCTTCCCCGAGGCCCGCAACCGGGCGACGCTGCGGGCCGCCGGGGTGACGGCGCTGATCGCCGCCGCCGACGCGGCACACCTGCTGCCCGGGCTGCTCGGCCCGGACGGCACCCTGCCGGTGCTGGTGCCGGAACTCCCCGGCGCCGGCACCGTCGAACCCCGGCCGGAGCACGCCCTGACCGAGCCCCGGACCGTCGAGCCCGGCGACACCGCGTACATCCTCTTCACCTCCGGCTCCACCGGCCGGCCCAAGGGCGTACCGATCAGCCACGGCGCCTGCGAGCACTACTTCCGGCAGGTCGAGCGGCGCTACGACTTCACGCCGCGCGACGTCTTCTCGCAGACCTTCGACCTCACCTTCGACTGCGCGATGTTCGACCTGTTCACCGCGTGGGGCTCCGGCGGGACGCTGGTCGCCGTCGACCCCGGGGCACTGTTCGCGCTGCCCGACTTCCTCGCCACGCAGGGCGTGACCGTCTGGTTCTCCACGCCCAGCGCCATCCGCCTGGTCCGCCGCACCGGCGGGCTCGCCCCCGGGGCGCTGCCGACGCTGCGCTGGAGCCTGTTCGCGGGGGAGGCCCTCAAGGCCGAGGACGCCGTCGACTGGCAGCGGGCCGCCCCCGGCTCCACGCTGGAGAACCTCTACGGCCCCACCGAGCTCACCATCACCGTCACCGCCCACCGCTGGGACCCCGCCACCTCCCCGGACGCCTGCGTCCACGGCGCGGTCCCCATCGGCCGGGTGCACGAGGGCCACGACTGGCTGCTGCTCGGCACGGACGGCGAGCCCGTGGACGTGACGGGCCCGGACGGCGCCGAGGGCGAACTGTGGATCAGCGGCCCCCAGCGCACCGTCGGCTACCTCGACCCGGCCGACTGCGGCGACCGGTTCCCGCGCCGCGCCGGCCGCATCTGGTACCGCACCGGCGACTGGGTCCGCAGCGCCCCCGACGGCGAACTCACCTACCTCGGGCGCATCGACCACCAGGTCCAGGTGCAGGGCATCCGCGTCGAACTCGCCGAGATCGACCACGCCGTGCGCGGCTGCGCGGGCGTGGAGGACGCGGTCACCGTCGCCGCCCGGCACGGCGACGTCCTCGAACTGGTCGTCTTCTACACCGGCGAGGCCCGCCCGCCCGCCCAGTTCGCCCGGCAGCTGCGGCAGGTGCTCCCGCCGGGCACGCTGCCCAAGTTCTACGAGCACCTGCCGGCGCTGCCCCTCAACGCCAACCGGAAGACCGACCGGACCGGTCTCACGGCCCGCGCCGGCGCCCTGGTGGGCAGCCGCGCCGCCGGGCGCTGAACCCCCCGGCGGTCAGCGGCAATCGCAGCAACGGGCACCGGCACCACCCGGCCCCGGTAACGATCGGAGATCAGGACAGTGACGTTGGAAAAGCCCGTGCACGGGTTCCTGGACGAGGCCGTCGCCGCGGCCCCCGGCACCCCGGCCGTCCGCGACGCGCAGGGCGCCTGGACCTACGCCGAACTCGACGCCCTCAGCCGCGCCTTCGAGGGCTGGCTCGCCGAGCAGGGCGTCGGCCCCGGCGACCGGGTCCTGGTGCGGCTGCCGAACATGCGCGAGATGGCCGCGATGCTCTACGGCACCTCGCGCCGCGGCGCGGTCCTCGTCCCCATCAACCCGGGCATGAAGGACTACCACCTGGGCCCCGTCCTGGCCGACAGCGAACCCACCGTGGTCATCGTCAGCGACCAGCAGACCGCCGCCATGGCCCGGCTCACCGAAGCCCCCGTGCACGGCGTCCGCGACGTCTGGGCGAAGGTCGAGGCCCGGCTCCCCGAGCCGCCCCGCGAGTCCGCCCCCGTGGACCCCACCTCCCTGGCCGTCCTCATCTACACCTCCGGCTCCACCGCCGCCCCCAAGGCCGTGGCCTGCCCCCACGCGCAGATCTCCTTCGCCGTGCGCGGCATCGGCTCCATGCTCGGCCACACCGCCGACGACGTCTTCTACGTCCGGCTGCCGCTGCCCTTCGACTACGGCCTCTTCCAGCTGCTGCTCAGCGCCGACGCCCGCGCCGAACTGGTGCTGTCCGGCTCCGAGCCGGAGTACACGCTCCTGGACCGCATCCGCGAGAGCGGCACCACCGTGCTGCCCGTGGTGCCCGCCCTCGCCTCGCTCCTCGTCATGCTCGGCGAGCGCGACCCCGGCCCCAGCTCCGTACGGCTCATCACCAACACCGGCGCGGCCCTGCCCCAGTCCACCATCGACGCGCTCCGCGCCGTCTTCCCCGGCGCCAAGGTGGCCCGGATGTACGGCATCACCGAGTGCAAGCGCGTCAGCATCATGCCCCCGGACCAGGACCTCGAGCGCCCCGACTCGGTCGGCCTGCCGCTGCCCGGTACCCGCGTGCTGATCCTCGACGAGGACGGCACCGAGCTGCCGCCCGGCCGCACCGGCGAGATCGTGCCCGTCGGCCCGCACGTGATGGCCGGCTACTGGCGCGCCCCGGAGATCACCGCCCGCACCTTCCGGACCGACCCCACGACGGGCGAGACCCGGCTGCACACCCGCGACTTCGGTCACCTCGACGAGGACGGCTACCTCTACTTCGACGGCCGCCGCGACGACATGTTCAAGCGGAAGGGCATCCGCATGAGCACCATCGAGATCGAGGCCGCGGCCATGGACATCCCCGGTGTCCGCAACGCCGCCGCGCTCCAGCCCACCGCCGACCGCGACCTCGTCCTGTTCGCCGTGACCGACCTGGCCCCCGGCGTCGTCCTGCGCGAGCTCGCCAAGCGCCTGGAGGCGGCCAAGGTGCCGTCCGTGTGCCGGGTCCTGGAGACCTTCCCGCTCACCCCCAACGGCAAGACCGCCAAGGACCGGCTGGCCGACCTCGTCGAGGAGGACCCCCGATGACCGGCACGCCCGCCCCCCGCCCCACCGCCGCCGAGCTCGCCCGGACGTACGGCACCCCGCTGTACGTCTACGACCTGGACCGCGTCGTCGCGGCCCGGCGGGACCTGCGCGCCGCCCTGCCGGACGGCTTCACCGTCTACTACTCCTTCAAGGCCAATCCGCATCCCGACCTGGCCCGCGCCCTGCGCGAGATCCCCGACGGCCCCTGCCGCGCCGAGGTGTGCTCCGAGGGCGAGCTCGCCGCCGCCCTCGCCGCCGGCTTCCCCGCCGCCGAGATCCTCTACGGCGGCCCCGGCAAGACCGCCGTCGAGCTCACCGGCGCCGTCGCCGCGGGCGTGCGCACCTTCTCGGTGGAGTCCCTGGGCGACCTGCGCCGCGTGGGCCGTATCGCCGGCGAGCACGGTGTGACCGCCGACGTCCTGCTGCGGATCAACGACACGGCCTCCGCGGGCGCCACCAGCATCCGTATGACCGGCGCCCCCTCGCAGTTCGGCATCGACCGCGAGACCCTGGCCGGGCAGGCCGCCGAGCTCGCCGCCGTCCCCGGCACCCGCCTCGTCGGCCTCCACTTCTTCCCGCTGAGCAACGCCCGGGACGAGGAGGGCCTCATCCGGGAGTTCCGGCAGAGCATCGCCACGGCCGCGGCGCTCCACACCGAACTCGGCCTGCCGCTGCGGGTGCTCGACCTCGGCGGCGGATTCGCCGCCCCCTACGCCGTCCCCGGCGACCGGCCCGTCTACACCGGTCTGCGGGCGGCCCTGGAGGACGCCCTCGACACCCACCTGCCGCAGTGGCGCGACGGCGGGATCCACCTCGCCTGCGAGTCCGGCCGCTACCTGGTCGGCGACTGCGGCGAACTGGTCGTCGAGGTCACCAACGTCAAGGAGAGCCGCGGCCGGACCTTCCACGTCGCCGACGGCGGCGTGAACACCCTCGGAGGCATGGCCGGCCTCGGCCGCCTGCTGCCGCTGGCCGTGAGCCTCGACGAGGAGCCCGGACGCGAGACGCGCACCGCCAGCCTGGTGGGCCCGCTGTGCACGCCCGGCGACATCCTCGGCCGGGACATCCAGCTGCCCGTGCTGGCGCCGGGAGACCTCGTCACCGTGCCCAACGTGGGCGCCTACGGGGCCACCGCGAGCCTGCTGCTGTTCCTCAGCCGCCCGGCACCCGTCGAGGCGGTCGTCCGCGGCGCGGAGACCGTCTCCGTCACGCGGCTCGTGGCACAGCGCACGCCGGTCGGCCCCGGCAACTAGCAGGACCCCCGGCCGGAACCGGGGCAGGACAACGAACAGTCGCGGCAGGAACGGTGGAGTGGGCATGAGCGGGTCCGAAGGCGTCGTGGAGACCACGGCGATGACGCGGCTGACCGGGCTTTCGGAGCTGTCGGGGCTGCCGGCGGTCGAGCGGGAACGCGTCCTGTCCGCGCTGGTGGCCACCGGGACCGCCGAGGTCCTCGCCGGCCTCGCACGGGACGGGAGCGAACCGGACGGCGACACCGTGGCCGCCCTCGCGGACGACGTGGCCGCCCGGCCGGACCGGTCCTTCAAGGACCTCGGGTTCGACTCGCTGGCCTCCGTCGCCCTCCACCGGCGGCTCGTCGAGGCCACCGGCGCCGGCCTCCCCGTCACCGTCGTCTTCGACCACCCCACCCCCCGCGCCCTGACCGCCCACCTGCGGGCCCTGCTGACCGGGGCGGACGGCACGGCGGACGAGGCGGCGCCCGTGTCCGTCGCGCCCCGGGCCGCCGACGAGGACGACCCGGTCGTCGTCATCGCCATGAGCTGCCGCTACCCCGGCGGCGTCACCAGCCCCGAGGAGCTGTGGCAGGTCGTCAGCGACGGCCGCGACGTCATCTCCGGCTTCCCCACCGACCGCGGCTGGGACCTCGACGCCCTCTACGACCCCGACCCCGACCGCCCCGGCACCTCCTACGTCCGCGAGGGCGGCTTCCTCCACGACGCCGCCCGCTTCGACGCCGGCTTCTTCGGGATCTCCCCCCGCGAGGCCCTCTCCATGGACCCGCAGCAGCGCATCGCCCTGGAGACCGGCTGGGAGGCCTTCGAACGCGCCGGCATCGACCCCGCCACCGTGCGCGGCGACCGCGTCGGCGTGTTCGTCGGCGCCGAACCGCAGGAGTACGGCCCCCGCCTCCACGAGGCCCCCGAGGGCTACGAGGGCTACCTCCTCACCGGCAACGCCACCAGCGTCGTCTCCGGCCGCATCTCCTACGCCCTCGGCCTGGAGGGCCCCGCCCTCACCGTCGACACCGCCTGCTCCGGCTCCCTCGTCGCCCTCCACCTGGCCGCCGCCGCGCTGCGCCGCGGCGAGTGCTCGCTCGCCCTGGCCGGCGGCGTCTCCGTCATGCCCACCCCCGGCACCTTCGTCGCGTTCAGCCGGCAGCGCGGACTCGCGCCCGACGGCCGCTGCAAGGCCTTCTCCGCCGACGCCGACGGCACCGGCTGGGCCGAGGGCGCCGGCATGCTCCTGCTGGAACGCCTCTCCGACGCCCGCCGCAACGGCCACCGCGTCCTCGCCGTCCTGCGCGGCTCCGCCGTCAACCAGGACGGCGCCAGCAACGGCCTCACCGCCCCCAACGGCCTCGCCCAGCAGCGCGTCATCCGCCAGGCCCTCGCCGACGCCGGCCTCGCCCCCGGCGACGTCGACGCCGTCGAGGCGCACGGCACCGGCACCCGGCTCGGCGACCCCATCGAGGCCCGCGCCCTGCTCGCCACCTACGGCCAGGACCGGCCCGCCGACCGGCCCGTCCGGCTCGGCTCCGTCAAGTCGAACATCGGGCACGCCCAGGCCGCCGCGGGCGCCGCCGGCGTCATCAAGATGATCCTCGCCATGCGGCACGGACTGCTGCCCCGCACCCTCCACCTGGGCACGCCGACGCCGCACGCCGACTGGTCGTCCGGCGCCGTCGAACTCCTCGACGAGGCCGTCGCGTGGCCCCCCGCGGACGAGCCCCGCCGCGCCGCCGTGTCCTCCTTCGGCATCAGCGGCACCAACGCCCACGCCATCCTGGAGGAACCCCCGGCGGAGGACCGCGCCGAGGACACGAGCGGGGACACCACCACCGGCACCCCGGCCGGCCTCGTCCCCTGGCCGCTGTCCGCCCACAGCGAGCCCGCCCTGCGCGCCCAGGCCGAGCGCCTGCGCGCCCACGTCGCCGCCCACCCCGGCACGCGCCCCGCCGACGTCGCCCACACGCTGGGCACCGGCCGCGCCGCCCTCGCCCACCGTGCCGTCGTCCTCGGCACCGCGACCGGCGACCTCCTCGACGGCCTGGCCGCCCTCGCCACCGGCGACACCGCGCCCGCCGTCGTCACCGGCACCGCGGCAGCCGACGCCAAGCTCGCCTTCCTCTTCACCGGCCAGGGCGCCCAGCGCCTGGCCATGGGACGCGAGCTGTACGCCGCCGAACCCGTCTTCGCCCGCGCCTTCGACGCCGCCTGCGGCCACCTCGACCTCCAGCTCGAACACCCCCTGCGCGACGTGGTGTTCGCCCCCGAGGACAGCCCGCTCGCCGCGCTCCTCGACCGCACCGGCTACGCCCAGCCCGCCCTGTTCGCGATCGAGACCGCACTGTTCCGGCTGCTGGAGTCCTGGGGCGTGCGCCCCGACTTCCTCGCCGGCCACTCCGTCGGCGAACTGGCCGCGGCCCACGCGGCCGGCGTCCTCTCCCTCCAGGACGCGGCCCTCCTCGTCGCCGCCCGCGGCGTCCTCATGCAGGAACTCCCGGCCGGCGGCGCCATGATCGCCGTCCAGGCCACCGAGGCCGACGTGGCCCCCCTGCTCGCCGGCCGCGCCGGCGAGGTGACCGTCGCCGCCGTCAACGGCCCCTCCGCGCTGGTCCTGTCCGGCGACGAGGACGCCGTCACCGCCGTCGCCGACGAACTCGCCGCGCTCGGCCGCAAGACCAAGCGCCTGCGCGTCTCGCACGCCTTCCACTCGCCGCGCATGGACGCCATGCTCACCGAGTTCCGGCAGATCGCCGAGGCCCTCACCTACGCGCCCCCGGCCGTCCCCGTCGTCTCAAACGTCACCGGCACCCTCGCCACCGAGGCCGAGCTGTGCTCGCCCGACTACTGGGTCCGGCACGTCCGCGAGGCCGTCCGCTTCGCCGACGGCATGCGCGAGCTCGAACGCCACGGCGTCCGCGCCTTCCTCGAACTCGGCCCCGACGGTGTCCTCACCGCCATGGCCCAGGACTGCCTGACCCCGCGCCACGCCGAACGCTCCGTCCTCGTCCCGGCCCTGCGCGCCGGCCGCCCCGAACCGGCGACCCTGCTCACCGCCGTGGCCCGGCTCCACGCCCACGGCGCGGGCCCCGACTGGGCCGCGCTGCTCGCCCGCCACACGCCCCGCCCGGTCGACCTGCCCACGTACGCCTTCCAGCGCGAGCACTACTGGCTGACCGCCCCCGCCGCCCGGACCGCCGCCGACGCCCTCGGCCTGGGCACCACAGCCCACCCCCTGCTGGCCGCCGCCCTCGCCCCCGCCGACGGCGGACTCCTGCTCACCGGCCGGCTGTCGCTCCAGTCGCACCCGTGGCTCGCCGACCACGCCGTCTCCGGCCGGGTCCTGCTGCCCGGCACCGCCTTCCTGGACCTGGCCGTGCACGCCGGCGACCAGGTCGGCTGCGCCGGCGTCGAGGAACTCACCCTCCAGGCCCCCCTCGTCCTGCCCGACCGGGGCGCCGTGAACCTCCAGGTGTGGGCGGGCGACCCCGACGACACCGGCCGCCGCCCCCTCTCCGTCCACTCGCGCCCCGCCGACGCCCACTCCGACGAGCCGTGGACGCGGCACGCCGACGGCTTCCTGCTGCCCGCCGCCGCCCCGGCGCCGGCCGCGGCCCCCGCGCCCTGGCCCCCGCGCGACGCCGAGGAGATCGCCCTCGACGGCCTCTACGAGCGCCTCGACGACCAGGGCTACGGCTACGGGCCGCTGTTCCAGGGCCTGCGCGCCGCCTGGCGGCGCGGCACCGAGACGTTCGCCGAGGTGGCCCTCCCGGAGGACGCCACGGGACCCGAAACCGGTGCCTTCGGCCTCCACCCGGCCCTCCTCGACTCCGTGCTGCACGCCATCGGGCTCGACGAGGACCGCGGCCTCGAACTCCCCTTCGCCTGGACCGGGGTGACCCTCCACGCGAGCGGCGCCGCACACCTGCGCGCCCGTATCGCCCCCGCCGACGGCGGCGCCGTGTCGATCGCCCTCACCGACCCCGACGGCACCCCCGTCGCCACCGTCGACGCGCTCGTCCTGCGCCCCCTGACCGACCAGCCGGCCCCCGCCGTCCGCGACTCCCTCTTCACCCTCGTCACGGCCCCCCTCGCGACCCCCGAGACCCCCGCCGCCGAGCTCCCGGTCCTCGTCGCCGACGACCCGGAGGCCTGGGGCCACGGCCCGGCCGCGCCCGACGGCGCCACCCACCCCGGCCTGGCGGCCCTGACCGCCGCCGTCGACGCGGGCATGCCCGTACCCGCCACCGTCGCCCTCCTGTGCGGCCCCGGCGCGACGGCCGGCGGGACGACCCCGCCCGCCACGGCCCGTACGGCACTGGAGCGGACGCTCGCGGACGTCCGGGCCTGGCTCGCCGACGACCGGTTCGCCGCCTCCCGGCTGGCCCTCGTCCTGCCCGCCGCCTCCGGCACGGACGGCGACGGCCCCGACGCCGACCTCACCTGGGCACCCGTCCGGAGCCTGCTCCGCGCGGCCCAGCTGGAACACCCCGGCCGCCTCGTCCTCCTCACCGCGGACCCGGCAGCCACGCCCACCACCGGCGCGCTCGCCGCCGCCCTCGCCACGGGAGAGCCCGAACTCGCCCTGACCGGCGGCACCTGGCACGCCCCCCGCCTCGCCCGCGCCACCGGCACCCCGGCCGCCGGCACCCCCCTGCGCACCGACGGCACCGTCCTCGTCACCGGCGGCACCGGCGGCCTCGGCCGCGTCGTCGCCCGCCACCTCGTCACCCGCCACGGCATCCGCCACCTGCTGCTCGCCGGCCGCCGCGGCCCCGAGGCGCCCGGCGCCGCCGTATTCCGCGACGAACTCGCCGACCTGGGCGCCGACGTCACCATCGCCGCCTGCGACACCGCCGACCGCGAAGCACTCGCCGCCCTCCTCGCCGGCATCCCGGACGACCGGCCGCTCACCGCCGTCGTCCACACCGCCGGCGTCATCGACGACGGCCTCGTCACCGCGCTCACCCCCGAGCGCCTCGACACCGTCCTGCGCCCCAAGGCCGACGCGGCCTGGCACCTCCACGAGCTCACCAGCGGCCTCGACCTCGACGCCTTCGTCCTCTTCTCCTCGGCCGCCGCCACCCTCGACAACGCCGGCCAGGGCAACTACGCGGCCGCCAACGCCTTCCTGGAGGCGCTCGCCCGGCACCGCCACGCCCACGACCTGCCCGCCGTCGCCCTCGGCTGGGGCCTGTGGGCCGAACGCACCGGCATGACCGGCGAGCTCGGCGACGCCGACCTCCGGCGCATGGCCCGCAACGGCCAGGCCCCCCTGCCCACCGCCGATGGACTCGACCTCCTCGACGCGGCCCTGGCGACCGACGAGCCCGTCCTGCTGCCGATGCGCCTCGACCTGGCGGCCGTACGCCGCCTGGCCACCGCCGGCGACGACATCCCCGCGATCCTGCGCGGCCTGGTCCGCGCCACCGGCCGCCCGGCCCTCAGGCCCGGCGCCACCACGACCGGAACGGCCACCACCGCCCTCGGCGACCGGCTGGCCGGCCTGCCCGCGGCCGAACGCGCCGAAGCCGTCCTGGAGCTCGTCCGCACCCAGGTCGCCACGGTCCTCGGCCACGTCGACTCCGACGCCGTCGACCCCGAGAACGCCTTCCAGTCCATCGGCTTCGACTCGCTGACCGCCGTCGAACTCCGCAACCGGCTGGGCGCCGCCACCGGCCTCCGCCTGCCCGCCACGCTGATCTTCGACTACCCCAACCCCCAGGCCCTCGCCGACTTCGTCGACCGCGGCCTCACCGGCACCGCCGAACGCGCCGCCGACACCGCCCCCGTCCGGGCGGCCGCGGCCGACGAGCCCCTCGCCATCGTGGCCATGAGCTGCCGCTACCCCGGCGGCGTCACCAGCCCCGAGGAACTGTGGAACCTCGTCGCCGCCGGCGGCGACGGCATCACCGCCTTCCCCACCGACCGCGGCTGGGACCTGGCCGGGCTCTACGACCCGAACCCGGACACCCCCGGCACCACGTACGCCCGCGAGGGCGGCTTCCTCCACGACGCCGCCGCCTTCGACGCCGCCTTCTTCGGCGTCGGTCCCCGCGAGGCCACCGCCACGGACCCCCAGCAGCGACTGCTGCTGGAGACCACCTGGGAGGTCTTCGAACGCGCCGGCATCGACCCCACGTCCCTGCGCGGCAGCCGCACCGGCGTCTTCGCCGGCGTCATGTACCACGACTACGCCGCCCGCCTCGGCGGCCAGGTCCCCGAGGGCATGGAGGGCTACCTCGGCAACGGCAGCCTGGGCAGCGTCGTCTCGGGCCGCGTCTCCTACACCTTCGGGCTGGAGGGCCCGGCGGTCACGGTGGACACGGCGTGCTCGTCGTCGCTCGTCGCCCTCCACCTGGCCGGACAGGCCCTGCGCCAGGGCGAGTGCACCCTGGCCCTCGTCGGCGGCGTCACCGTCATGGCCACGCCCGACACCTTCATCGACTTCAGCCGCCAGCGCGGCCTCGCCCGCGACGGCCGCTGCAAGCCGTTCGCGGCGGCGGCGGACGGTACGGGCTGGTCCGAGGGTGTCGGCATGCTGCTCGTGGAGCGGCTGTCGGACGCGCGGAAGAACGGTCACCCGGTACTGGCGGTCGTGCGTGGTTCGGCGATCAACCAGGACGGTGCGTCGAACGGTCTGACGGCGCCCAACGGCCCGTCCCAGCAGCGCGTCATCCGCCAGGCCCTGGCCAACGCCGGTGTGTCGGCGGCGGACGTGGACGTGGTGGAGGCGCACGGTACGGGTACGACGCTGGGTGACCCGATCGAGGCGCAGGCGCTGCTCGCCACGTACGGCCAGGAGCGGCCGGAGGACGGCCGCCCGCTGCGCCTGGGTTCCATCAAGTCGAACCTGGGCCACACGCAGGCCGCGGCGGGTGTCGCGGGTGTCATCAAGATGGTGATGGCGATGCGGGAGGGTGTGCTTCCGCAGACGCTGCACGTGGACGCTCCTTCGCCGCATGTGGATTGGTCGGCGGGCGCTGTCGAGCTGCTGTCGGAGGCCGTGGAGTGGCCGGAGGCCGACAGGCCTCGCCGCGCTGGTGTGTCGTCGTTCGGTATCAGCGGCACGAACGCGCACGTGATCCTGGAAGAGGCTCCCGCGCTTGAGAACGCGGAGACCACGCCGTCGGTCGATGGTGGTGTGGTGCCGTGGGTGTTGTCGGCGAAGTCGGCCGATGCGTTGCGGGGTCAGGCGGAGCGGCTGCGGGAGTTCGTGGCCGGCCGTGCTGAGCTGTCGGTGGCGGATGTGGCGTTCTCGCTGGCGTCGTCGCGTGCGGTGCTGGAGCACCGCGCGGTGGTCGCGGGCCGGGACCGTGAGGAGTTGCTGGCGGCTCTGGGCTCGCTGGAGGAGGCGGCGTCGGGTGTCCCGGTGAAGGGCAAGCTGGCGGTGCTCTTCACGGGTCAGGGCTCGCAGCGGATCGGGATGGGGCGTGAACTGCGTGCCGCGTTCCCGGTGTTCGCTGATGCCTTCGGTGCTGTGTGCGCCGAGCTGGATGAGTACCTGGAGCGTCCGCTCGTCGAGGTGATCGACGAGGACGGCGAGGCGCTGGACCGGACCGAGTTCACGCAGGCCGCTCTCTTCGCGGTCGAGGTGGCGCTGTTCCGTCTTGTCGAGTCGTGGGGTGTGCGTCCGGACTTCCTGGCGGGTCACTCTGTGGGCGAGATTGCTGCGGCTCATGTGGCGGGTGTGCTGTCGCTGGCTGATGCGGCGCTGCTCGTCACGGCTCGGGGTCGTCTGATGCAGGCGCTGCCGGCCGGTGGCGCGATGGTGTCGGTCCAGGCCGCTGAGGAAACGGTCCTGCCGCTTCTCGCCGGTCGTGAGGCCGAGGTCGGTATCGCTGCTGTCAACGGGCCGCTGTCCGTGGTCATCTCCGGTGCCGAGACTGCCGTTGCCGAGATCGCCGAGGCCCTGGCCGCCGACGGCGTCAAGACCAAGCGTCTGCGCGTCTCGCACGCCTTCCACTCGCCGCTCATGGACCCGATGCTGGAGGACTTCCGCCAGGTCGTCGAAGGCCTGACCTTCTCCGTCCCGGCCATCCCCGTCGTCGTCGCCTCCGGCGACGTCACCTCTCCCTCCTACTGGGTCGACCACGTCCGCGACGCCGTCCGCTTCGCCGACATCATCCGGACCCTCGAGTCCGAGGGCGTTCGCACCTACCTCGAACTCGGCCCCGACGCCGTCCTGTCCGTCATGGGACAGGACTGCCTCGCCGACCCCGCCGACGCCCTCCTCCTGCCCGTCCTGCGCAAGGACCGCGACGAGGAGCGCACGCTCGTCGACGCGCTGGCCCTGCTCCACACCCGTGGGGTGACCGTCGACTGGGCGGCCTTCCTCTCCCCGTACGGCCCCCGCCGCGTCGACCTGCCCACGTATGCCTTCCAGCACCGCTCCTACTGGCTGATCGCCCCGCCGCCCGGCGGTGACGCGACCGGTCTGGGGCAGGACCCGGCCGGTCACCCGCTGCTCATGGCCGCCGTCTCGCCGGCCGGCAGCGACCAGTTGCTGCTGACGGGTCGGCTGTCGCTCGACTCCCACCCGTGGCTCGCGGACCACGCCGTGTCCGGGACGGTGCTCGTGCCCGGGGCCGCGCTCGTCGAGCTGGCCGTGCGGGCCGGCGACGGAGTGGGCTGCGGCACGCTGGACGAACTCACCCTGGAGGCGCCGATGGTGCTTCCCCCGGCCGGGGGCGTGCACCTCCAGCTCCTGGTGGGGGAGGCGGACGCCGATGGCGCGCGGTCGCTGACCGTCCACTCGCGGGCGCAGGACGCGGGCGCCGGGGCGCCGTGGACGCGGAACGCCGTGGGCCGGCTGGTGCCGGGGGCGGCGGCGCCGTCGTCCGACCTCTCGGCCTGGCCGCCCGCCGGCGCCGAACCGGTGGACACCGGCGCCCTGTACGACGACATGCTGGCCTCGGGTCTGGCCTACGGGCCGGTGTTCCAGGGCCTGCGGCGCGCGTGGCGCCTCGGCGACGAGACGTTCGCCGAGGTGGCGCTGCCGGAGGGCAACGCGCCCGAGGCGTACGGCCTCCACCCGGCCCTGCTGGACGCCGCGCTGCACGCCATCGGGGTCGGTGACGGTGACGCGCGGAGCGACCGCGCCGAACTGCCCTTCGCCTGGAGCGGTGTGACGCTGCACGCCACGGGCGCGGCGGCGCTGCGGGTCCGGGTCACCCCGTCGGGGAGCGGTGTCGCGCTCGCCCTGGCGGACGGGACGGGCGCCCCCGTGGCGTCGGTGGACTCGCTGGTGCTGCGGCCGGTGTCCGAGGAGCAGATCGACGCCGCGCGCGGCGGCCACGAGTCGCTGTTCCGGCTGGAGTGGCCGGCGCTGGCCGTGGAGGCCACCACCGGTCCCGCCGGGCTCCGGTGGGACGAGCACGTGCCCGGGGAGACCGCGCTGCCCGACCCGGGCGGTGCGGTGCCGGACGCCGTGCTGGTGCGCTGCCCCGGGATGCCGGACGCCCTGTCCGCCGTGGCCGTGCGTGAGGCCGTCGGGCGTGCCCTGGCCGTGGTCGGGGCCTGGCTCGGCGACGAGCGGTACGCGGCCTCCCGGCTGGTGCTCCTGACCCGGAACGCCGTTCCGGCGGTCGCGGGGGAGGACGTCGCCGACCCGGCGCACGCCGCCGTGTGGGGTCTGGTGCGGGCCGCTCAGGAGGAGAACCCGGACCGGCTCGTCCTCCTGGACGGGGACGGCTCCGAGGACGATCGCGTGATCGCCGCCGCCCTCGCCTCCGGCGAGCCGCAGCTCGCGGTGCGCGGCGGCGAGCTGCGCGTCCCGCGCCTGGCCTCCGCCGGCCGTGGCACGGCTGCCGGGGCCGCGTTCGGCCCGGAGGGCACCGTGCTCGTCACCGGCGGTACGGGCGGGCTGGGCCGCATCGTGGCCCGCCACCTGGTGACGGCGCACGGCGTACGGAACCTGCTGCTCACCAGCCGGCGCGGTCCCCAGGCGCCCGGCGCCGCGGAGCTCTGCGACGAACTGCGGGAGCTGGGCGCCGACGTGACGGTCGTGGCCTGCGACGCGGCCGACCGGGAGGCGCTGGCCGGGGTGCTCGCGGACGTCCCGGGGGACCGCCCCCTCACCGGAGTGGTGCACTGCGCGGGCGTCCTCGACGACGGTGTGGTCACGTCCCTGACCCCCGCGCGGGTGGACGCCGTGCTGCGGCCGAAGGCCGACGCGGCCCTCCATCTGCACGAGCTGACCCGGGACCTGGACCTGTCCGCGTTCGTGCTGTTCTCGTCCGTCGCCGGCACGCTGCACGGGGCGGGCCAGGGCAACTACGCGGCGGCCAACGCCTTCCTCGACGCCCTGGCCCACCGCCGGCGCGCCGAGGGCCTGCCGGCCGTGTCCCTCGGCTGGGGGCTGTGGGCGGAGGGCGACGGCATGGCCGCCGGGCTGTCGCAGGCCGACCTGCTGCGCATCGCCCGCTCGGGGCTGCCGGCCCTGCCGACGGCGGAGGCGCTGGAACTCTTCGACGCGGCGCTCGGCGCCGGCGCGCCCGTGCTGTTCCCGACCCGGGTGGACCGGGCCGCGCTGCGGGCCCGTACCGACGGGGTCCCGGCGCCGCTGCGCGGCCTGGTGCCCGTCGCCGTCCGGCGGGCGGCGGCCCGGGACGAGGGTCCGGCGGAGGAGGAGGGCACGCTCGCCGAGCGGCTGGCCCGGCTCGGCGCCGCCGAGCAGGACCGGATGCTGCTCGACCTGGTCCGTACGCACGTGGCGGCCGTCCTGGGCCACGCCGCTGCCGAGGACGTGCCGCCGGCGCGGGGTTTCACCGAGCTGGGCTTCGACTCGCTGGCCTCGGTCGAGCTGCGCAACCGGCTCGGGGGTGCCACGGGGCTGCGGCTGTCCGCCACGCTCGTCTTCGACTATCCGAACGCCGAGGTCCTCGCGAAGTACCTGGGCTCCGAGCTGATCGAGGAGCAGGTCCCCGAGGAGCAGGGGCTCGCGGCGGAGCTCACCCGCCTGGAGGCCGCCGTGGACGGCGCCCTGGGTGCGACGCGCGCCGGGGACCCGGAGCACGCGCTGGTCGAGAGCCGGCTGCGCGCCCTGCTGAACCGGTGGACCCGGGACGCGGGTGCGGCCGCCGAGGAGGAGGGCGCGGATCTCACCTCCGCCACGGCGGACGAGGTCTTCGACATGCTCGACACCATGCTGGAGGGCGACCTCGACCTGTAGGAACGGGTGATCGGCCGGCGCGGCGAGGGCCGCGCCGGCCGATGCGAGAATTCCGCGCAACGGAAGGAGACGGGGGACGCGGGCATCATCCGTCCCCCACTGGGCATGGACGACCTCTCACGCCACCACGGTTACCGGTTCGATCCCACCGGCTGGCCGTCGCGACGCGGCGGGGAGCGGAACCTGACACCGGCCGCGCGGCTGTGCGGCTACGCGCTGTCCACGAGCTCCCTGGCGTTCCTCGCCATCCCGGCCGTCGCCGCGCTCGACGGCTCGTACGGCCCGGTCCGCTCGGCGCTGCTGCTCGCCGACGTCATCGCGTACGGGCTGAGCTTCCTGCTGGTGTTCTGGCTGGGCACGCGGGCCCCCCGCGCCGGCCGGATCGCGGCGGTGGCCTGGCTGGTGCTGCTGGGGTCGGGGGTCGTGGCGCTCACCGGGGAGTTCAACGCCCTGTTCTGCCTGGGCTACGCGGTGGCCGGGGCGATGCTGTTGCTGCCGGCCTGGGTGGGCCCGGCGCTGGGCGTGGGGGCGGCGGCCGCCGGCCTGGTCCTCTCCGGGTTCTCCGGAGGCGTCGAATGGCTGGGTTCGGGGCTGCTGCTGCTCGTGGCGCTCTCGATGGCCTCCACCTTCCTGCTGATCGACGCCCTGGTGCAGCTCCAGGCGGCCGGTGCCCGGATCGCCGAGCTGGCCATGGCCCAGGAGCGCTCCCGGCTGGGCCGCGACCTGCACGACGTGCTGGGACACAGCCTCACCGTCATCACCGTCAAGAGCGGGCTGCTGCGCAGGCTGCTGGAGAGCGGCGCGGACGAGGAGCGGGTGCGGGCCGAGGTCCGTGACGTCGAGGAGCTCTCGCGGCAGGCCCTCGCCGAGGTGCGGGCGACCGTCTCGGGCACCCGGACGGTGTCGCTGGCCGCTGAACTGGTGGGCGCCCGCCGCGCCCTGACGGCCGCCGGCATCGCCGCCGATCTGCCGCAGGCCACCGACGAGGTCCCGACCGCCCTGCAGGAGGCGTTCGCCTACGTGGTGCGGGAGGGCGTCACCAATGTCGTCAAGCACAGCCGCGCCGGCCGCTGCGTGGTGCGGTTCGGGCCGTCCTGGGTCGAGGTCCGCGACGACGGCGCCGGTCCCGGGGCCACGGCTGGGGAGCGCGACCGCGACGGGGGGCACGGGCTGTCCGGGCTGGCCGACCGGCTGCACGCGGTCGGCGGTGTCCTGACGGCCCGGCGGCTGCCGGAGGGCGGTTTCCTGCTGCGCGGCGACGCCACCGGGACCCGCACCGGCGCCCATGACAGCGCACCATGACAGCGCCCCATGACAGATGTCATGGCCCGATCGTGAGGAATCGCCGAGGTGGTGGGCGGCCCGGTCCGGGAAGCTGATGTCGTACCGAACGGAAAGAGGTGTGGGATGGCCGCGGGAAGCGTGGGCGTGAACGACGGTGAGAAGCAGGATTCGCTCGCCAAGGCGGTGGTGCCGCTCGTCTTCGACGTGGCCGTGCCGCTGGCCCTGTACTACACCCTGCACAGCGGCTTCGGCGTCTCGACGCTGTGGTCGCTGGCCGCGGGCGGCGCCGTGGGCGCGCTGCGCGGCGGCTACGAACTGCTGGTCAACCGGCGGCTGGAGATGCTGCCGCTGCTGGTGCTGGTGAGCAGCCTCGCCGGCATGGGGCTGTCCCTGCTGAGCGGCGACGAACGCTTCATGATCGCCAAGGACTCGTTCGGCAGCGGCATCGTCGGCCTGGTCACCCTCTGGTCGGCCTTCACCACCAAGCCGATGATGACGCAGGGCCTGCGCCCCTTCTTCACCCGCGGCGAGCCGGCCCGGCTGGCCGCCTGGGAGCGGATCAAGGGCCGCCCGGAGTTCGCGCGGACCGAGCGGCGGTCCACCCTGGTGTGGGGCGTGTCCCTCACGGCGGAGTGCCTGGCCCGGGTCGTCCTGGCCTACGTCCTGCCCGTGGACACCATGGTGTGGCTCTCCACGGTGCTGCTCGTCAGCGCCATCTCCTTCGCCACCGTCGGCGGCGCGTACGTGGCCGGCCCCATCCTCCGCATGCTGGACGCGGAGGCGGCGGCCGCCGAGCCGGAGCACCGGCCGGTGGCCGCCGCGTAGCGCGGCACCCCGCTTCACCCCACCCGGCCTCGTCCGTCCGCCCCGCCCCCGGAGGGTTCAGCCTCCGCCGGCGAGGGCGGTGCGGACGAGGCCGATCACGTCCTCGTCGCTCAGTCCGAGCGTGCGCGCTTCGGCGACGAGCCGGCGCGCCTGGACGGTGAGCCGGGCCCGCCCGGAGGAGGGGCCCTGGGCCACGACGGCGCCCCGGCCGCGGCGCAGCTCGATCAGGCCCTCCTCGCGCAGCCGCTGGTAGCCGCGCAGCACCGTGTGCATGTTGACGCCGAGGGACGCGGCGACCTCCCGGGCGGGGGGCAGGCGTTCCCCGGCATGTACGGAGCCGTCGGCGATGGCGCCGCGGACGCTCGCGGCGATCTGGTCGCCGAGGGACAGCGGTGAGGCGGGGTCGACACGGAACAGCATGGTCACCCTCCGGTGGCGGTGCGGCGTTCGCGGTCGGCCAGGGCGTTGAGGAGCGCCGCGGCGGTGGCGGCGTCGTCGACCGTGACGACGAACTCGCTGCCGGTCGTGAGCCGGGCGGAGACGGCGTCGCCGGAGCGCAGCACGATACCGCTGGCGCCGGGGCGGGCGCGGTAGCCCCAGCCGCCGAAGTCGCGCAGCGGGTCGACGGTGCGGTGGCCGGCCTCGGCGATGCGCTCCAGGGGGATGGTGACGCGCGGCCACGACACCAGGGTGGGCGTGACGGTGAGGCCGCGCCGGTCGGCGGTGACGCGTGCGCCGGTCAGCACGGCGAGGGGGAGGCCGGTGAGCAGCAGCGGCACGGCGGGCGCCCAGCCGGTGGTGAACCCGACGACGAGGCCGGCGGCCAGGACGAGGGCGCCGGTGACGGGCAGGACGCGGGAACCGGTGACCCGCGACCAGGCGGCCGCCTCCGAGTCGCCGAGCGGGAGGCGGACGGCCTCGGCGGAGGGCCCGGAGACGGTCTCGCTCTTCTCGTCCCGGCCGCAGGCGAGCCATCCCAGGCCCGCGCAGACGGCGGCCGCCCCCGCGGCGAGCGCGGCCTGGCCGCCGGGCAGGGTGACGGAGGCGGCGTCGGCGGCGTCGGCGTTGGCCCGTATCAGGGCGACGAGCAGCCAGCCGGTGAACCCGGCGACGGCGGCCGACATGACGGCGAGCACGCGCTGCACGCCGTCGGTGCCGCGCAGCCGGCGGGAGAGGCCGCCGAGCAGCACGCCGGCGCCGATCTGCACAGCGAGGGCGGTGGCGAGGAAGCTTCCCTGCCCGGAGAAGCCGTCGGCCTTCCCCCGCGTGCCGATGTGGGTCGCCATCCGCGCGGGCAGCCGGTCGTGCAGGGCGAGGAAGGCCCAGAGGACGGCGACGGCGGACAGCAGGGCGGGGACGACGGCGACGAGGACGCGGCGGGTACCGATGGGGACGTGCCGGGTTCGCGGCATGACAACACCTCCAGTTGTTTGCACATTAGTAGAACAAGTGGGGCGCGGGAAGGGGAGCCGGATCCGGTCGGCGGGCCGTCAAGATGCCATCAAGGAGGCGGGCGTGGTACGCGTCACACGCGGCCCGGCCGGAGGGGTGCGGGGCTCCCGCGATGGGGGCTGTTACCCGGTGTTCGCGTAGTATGTCTGCCGTCGCTCCTGTGTCCTCGGCCGTGCCCGGTGTCCGCTCCCGGGGGTCGTTTCCGGCGAAGCCGATGAGGCCGGTGCCGGGGGCGCAGTGCAGGCGTAGTTCCTCGCTCCATGTTCTTCGCTCGGCCCGACAGGTGACGGCTTCCAGTCTTGGCCTCCAGGAAGAACGGAAAACACCTCGTGGATCTGAGCGCGCCCCAGAAGAAGGGCCTCAGCCTCTTCGCCCTGATCATGATCGGGCTGGGGTCCATCTTCGGCTCCGGATGGCTCTTCGGAGCCGGCCAGGCGGCCCAGGTCGCCGGTCCCGCCGCGCTGGTCGCCTGGGTGATCGGCGCGATCTTCATCGGCATGATCGCGATGACGTACGCCGAGGTGGGCGCCGCCTATCCGCTGCCGGGGGCCATGGCCCGCTTCGGCTCGATCTCGCACGGGCCCGTGCTGGGCTTCGTCACCGGCTGGGCCGTGTGGATCGCGACCGCCTCCCTGATCCCCATCGAGGCGATCGCGGGCACCCAGTACATGTCCTCGTGGAGCTTCGGCTGGGCCAAGGGCCTGGTCGCCCACGGCAGCCTCACCGCCACCGGCATCGCGACGGCCCTGCTGCTGACGTTCGCCCTGTGGCTGGCCTGCTACTGGTCGGTCGAGCTGCTGGCGCGCGCCAACAACCTCCTGACGCTGGTCAAGTTCGCCATCCCCGTCCTCGCGGTCGGCGCGCTCATCGCCTCCGGCTTCCACACGGAGAACCTCACCGCCCACGGCGGCTTCGCCCCCAACGGCTGGTCCGCCGTCCTCACCGCCGTCACCGCCTCCGGCGTCGTCTTCGCCTTCAACGGCTTCCAGGCCGTCGTCAACCTCGGCGGCAACGCCCGGAACCCCGGCCGCGCCATCCCCCTCGCCCTCGTCGGCGCCCTCTCCCTCGGCCTCGTGATCTACCTGGCCCTCCAGGTCGCCTTCCTCGGCGCCGTCCCCCCTTCGAGGCTCGCCGAGGCCGGCGGCTGGAGCGGCATCAACTTCGCCTCGCCCTTCGCCGACCTCGCCAAGCTGCTGATGCTCCACTGGGTCGTCACCATGCTCCAGTTCGGCGCCTTCATCTCGCCCAACGGCGCCAACATCGGCAACGTCGCCTCCTCCGCCTACCTGGCGCAGAACCTCGCCGAGACCGGCTTCTTCCCCAAGAAGATCGCCGAGGTGCACCCCCGCTACGGCGTCGCCCGCCCCGCCATGTGGCTCAACCTGGGCTTCTCCGTACTCCTGCTGCTGACCATCGGCCACAGCTGGGAGGCGCTGGCCAGCGTCGTCTCCGCCGCCATGGTCGTCTCCTACCTCATGGGCCCCATCGCCGTCGGCGTCTTCCGCGAGACCAAGCCGGACCTGCCCCGCCCCTTCCGGCTGCCCGCCGCCAGGATCCTGTGCCCCATCACCTTCGCCTTCGCGGCCTGCGCCCTGTACTGGTCGAAGTGGCCCAACACCGGCAAGGTCGCCGTCCTCACCCTGATCTCGGTGCCCGTCGCCGCGATCGTGCTGCGCCGCCGGGGCGAGAGCGACCTGCGCCGCCAGTTCGCGCCGGCCTGGTGGATGGCCGCGTTCCTGCTGTGGCTGTCGGCGCTGTCGGCGCTGGGCAGTGAGGAGTTCGGCGGCCACGGCGTCATCCCGGGCGGCGCGGACATCGCCCTGGTGGCGCTGTCGGCCGTGGGCTTCTACTTCTGGGCCGTACGCGCCGGCGTCCGGGCCCACGAGGCCGGGCTGCCCGGCCCGGACCCCGTGCTCGGGGACGCCGTGCGCGAGGACGCCGGCGAGCCGGCCGCGGTCCCGGCGCCGCGCCCGGCCGAGCCCGCCGGTACCGCCGTCTCCTGACGGGCGGCGCCCGCGCGCACACCGACACGGAAGGGGCCGTGGCTCGTACGAGCCACGGCCCCTTCCCCATGCCGCCGAGCGCGGGGCGGTTCAGCCGAAGAACACCGACGAGACGGTGTCCCCGAAGCCGATGGCCGCGAGGTCCGGCACGTTCCCGTCCACCACCTTCGACCGTCCCTTGCAGTTCGGCTCGCTCCAGATCTTCACGGTGCCGTCGGTCGTCAGCGACGAGGCCACGTTGTCCCGGAAGACGTTCTGGCAGCCCTTGCCGGCCAGGCCCTGGGCCCCGTTGTCCGCGAAGTCCTTGTCGTCGAAGAGGACGACGCTGGTGGCCGGGGCCTTGGCGCCGCCCGGCTTGCCGGCCCCGCCGCCCTGGCCCGTCGTCCCGCCCTTGCCGGCCTTCCCGCCGTCCGGCGTCACACCGAACCACGTGCCGCCCACCCCTTGGCCCTTGGTGTCCCCGGGCCTGGCGTCCTTGGCGAACCGGTAGACGGGCCAGCCGTTGATCGTGACCTGGTGGGTGCCGTCGTTCCGGGTGATGACGCCCAGCGCCGACTTCTTCACGCCCTCGACGAAGATCTTGCCGCCGGGCGCGATGAGCACGGGCGGCCAGGTGGTCGCGCAGGCGCCCTCGCAGGTGGACTTCGAGGGGTTGGCGGAGTCCTTGTCGAACCGGTAGAGCGTGAGCCCCGCGCCGTTGACGACCACCGGGTCGAGCGCCCCGGCCCGGGACGCCGTCAGCTGGACCCAGGAGCGGGCCGCGGGCACCGCCGGGCCGCCGTTCATGGCCGCCCAGTCGCCCGTCCCCTGCCCGGCGCCGTGCCGCTTCGCCGCACCGGTGAGAAAGGTGAGGTCGCCCACGCCCGAGCGTCCCGCGTCGTCGCCGGCGGCGGCTTCGCGGGTGTCGCCGGGGCCCTGCGCGGCGGACGAGGACACGGCCGCGTTCCTGGCGGCTCCGTCCGCGCCGGAGCCCGAGCCGCACGCGGTCAGGGCCAGGACGCCGGCGGCCGCGAGAGCGGAGAGGACGGCTGCGCGCTGCTGGAACATGGGATCCCCCTCGACGTCGGTTCCGGTCGTTCGGTGCCCGGAACGGTTCGCGGTGGGGTACGGGGCCGATCGCGGCGCGACTCATCCCGTTGCCTTCCCGGGACGAGAACCGGACGAGTCCGTCACACGGCGAGAGGCGGGGCGGAATATCTGACATGGCAGATACTGTTGAGGCAGGTGAATCGCTCGCGACCCCCGCGGGCGCCGTCCTCTCCCAAGGAGACGCCCCCATGAAGCTCGTCTACGTCTTCGACGCCTACTGCGGCTGGTCCCACGGATTCGCCCCCACGATGAGCGAGATCGCCCGGCGCCACCCGGACCTGCCGGTGGAGGTCGTCTCCGGCGGTCTGTTCACCGGCGCCCGCCGGGTGCCGATCCGCGAGTTCGGCTACGTCCAGGGCGCCAACGCCAAGATCGCCGAGATGACGGGCGCCGAGTTCGGTCCCGCCTACGACCGGCTGATCGCGGACGGCTCCTTCGTCATGGACTCCGAGGCCGCGGCCCGGGGCATGGCCGCCCTCCGGCAGGCGGCGCCGGAGCGCGCCGTCGAGCTGGCCGAGGCGATGCAGACGGCGTTCTACCGCGACGGCCTCAGCCTGTCCGAGCCCGCCACGTACCGGGTGATCGCCGAGCGGGCCGGGCTGGACGCCGACGCCGTCGTCGCGGGCTTCGCGGCCCCGGCCGCCCGTGCCGCGGCCGAGGCGGACTTCCGGCACGCCCGGGGCATGGGCGTCGAGGGCTTCCCCACCCTGCTCGCCGCCGACGAGCGCGGGGCGGCCGTCCTGGCCGTCGGCCATGCCACCGCGAACGAGGTCGACCGCCGGCTGGCAGCCCTCCGCACCGCCTGACGGCAGGACCCGCCCGGGCCGTGGAACCGGCCCGGGCGGGCGGGGGAGTGCCTCAGGACGTACCGACGGGGGCCCCGGCCACCCGGCGGTCGCCGCCGTTGCGCTCCTGCCAGGCGCGGTAGACGGCGGTGGCGTCGTCCCTGGGCTCGTACCGCATGGGCAGCCGGCGCTCGGTGTACGGCTTGGCGAACTCCGCGTAGAAGGAGTTCAGCTCGAAGTACCTGCGGTCGTCGACGTAGTGCGGCTCGTAGTCCTCGCGCGTGGTGAGGAAGACGACCTCGTCGGGGCTGCAGTAGTACAGCGAGCCCAGACACATGGGGCACGGATGGGCGAGCACGTAGATCGTCGTGCCGGTCAGGTGCTCGGTGCCGAGCCGGACGCAGGCCTCGCGGACCGCGAGGATCTCGGCGTGCGCCGTCGGGTCGCCGGTCTGCGCGACCAGGTTGGGGCTCTCGGCGACGATCTCGCCGTCCTTGACGATGACGGTCGCGAACGGGCGGCCGCCCTCCTCGACGTTGCGCCGGGCGAGATCGATGGTGCGCTGGACGAAGTCCATGGTGGTCCTCCGGGCTCAGAAGGGCTTGGTGGGCAGGTACTTGCCGTCGAGGGTGATCACCGCACGGTGGCCGCCCTCCGGGTCCGCCACCTTCTTCACGTCGAGCCGGAAGTTGATGGCGCTGATGATGCCGTCGCCGAACTGCTCGTGGACCAGGGCCTTGAGGGTGGTGCCGTAGACCTCGAGCATCTCGTGGAAGCGGTAGATCGTCGGGTCCGTCGGCCTGTCGCCGGAGTGGGAGCCGCGCGTCGGGATCGTCGTCAGCAGCCGGGCCGCCTCGTCGTCCAGGTCCAGCCGCGCGGCGACCGCCGCCGCGGCCTCGGCGGGCAGGGCATGCTGGCCCAGCAGGGCGGCGGTGACGAACGCGACGGACAGGCCGGCGGTGTCGGCCAGCTCCTGCCAGCTGAGGTCCTTGCGGGTCTTGGCCTCGACGACGACAGCGGCCAGCTCCTGGCGGGCGCGGGGGTCGAACTGTGCGTGGATCATGAGAGGGATTTCCTTTCGGGAGGGTGGGAAGGAGAGGGGGCCGGCGTGCCGGTCAGGCCGCGAGGGCGGTGAACCGGTCCCCGGCGGGGTCGAGTTCCTCGACGCCACCGGTGCCGATGTCGTAGACCCAGCCGTGCGCGGCGAGGGTGCCGCGTGCCAGGGCGCGGGCCACCGAGGGATGGGTGGCCAGGTTGGCGAGCTGGGCGCGGACGTTGTCCCGGACGAGCCGGCCGACCGCGTCCGGGCCGACCGCGTCCGGGCCGTCCGCGTCGGGGCCGACCGCGTCCGGGCCGTCCGCCGGGGCCGCGCCGGTCGTACGGACGGCGGCGCGTGCCCGGGCCGCGTCCGCGTGGCCCAGCCAGCCGGCGACGGCCGGGAGGGCGGCGAGGTCGTGGCTCTCGGCGAGCGCGGTCATGGCGCCGCAGGCGGAGTGCCCGCAGACGACGACGTCGCCGACGCCGAGGACGTCCACGGCGTACTCGATGCTCGCCGCCACCGCGTCGGCGGACCCCGGTGTGTGGGCGGGGACGAGGTTCCCGGCGGTGCGGACGACGAACAGCTCGCCCGGTTCGCACTGCGTGAGCAGCTCGGGCACCACGCGGGCGTCCGAGCAGCCGATGAACAGGGCCCCCGGGCGGTGGGTGGTGGCGAGGCGGGCGAAGAGGTCCGCCCGGGCGGGGTAGGCGTCCCGCCGGAAGCGCCGGACACCGTCGGACAGCTCGGGCATGGTGACTCCTTCATGACGGCCGGCCCGTGTCGGCCGACGTCATTCAGAGTGCTTCACCTTGGCCTATAGTGTCCAAGTCGTAGAAGTCATGACTTCTATAGCTGTCATCTATAGGAAGGCCCTGGGCCGTGGAACTGCGCCACCTCCGCTATCTGCTCGCCGTCGCCGAGCACGCGAGCTTCACCCGCGCCGCCGAGGCCCTCCACGTCTCCCAGCCCACCCTCTCCCAGCAGGTGAAGCAGCTGGAGCGGGCCCTCGGCACGCCCCTCCTCGACCGCACGGGCCGCACCGTCCGTCTGACGGACGCCGGCCGGGCCTACGCCCACTACGCGCGCCGCGCCCTGCGGGACCTCGCGGCCGCCGAGCGCGCGGTCGTGGACGTCCAGGACCTCTCGCGCGGCACCCTGCGCCTGGCCATGACCCCGACGTTCACCGTCTACCTGCTGGGCCCGCTGGCCGAGGAGTTCCACACCCGTCACCCCGGAGTCGCGCTGGAGGTGCGGGAGATGACCCAGGAGAGCATCGAGGCGGCCCTGCTCGCCGACGAACTGGACCTGGGCATCGCCTTCACCGGCCCCCATCCGCCCGGCATCACCGGCACACCGCTGTTCACCGAGACCCTCAGCCTCGTCGTCGGCCCGGACCACCCCCGCGCCGGCGACGGCGGCCCGCCGCTCACCGCCGACGAACTCGCCGGGCATCCCCTGGCCCTGCTCGGCGGGCACTTCGCCACCCGGAGCCACATCGACGCCTACTTCGCGGGGTGCGGGGTCCGGCCGCGCATCGCCGTGGAGGCCGACTCGATCACCGCGCTCACCGAGATCGTCCGGCGCACCCGGCTCGCCACCGTCCTCCCCGACGCCGTCGCCCGGGACCACCCCCACCTCCGCACGGTCCCCCTGAGCCCCGCCCTGCCCGTGCGCACCGCCGCGCTGCTGTACCGCGAGAGCGCCTACCGGAGCGCCGCGGCCCGCGCCTTCACCGCCGTCGTCGGGGACCGGGCGGGGGAGTACGGGGCGGCCGTAACGGGTCCCGGAGACGACTGAGCGGGCCGGGCACCCGGGGCGCCCGGCCCGCTCGGTCACGATCCCGCGAGGTCAGCGCGGGTCGTACTTCAGGCTCTTGAAGGAGACGTTCTGCGGGGCCTCGTGGCGCGGGGCGAGGCGTGTCGCCTTGCCCTTGCAGTTCTTCTCCGGGAAGACGTCGAGCGGCTTGCTCATGTAGTTGCGGGCGCCGCGCGCCTCCTGCTCCATGGACATGCACTTGTTCGGGGGCAGCTTCTGTACGAAGTAGGGCCTGCCCTTGGGGCCCACCCAGGCGAATCCACCGTCCTCGGCGGCGGCACTGCCCGTGGGCAGGGACGCGGCGAGGAGGAGTCCCCCGAGCACGGCGACAACGGCGTTGCGGAACGAGCGCATCACGAATCCTTGCATCTCGACGTCGTGGCGAAACGGGCCGAAGCCCTCGCAGCGGTCAACGACGACGGACGCCCCACGACACGGTGCGTGACCGTGCGGGTAGTCTCGACAGGACCGATGATCTTCCAGGAGAGCACCATGACATCCGCCCGGCCCCGCGTCCTCTACGTCACCGACCTGGCATTCCAGGCCAAGGGGCGGCGGTACTGCGACGAGGACATCGAGCTGGGCACGCGGCTCCGGGAGGACTTCGAGGTGGCGTTCTGTCACCCCCTCGACGCGGCAGCGCTGATGGAGTCCTTCGACATCGTCGTGGTCCGCAACAGCGGTCCCGTGCTGCACTACCAGGCCGCCTACGACGCCTTCCGCGAGCGCGCCGCCGCACGCGGCGTCCGCGTCTACAACCAGCTCTCCGGCAAGGCCGACATGGCCGGCAAGCAGTACCTCCTCGACCTGACCGCCGCCGGCTTCCCCGTCATCCCGACCGCCGACCGCGCGGAGGACCTCGACCGGCTCCCGGAGGCGGCCGAGTACGTGGTCAAGCCCAAGCTCGGCGCCGATTCCATAGGCCTGGAGTTCGTCCCCCGGGAGCGGCTGCGGGACATGTGCCGCGGCGACGTCCTCGTCCAGCCCCGTGTCGACTTCATCTACGAGGTGTCGTTCTATTTCATCGACCGCGCCTTCCAGTACGCGCTCCACGCCCCCGACCCGGACCGCCGCTGGGGCCTGGAGGCGTACGAGCCCACGGCCGAGGACCTCGCCTTCGCCCAGCGCTTCGTCGACTGGAACACCGTCGACCACGGCATCCAGCGCGTGGACGCCTGCCGCGACCGGGACGGCCGGCTGCTCCTGGTCGAGCTGGAGGACCTCAACCCCTACCTCTCGCTCGACGCCCTCGCCCCCGCCGTCCGCGAGACCTTCGTCGCGAACTTCAAGGAGTCCGTGCACCGCGCGCTGCGCGCCGGATGACCCCGGCGCCCCGCCCGGGGAGGGCGGGGGCCTGCGGTGATGCGCGAGGGGCCGCCGGGGCTCGGATAGCCTGAGAGCACGATGAACCGCATGACGACGCCCTGGGGCGAGATCTCCCTCACCCGCTTCCCCGAGGACCCCCGCGACACCCTGCGCGCCTGGGACGCGGCCGACGAGTACCTGCTGGAGCACCTCGCCGGAGCCGGCGGCGAGCCGGTCGACCTGTCGGGCACCGTGGTCGTGGTGGGGGACCGCTGGGGGGCGCTCGTCACCGCGCTCGCCGCGCACGCCCCCACCCAGATCACCGACTCCTACCTCGGCCAGCGGGCGACGCGGGCCAATCTGGCGCGCAACGCGGGTGCCGGTGCCGGGAAGGTGCGGCTGCTGTCGACCCGGGACACCCCGCCGGAGCGCGTCGACGTGCTGCTGGTCCGCGTGCCCAAGAGCCTCGCGCTCCTGGAGGACCAGCTCCACCGCCTGGCGCCCGCCGTCCACGAGGGCACCGTGATCATCGGCACCGGCCGGGTCACCGAGATCCACACCTCCACGCTCGAGCTCTTCGAGCGCGTCCTCGGCCCCACCCGCACCTCCCTGGCCAGGAAGAAGGCCCGGCTGATCTTCTGCTCGCCCGACCCGGCCCGGGCGCGCGGGGCCAGCCCCTGGCCGCACGGCTACCGGCTGGACGCCGACTCCGGGGCCGGCGCGGGCCTGGAGGTCGTCAACCACGCCGGCATCTTCTGCGCCGACCGCCTCGACATCGGCACCCGCTTCTTCCTGCGACACCTGCCGCGGCACAGCGGCCCCGAGCGGATCGTCGACCTCGGCTGCGGCAACGGCGTGCTGGGCACCGCGGCGGCCCTGGCCAACCCCGACGCCGAGCTGGTCTTCATCGACGAGTCGTACCAGGCCGTGGCGTCCGCGGAGGCCACGTTCCGGGCTAACGCCGGCCCCGGCCGGACGGCGGAGTTCACCGTCGGCGACGCCCTGTCGGCCGTACCGCCCGCGAGCGTCGACCTGGTGCTGAACAACCCGCCCTTCCACTCCCACCAGGCCACCACCGACACCACGGCCCGGCGCATGTTCGGCGGCGCCCGCGCGGCGCTGCGCCCGGGCGGCGAGCTGTGGGTCATCGGCAACCGCCACCTGGGCTACCACGTCCGGCTGCGCCGGCTGTTCGGCAACTGCGAGGTGGTCGCGAGCGACCCGAAGTTCGTCGTCCTGCGCGCCGTCCGGACCTGACCCCGACGCCGGAGCCCGCCGCCCGGCCCGGCTACCGGGTGGTGATGCGGGCCCACACGGTCTTGCCGGTGGGCTGCGGCGGGGAGCAGCCCCAGGCCTCGCTGAGCGCGGCCACGATGTGCAGCCCGCGGCCGGTCTCGGCGAAGTCGTCGGCCGCGCGGGCCGTGGGCGGCGCCGGGCAGGGGTCGGCGACGGCGCAGACCAGGGCGTGCTCCTTGCACACCAGGGCGAGCCAGGCTGTCGCCGGGGCTCTGCCGGGCGCGTGCCGGGCCGGCCGGCCGAGGGCGTGCCGGATGGCGTTGGCGACGAGCTCGGCGGTGACCGCGCCGGCGTCGTCGGCGTAGGCCGCGAGGTCCCAGTCGGTGAGGGTGCGGCGCAGGAAGGCCCGGGTGCGGGCGGGGCTGCACGGGCCCCCGTCGAACCGTATGGCGGCGAAGAGGGTGGTCGACAGCCCCAGCGCCACCCCCCAGTCGTGGCGGCTCGACCGCAGGATCGACTCCAGGGTCGCCGTGGGCGGTTGCTGCGCCGGTGTGGCGCGGGGGCACCCGCACGAGGTCGTGCCGTGGGAAAGTCGCCTGCCTGCGGTCATGTTCATCCCCCCGAGGGACGTTTCGTCGAGGACGCCGATAGGGATCCGTCCGGTCAGTATCCTCACTGATCCCGCCGATGCAATTGCAGTGGGAATTGCATCACCCTCGGCACGTCATGAACGCCTGTGCGAACGACGGGTCGGCGGTCCGGGACGGGGCGGGGGAGCGTATTCGAACGAATCGGAGGGGACACCGGAAATGCAGCAGGTCGACAACGGCATGCCCGCGAGTTCGATTAACGGCGCGGTCTGGGTCAAGAGCCGGCACAGCACCCCCAGCGGGAACTGTGTGGAGCTCTCGGCCCTTCCCGACGGCGGGGTGGCGATTCGGAATTCTCGTCATCCGCAAGGACCCGCTCTGGTATACACGCGCGACGAGCTGGTCGCCTTCCTCGCCGGCGCGAAGGACGGGGAGTTCGACTTCCTCGCGCGGTGAAGTCGGCTGAAATGAAACGCAGTTAGGGACTGCGGCGGGGCTTCTGGGGGTCATACTGTGCGCGCCACCGGTACGACCCCCAGGAGTTCGTCATGTCCTCCCCCTCGCATTCCTCCCCGTCGGCCGTTCTCCGGCAGCTGCGCGACCCCTACGTGGGCGCCACCGCGCTCGGCATAATGCTCGGGCACCAGCTGCGCGCCCTCAGGGAGGAGGCGGGGGTCACGCCCGCCGCCGCGGCGGACCGCATCCGGGGCAGCACCTCGAAGATCAGCCGCATGGAGACGGCCAACAGCCCCCTCAAGGAACGGGACGTCGACGATCTGCTCCAGCTGTACGGCATCGACGGGACGGGCCGCGAGGAGTACCGCCGGCTCGTCCGGCGGTCCGCCGAACCCGGCTGGTGGCAGCGGTACGGCGACGTCCTCCCCGGCTGGCTGAAGACCCTGGTGAGCCTGGAGCGCGACGCCGAGGTGATCCGGACCTACGAGGTGCAGTTCGTGCCCGGCCTGCTGCAGACCCCCGCCTACGCCGAGGCCGTCGTGCGCAGCGGGCACCGGATGGCCTCGGACGCGGAGATCCGGCGGCGGGTCGGCCTGCGCATCGGCCGCCAGAACACCATGCTGCGCGAACCCGGGTCCCCCGTCCTCTGGGCGGTGATCGAGGAGTCCGTGCTGCACCGGCCGATGGGCGGGAACGAGGTGATGCGCGAACAGCTGGAGCACCTCCTCGCCGTCACCCGCCGGCCCACGGTGCGCCTTCAGATCGCGCCGTACGGGCTCGGGCAGCGGGTGTCCGTGGGGCCGCCGCTGACGTATCTGCGCTTCGCCCCGACCATGCTGCCGGACATCGTGTACATCGAACTGATGAACAACGCGCTGTATTTGGACAAGCCCGAGGAGACCGCCGAGTACCGGGCGGCCCTGGATGAACTGAGCGCCCTGGCCGTGCCCCCGCCGGACAGCCGCCAGGAGCTGCTGAAGGCCCTCGACCGCTACAGCTGAACCACCGGCGCGGGCTCCCGCGGCCCGCGTCGGCCGACCCGGCCCACGCCGCCGAACTCCAGCAGCTCCCGGCCCGGCCGGCGCGGGGCCGGTGCCGCGTCGGGGCGCCACGCGGAGACCTCGACCAGCCCGGGGTCGAGGACCTCCAGGCCCTCGAAGTACGCCTCCACGTCGTGGCGCTCGCGCACCCTGCCCCACGCGCCGCCGGTGGCCTCCCGCATGAACCCCGTGACCTGCCGTCGCGTCACCGGGTCGTCGGCCACCAGCTGGCAGACCACCAGGAAGCTGCCGGGCGCCAGCTGCCGGGCGACGCGCCGCAGGACCTCGCCCGGCGCGTCCTCGTCGGGGACGCAGTGCAGGACGGACACGAACAACGCGGCCACGGGCGCCGTCAGGTCGAGCAGCCCGGTCACCCGCGGATGACGCAGCACGTGCCCGGTGTCGCGCAGGTCGGCACCGACCACCGCGGTGCGCCCGTCCTCCTCCAGCAGCGCCCTGCCGTGGGCCACGACGACGGGGTCGTTGTCGACGTAGACCACCCGGGCGTCGGGGTGCACCCGCTGAGCGATCTGGTGGACGTTGTCCTGGGTGGGGAACCCGGCGCCGTGGTCGAGGAACTGGCGGATCCCGTACTCCTCGGCCAGCCGGCGCACCACCCGGCGCAGGAAGGCCCGGCTGCCCCGGGCCAGCGCCGCCGTGCCGGGCGCCCGGTGGAGTAATCGCTCGCAGGCCTCCCGGTCGGCGGGGTAGTTGTCCTTGCCGCCCAGGTAGTAGTCGTACATGCGCGCGACACTCGGCACCGTCGCGTCGATCCTCATGGGCGGCCGTGCCTCGCTCTGCTCCATCTGACCCCTTCGCCGAGTGCACCGGACCACGTCCGGAGCCGGCCGTGAAAGTCCCCCGGACGCGCGGAAGTTCACATCCTAGGGAGAGGAATGGGGGTGTGCGAGACCACGATGGCACGGCGGGGGCGCGGGCGCGGAACCGGGGCGCGCGCGTCACCCGCCCGTGGCGGCGGGTGGCGTGTCGGCCGCCCCGGCCGGGGTGTCGATGGTGGCGAGGAAGCCGTAGTGGAAGGCCTCCCACAGCGGACGGACGTCCGCCGGCCGGCCGTCCAGCGCGGTGACGAGCAGGCTGACGGGCGCCCAGTCGGGCACGCCCTCGCCCTCCAGCAGGTCCTGCACCACATGGTGGGTCAGCCGGCCGGCGGAGGCGTTGCGCAGATCGGCGTGGCTCGGGCCGCCCGCCGCCAGGTACAGGCCCCGCAGCGCGGCCCGCAGCCGGTCGGCCGCGGCGCCGATCGAGTCCCGGGAGGCCGGGCCCAGCCCGTGGCCCGCCTCCCACAGCACGCGCAGGTCGGCCGGGTCGCCGCCGAACGCCGTCGCCAGCGTCCGTACGACGGCCCAGGCGGGCATCCGCTCGCCCGCCAGGATGCGCGAGACGTACGACGGCGACAGATCGTTGGCCACCGCCACGTCCCGGATGGTCCGCCCGCTCAGCCCGTGGAGGTGGGACAGCGCGGCGGCCAGCTTGCGCGCGGCGTGGTCCACCGCGCTCTCCTCCGGCTGC
Organism: Streptomyces sp. NPDC044063; assembly: GCF_056434285.1. Classification (NCBI taxonomy): domain Bacteria; kingdom Bacillati; phylum Actinomycetota; class Actinomycetes; order Kitasatosporales; family Streptomycetaceae; genus Streptomyces; species Streptomyces sp. NPDC044063. The sequence goes on from NZ_JBWKFM010000002.1 coordinate 196,848, forward strand.
GGCCGCGCGCCGGCCGGGGGCGCGGCCTCGGCGGTGGCGTCCGGGGCGCGCGGGCAGGGCGGGTCGGCGTGCTCGGCGGCCGCGGCGCGCTCGGCGTCGCGGCGCTGCAACCGGCGGCGTACCTCCTTCTCGTTCCACCGCTGCCGCGCGGTGGTCTCGCCGACGTTCGCCGCGTCGCCGATGGCCCGCCAGCTGAACCCGGACGTCCGGGCGTCCTGCACGGCGGCCGCCCGGTAGTACTCCACCTCCTTCACCAGGTCGCCGGCCAGCCGCAGCAGGACGGACAGCCCGCGCCCCGCGTGCTCGGCCTCCAGCAGCCGGGCGGCGCTCAGTTGCAGGTCCTCGGCGACGCGCAGGCCCAGCGGGCGCGAGGTGTGCGCCCTGGCCGGCAGCAGCCGGCCCTCGCGCAGGCGCTGCGCCCGGCGCCGGCAGGAGCGGCCGCAGTACACCTTCCTGCGGCCGGGTCCCGCCGTCTGCTCGACCTCCCGCCGGCACACCGGGCAGACACTCGATTCCGGAACGCTCACGTCGCCACCCTTCGCACATCACGGCTGACATTTCTCCCCTCGCCGTGCGGGGCTCGGCGGCCCGCCGGCGGCCGGGAGAGGAGAGGGGCCGGGGGGGGGGGGGGGGGGGGGGGGGGGGGGGGGGGGGGGGGGGGGGGGGGGGGGGGGGGAGAGGGGGGAGGGGGGGGGGGGGGGGGAAAGGC
>NZ_JBWKFM010000002.1:197566-375748 GCF_056434285.1 Streptomyces sp. NPDC044063
TCGCCGCACCCCCCCCGCTCCTCTATCCCCCCCCCCCCCCCCCCCCCCCGCCCCCCCCCCCCCCCCCCCCCCCCCCCCGCGCCCGCGGTGTCAGAGGCGGTGAACGCGCTGGTACCGCCAGTGCGCCCGGCAGGCCGCGACGCACGCCAGCAGAACGGCGCCGACGCCGAGGTCCGGGGGCGCGTGGCCGACGAGGATCACGGGAAGGACGACGACCGAGAGGAAACCGTCGAGTCGCAGCGTGACAACCCAGGCAATTGCGCGCTGCACGTGCATCTGCCGACTGCTAGGGTCGGGGCTCGCCGGGGGAGCGGTACGACGCCTTCGGAATAAATCGCGCATTCACAATCCTTCCAGCGGTGGAATGGTGTGCGACAGGAGCCCTGGTAGCGGTGGCACCCGCCCAGGGCTCCTCCGGTGTCAGGGAACTTAGCGCCTCGCGCGACCCGTCGGCCATCGAGCCGGTAGGTAATGAAGGAAATCAGCCGCCCGGGGTGATAAACCGGCTAAACGGCAAACCCCGGCGTTTCCGGGTCCATTGGCCGGTGCTCTGTCCAGTGGCGATCGGAAGGGAAAGCGATTGGTCGGGAATCGTAATCTTCCGAAAAGCACGCACCCCGGGACGCGCGGAGCGCCCCGGGGTGCGGTGGACGGGCCGGACGGTCAAGCGATCTGCGCCTGGTCGTAGAGGGACTTGATTTCGTCGCCGAAGTACGGGCCGAACATCCTGTTGGGCAGGAAGGTGTAGCCGAAGCTGTTCACCGAGGCCTGCAGGCCGGTGCCGGCGGCCTCGTCGAACGAGGTGAACCACGGTCCGCCGCTGGAGCCGCCCGTCATGTCGCAGCCCAGGCCGTGGTCCTTGGTGAGGAGGAAGTCCTTGCTGGAGTTCCCGCTGCAGTGGATGAGCTTCGTCCCGTCGTACGGTGCCGCGGCGGGGAAGCCGAACGAGTACATCGCCTTGCCGTAGCCGCCGTTGAACGACAGGCCCTGGGCCCCGACCACCTCGGTGAGGCTCCTGCCGTCCAGCCGGCCCACGACGGCGGCGCCCACGTCGAAGTTGATGTCCTCGCTCGCCACCCACTGCGGGGTGGACATGGTCTTGGCCGCCGACCAGGTGCCGTACGGGGTCTGGCCGTCGTGATAGCCGGGCGCGAAGGTCCAGTTGGTGTGCCAGGCGCCCTGGTACTTCACGCAGTGCCCGGCGGTGAGCACGGTGCTGGAGTTCTGGCTGGTGACGGCGTTCGCCGAGCAGGAGGCGGTGCGGCCCTGGAAGGTGAAGAACACCCGGCCGGAGGTCCTCACCACCGCGCCGCCGCCGGTCCACGGCCCGCCCGCCTGTGGGAAGGACCGGACGTGCGGGCTCGGTTCGCTGGGCGCCACGGTCGTCGCCGGGCCGCCGGGGGCGGGGGTCCGGAGCGCGCCGGGCGAGACGGTGACGAGGTCGAGCGGGGTGGCCGAGCGCATCCGCTCGGGCGTCCAGAAGTCCCTGATCCTCTGCTGGGCCGCCGTCGAGGGGGCGGCGGTGTGCGTGGTGTCCGGGGCGGGGGCCGGGGCGGCGCCCGCCGCGGTGGCCTGGGCGCCCGTGGCGAGCAGGGCGCCGGCGGCCAGCAGGATGCCGGCGGTCGTACGGCGGGATCGTCTCACGCGTACTCCTTCTGCCGAGGCCGCGCGCGGGGCCGCGCGGGCCGTGTGGGGGCCGGACCGCGCGCGGTCGGGCGGTCCGGGCAGACGAGTGGTGCGCAATGCGAGGTGCGTCCAGCAGAGTGCCACGGCGTCGTGCATATTGACAGGGGCGCGTCAAGAGGTGTCGGGTGCCCGCCGTTCGGCGCCGGACGGGGCGCCGGCATGGCCTGATCCGTTCGGTCCGCCAGGATCTTGGCCGGATCGTCGCACGCCGTAACCGGTGCGGTGGGAACATCATTTGGTCGTCGCGGTAGGTGTCACGAAGGGCCTTGCCGCCCTTCCGTCTCCAGACCGGGAGCCGCTGTGGCACTGGACCAGGCGTCCGTCATCTCCGAGTGGGTCCTGCCCGCCGCCGTCTGCGCGCCGGTGACCTGGGTGTGCCTGGTCTTCCGCTTCAAGGAGGACGGCCGGCTGCTGGGGACGTTCCGCTCGGCGGCGCTGGCCCTGTGCGTGGTGCTGTGGACCTGCGGCATGGCGGCCCTGGCGAGCGGGATGCTGCTGCCCCTGACGCCCAGCGTGCCGCCCATGGCGGTCGGGGTGGCCACGGGCTGGGGCGTGATAGCCCGGGGCCGCGGGGAGCCGGGCGGACGCGCGGCGATGGCCGTGGCGACCCTCGGCAACTCGCTGCTGCTCCACCAGCTGGCGCTGCGGTTGCGGACGGACCGGGCCGACTGGTGCGAGCGGATGGCCGGGGGCTTCCAGGACTGCTGGGACCTCGACGCCTTCGCCGGCGACCTCCGGCGGCATCTGCTGATGCGCGTCGACGTGCCGGGGCGTACGAGCCGTGGCCGCACCGCGATCAAGCGGGAGATCAACGACCGTCACAAGGAGGTGCGGGCGGCCGCACAGAAGTGGATCACCGTCGAGACGAAGGTGGAGAAGGCCTGTCAGCAGCAGGGGCGGCAGCCCACCCGGGAGGAGATCCGGCTGGTCCGGCGGGCCTTCGGCGAGGCCGAGCAGTACCTGTGCCATCTGCTGGAGCTCGAGCACGCCCTCGGCAAGCGCAGCGACGCGGCCAGGATCCTCGCGATCAAGCGGCACCACCAGGCGGAGGCTCCGGACACCCCGGTCGCCCTGGACGTCCTGGGCGGCGCTCCGGACGGTGTCTCAGAAGTGTCGTGACGGGGTGACGTGGGTCAGGGGCGCCGGCTCGGGCGCCGAGGACTCCGCGGCGGAGGTGCTCCGGTCCGGGGCGGGGTCGTGGAAGACGATCTCGACGGTGGCGTCCAGGGAGGCGGCCACGGCGGCGAGCGAGCGCAGGGTGAGGTTCTCGTCGCCGGAGAGGATCTGGCTTACCCGGCCGGGGGAGACACCCATGCAGTCGGCCAGGTCCTTGCGGGTCATGCCGCGTTCCGCGAGGAGGCCGGCCAGCGAGGCCGTCGTCCGGCGCGCGAGCGCGGCTCCCGCCCGCTCCGCCGCGTGACCGCCTTCCGCGCTCTTCCGCCAGGCCATGTCTACCCCCACCAGCTGTGCAGTCGTCAGGTCACGAGTGCCGATTCCGAGTCCTGTACGCAGCATGCCACCTTTAGTCCTGACTAAAAGCACTCCGGGCCCGGGGAATTCGGGACGAGGCACCGGGAGGGCCCCCTTCCGCGCCCGGTGACCAGGGCAGACGCCCGTGGCGGCGGATTTCGGCCAGATCGGTGGAGCGGGGCCGTGTGCGGCCACGGCGGAGAGTCTGGCCAACCCCTGTCCCGCCCCCTACCATGCGAACGCTCCCCGACCCACGGGCCGCAGGGAAACCCGGGATTGGCATGGGCATGGCTGTCTTTTGGCCCTGTCGTGCCGCCGTCCACGGGCCCCTCCCGGTGCGCCCGGCACGTACCGGATCCCGGCGCCCTCCCCTTCCGCTCGGGGGAAGACGACCGTCGCCACCCGGGCGCGGGAACCGTTGTGTCCTTCCCCTCGGGCCGTCGGCCCGCGGACAAACGATTGGAGCACCATGCCCGCCGGACTTCTCACCGCAGGCGCCGTCGCGACCCTGCTCGCCGCGCCGCTGTCCCCGCACAACGTCGGCTCCGTCATCACCAACCCGCCGCCGGACAAGATCGTCATCGAGGTCGCCACCGTCAACGGCTCGGGCTGCCCGGCCGGGACCGCCGCCGTCGCGGTCTCGCCCGACAACACGGCCTTCACCGTCACCTACAGCGATTACCTCGCCCAGGTCGGCGTCGGCTCCAAGCCCACCGACTTCCGCAAGAACTGCCAGCTGAACCTGAACGTGCACGTCCCGCAGGGCTTCACCTACGCGATAGCCGCCGCCGACTACCGCGGCTACGCCAAGCTCGAGAACGGCGCCTCGGGCACCCAGAAGGCGTCGTACTACTTCCAGGGCTCCCCCGTCACCACCCCGCTCTCCCACACCTTCAGAGGCAGCTACGAGGACAACTGGCAGGCCACCGACAGCGTCCCGATCGCCGCGCTGGTCTGGCACCCCTGTGGTGAGCTGCGGAACTTCAACATCAACACCGAGATCAGAGTCAACGCCGGCAGCTCCGACCCGAGCAAAACCACCAGCTTCATGACCATGGACTCCACGGACGGCAGCATCAACACCGTCTACCACCTGGCCTGGAAGGAGTGCCCGAAGCCGTAAGCGGCCGAGGCCGGACGCGGGGGCCGGCCGGCGGGCCGCCCCCGCGTTCCCCGGAGATGGCTTGATCGTGTCGTCGCTCACATCGACTTTGCTTGAGGTGTGCCCCCTTTCACCTGCACATATCGCACAACGTGCCGCATGGATCACTCATCGGGTATAGACCTGTGGCGAAAACCGAGCGAATGTGGGGGGACTTTCCCTCGCGGAGATCCGCGGACCGGGCCGGGCGCGAGAACGGCCGGTCCCCGCCCCGCCCCCCTCGATCGCATCAGAGCCTCATGCCTGCATTCAGTAGCGACTTCTCGAGTCCCACGCATACGGCCGACGCCATCACCAGCGCCCCCGAAGCCCTCCTGGACCGGACGACCCGGACCCGGCGGCCGGTGGGTCCGTGGGGCCAGCGGCTCGGACTCCCCTCCTGTACGCACGCCGCTCCCGCGCGGCCGTTCCCGGCCGTGTCGTTCCCCCTGCCCCTCGTCACCCGGCTCGACCCCGGCGCGCCCGTCGCGTACGCCCGCGCCCTGGCGCTGCCCTCCTCGCCCCGCTCGGTGGCGGCCGCGCGCAGGTTCGCCGGCGCCCTGCTGGCCGAATGGGGACTGGAGGTCCTGGCGGACGACGCGGTCCTGCTCCTCTCCGAGCTGGTCACCAACGCCGTCGTGCACGTGCCCGAGGGCCGCGGGGAGGTGGAGCTCGTCCTCCACCGCACCTCCGGCCATCTGATCGCCCAGATCAGCGACGGCGGCGGCTGCCTGCCCGCCTGCGGCGAGGCCACCGAGGACAGCGAGAACGGCCGCGGCATCTGGCTCGTCGAGCGGCTCGCCGCCCACTGGGGCCACCACGCCACCGGCACCGGCAAGACGGTCTGGTTCGCCCTGCCGATCCCCTCCGCCCCATCCGGCCGGTAGCCCCCTCCACGGGGGCGCGCGGCGGCCCGGACGCACCACCGGCGCCGTCCGCACCGTGTCCGCGGGCTGCGCACCGGCCGGGTTCCGAGAGAACATGGAAGACGCTGCGGCGTGACGGGCGAGAGACACACGGAGGAACCGGACCGGCACATTCCGGCGCGAGGCCGCCGCACCGTTCCGAGCGGGAGGACCTCGAATGGGCACCACGGACGCATCCGGGCCGGTCCCCGGCCGGGCCGGACCGGCCCCGTACGAGGCCGGCGGGCTCCTCGACGTGCTCGGCGTGGCCGCCGTGGTGCTCGACCGGGACGGCCGGATCGTGCTGTGGAGCCCCCAGGCCGAGGACCTGTTCGGCTGGACCGCCGACGAGGCCCTCGGCCGGTACGCGGCCCGGCTGCTGGTGGACGAGGACGACCGGCAGGAGGTCCTGGAGCTCTTCGCCAAGGTGATGGGCGGCGGCGGCAGCTGGGCCGGGGTCTTCCCCGCCCGCCACAAGGACGGCCGGCTGCGCCCGCTGGAGTTCCGCAACATGCGGCTGGAGGACAAGGACGGCGCGGTCTACGCCCTGGGCATGGCCACCGACCAGGAGGTCCTCCGCGACGTCGAGCGCGACCTCGCCCTCTCCCTCCGCCTGGTGGCCCAGTCCCCGATCGGGCTGGCCGTCCTGGACACCCGGCTGCGCTACGTCATGGTCAACCCCGCGCTGGAACGCATCCACGGCCGGCCCGCCGGCTCCTACCTCGGCCGGCACGTCCGCGAGGCGCTGTCCTTCCTGGACGCCCGCGAGGCCGAGGCCACCGAGGCCGCCCTGCGCGAGGTCCTGGCCACCGGCACCCCGCTGCTGGACCGGTTCGTCGTCGGCCCCACCGCCGACCCCGCCGGCGGCGAGCGCGCCCGGCTGGTCTCCTTCTACCGGCTCGACGACCCCGCCGGCCACCCCATGGGGCTGGCCACCTCGGACGTCGACGTCACCGACCGGCACCGCTCGGTCGCCGAGGCCCGCCGCAGACTGGCCCTCATCGCCGACGCGTCCGTCCTCGTCGGCACCACCCTCGACCTCGACCAGACCGCCCGGGAACTGGCCGAGGTCGTGGTGCCGCACGTCGCCGACGTGGCCGCCGTCGACGTCCTCGACTCCGCGCTGCGCGGCGACACCACCCCGCCCGACCGGCGGGCGGCCGTCTTCCGGGCCCTGGCCGTCGCCTCCTCCGACACCTCCCACGCCGCCGAAGCCGTGCGCGCCGCCGACCCGCCGGGCGAGATCGCCCAGTACGCCGCCGACCGGCTCGTCGCCCAGTGCGTGACCACCGGACTGCCCGTCCGGCTGCCCCACGTCCACCCCGAGGACCTGCCGCGCATCGCCCGCGACGCGGCGGCGGCCGAGCTGCTGCGCCGCGCCGGGCTCCACTCCTACCTGGCCGTACCGCTGATCGCCAGGGGAGAGGTGCTCGGCGCCCTGGACCTCAAGCGCACCGCCAACCCCGAGCCCTTCGGCGAGGACGACGTCGTCCTCGCCGGCGAGCTGGCCGCCCGGGCCGCCGTCTGCATCGACAACGCCCGCTGGTACCAGCGCGAGCGTGCCACCGCCCTCACCCTCCAGCGCGACCTGCTGCCCCAGCGGCCCCAGAACCTGGTCGGGCTGGAAGTGGCCTACCGTTACCAGCCGGCCGGCGCCGCCGTCCAGGTCGGCGGCGACTGGTTCGACGTCATCCCCCAGGACGGGGACAGCAGCGCCCTCGTCGTCGGGGACGTCATGGGCAGCGGCATCAACGCCGCCGCGGCCATGGGCCAGCTGCGCACCGCGGCGCGGACCCTCTCCGGGCTGGGCCTCGACCCCGCGCGGGTGCTGCGGCACCTCGACCGCTCCGCCAGTGGTCTCGACCAGACGATCGCCACCTGCGTCTACGCCCTCTACGACCCGCACCGCGACCGCTGCTGCATCGCCAACGCCGGGCACCTCCCGCCCGTGCTCGTCCGCCCCGGCGACCGCCCGTACCTGGTCGACCTGCCCACCGGGGCCCCGCTCGGCGTCGGCGGCGTCCCCTTCGAGAGCGTCGCCGTCCCACTCCGCCCCGGCGACCAGCTGGTCTTCTACACCGACGGCCTGGTGGAGACCCGCGACGAGGACATCGAGACCCGGCTGGAGAAGCTCGTGGAGCTGCTCGCCGGACCCCGCCTCGACCTGGAGTCCACCTGCGACCGATTGCTGGCCGAGCTGCGCGCGGACAATGACCAGGACGACGTCGCGCTGCTCATCGCGCGGGTACGCCCCTCCGGCGGCGTTGTACAGTGACGAAATCGCCCTTGACCTGCACATAAGCAGGCAGGGAGCCTATTTTCGGGAGTGCTTCGTGTACCGCACCATGATGAAGTCCAAGATCCATCGCGCCACCGTGACCCAGGCCGACCTCCACTACGTGGGATCGGTGACCGTGGACGCGGAGCTGATGGAGGCCGCCGACCTGCTGCCCGGCGAGAAGGTCGACATCGTCGACATCGACAACGGCGCCCGGCTGTCGACCTATGTCATCGAGGGCCCCCGGGGCAGCGGCGTGATCGGCGTCAACGGTGCCGCGGCCCGCCTCATCAGCCCCGGCGACCTCGTCATCCTCATCGCCTACGGCACCATGGACGACGCCGAGGCCCGTACCTTCGAGCCCCGCGTCGTCTTCGTCGACGAGCGCAACGCCGTCGTCCACCTCGGCAGCGACCCGGCCGACGTCCCCGAGGGCTCCGGTCTCTCGCGCGGGGACCGCGTCGCCGGCTGACGCCGCGCGCCCGCTCAGGCCGCCGGGATGCCGGCGGCCCGAGCGATCAGCCGGGCCGTCAGCTCCCCGGCCGCCCGCACCGCCACGTCCTCACTGGGCCGGCAGCGGTCCAGCTCCGGGTCGTACTCCACGCCGATCGCCCCCGCGTGGTTCGCCCGCACCGTCTCCAGCCGGGCCGGCCAGCGGTGCGTGGTGAGGGCGCCCAGCAGCTCCCGGGAGTACCCGGTATCCATCAGCTCGTCCGCCGTGCCGTGCACCAGGCTGACCGGGACCGGTGGCGGGTCGGCCGGGCCACCCCGCGCCAGGTCGCCGAGCGGCGGGGTGCCCGTGCTGCGCGCGGGCCGGTCGTAGCGCGAGGAGATGCCCACGACCGCCGCCGGCCGCCAGCCGCCCACCAGCTCCGGATGGAGCGCCACGCCCATGGCCGCGGAGGCCCCCGCCGACCAGCCCGCCAGCACCATGCGCCCGGCGTCGCCGCCCAGAGCGGCGGCGTGCTCCCGGGCGTACTCCAGCGAGGCCAGCAGGTGTGCCCGGCCGCCGTCGGGGGCGTCGGAACGCCAGTCGGGCACGAGGACCAGCGCGCCCATCGCCGCGACCGCCCGCGCCAGCGGCGCGAGGACGTCCCGCTCGTCCGGCCCGATGCCGTGCCAGAGCAGCACCGTGGGCGACGGCGTCTCCGGCTCGCCGGGCCGGTAGACGTCGACGAGCTTGCCGTTGGGGGCGGTGGCGAGTTCGTGGCTCACCTGGGCGGGAACGGACGCGGGTACTGACACGGGGCACCTTTCCGGAACGTCTCCTGCTGACCGCAGGACGCTATCAATCTCCATCCCGCCCCCGGCCGGCCGACTGGCGCGGCGCGGGCTCCACTTGAACGCCCCGCACGTCTCCGGCGGGTGGTGGCACCGGGCCGGGCAGCGCGGCGAACGCGGTGGCGACGCGCACCAGCCACACCGTCTCCTCGGAGAGGTCGGTGCCATGGGGCGGCGGATCGGCCGGCCCGCCACCGCCGTCGGCCGCGCGGCCGACGGCCCTGCTCGCCAGGGCCGCCCTGATGCGTACCGCCTCGACGTACGGGCCGATCCCGGACTCGGGCATTCCGGCGGCGATGGCCTCGGCCCGGGCCCGCTCGGCCACCACCGGGTCGTGGTGGGCGCGCAGCGCCAGCTGCCCGTCGCGGATCTCGATGACCCTGCGGTAGAGACGGAAGTCCATCCGGCGCAGCGCCAGCCGGTCGGCGAACGGGCCGCCGGGCGGCGCGAGGGCGATCGTGGGGACGGCCGCGTGCAGCGCGGCCCACAGCGGATACAGCCGGCGGTGCCGGCGGTAGGCCGTCACCCAGTGGCCGGCCGCGGCCGCGCGCGGCCCCCACCCCGGCAGCGTCCAGCCCACCAGCGTGAGCGCGGAGCCGATGTCCCCGCACAGCCAGGCGACGTTCTCCCAGGCCCGCAGGTCGAAGTCGAAGACGGTGCCGAGGATGTTCCCGGCCCGGATCGCGCCGTAGCCGAGGGTCAGGAACGCGCCGACGGCGATGACCCGCAGCCCCCGGCGCAGCCAGGTCCGTCCCGCCACCCGGGAGTAGCCCCAGCAGACGCGGAAGACGTTCGCCTCGCCGATGAGGTACGTGCCGACGTACAGGGACAGGTAGGCGATGTAGTAGGGGTCGTGGACGTAGTAGAGGGTGAAGCCCCGCACCCGCTGCACCGTCGGGGTGAGCAGGCAGAAGAGCGTGACCAGGGCGGCCAGGGACACGGCGCAGAACGTCAGTTGCCAGCGGACCAGCCGGCGGGCCCGCTCGGGCGGGCGCGCCCAGTACGTCAGGACCACCTGCTGTCCGACGACCAGCGACAGCACACAGCTCTGGGCGAGGACCGCGGCGATGTTCGGTACGCCCGTCAGCTCGTCCACGCGCACCCACACCGGGGGCAGCGAGAAGAAGAAGCTGAGCCCGGAGAGGGCGAAGACGGCGCACAGCGCGGCCAGGGCGGGATCGCGGGGGTTCTGCCGGAGCGCGCGGAGCTTGTAGAAGAGGCCGGCCCAGGCGACGACGGCCCCGAGGGAATGGAGGGAAGTGATCACATCTCGTCCGGGGTGATGCCGCGCAGGGACCGGTCCAGGCGTTCAACTGTCTCGGCCGCCTCGCGGGGCACACTCCAGTTGCGCTCACGGGGCTGCCGGTTGGCCTCCTGGAGGATCAGGGAGGCGACCATCTCGGCCTCCCGCTCCTCCGCCGAGGTGTAGTACGTGCGCTGCAGCACGCCCTGGACCATGGCCGGGTCGAGGGTGGGCAGCAGGAGCCGTGACGTTTCCTCACCCAGCACGGCGTTCTCCTTGTGACCGCAGACGACGTGCCCCAGTTCATGGGCGATGATGTGTTCCTGATGCAGGCGGCTGGTGTCCTGTTCGTAGAAGATGTAGTCGACATCCGGTGCGGAAACCCACAGTCCGCACGGCCCGTCCAGGGGGAGCCGGAGGGGCTCCAGGTGGATGGGCCGGCCGTGGCGTTCGGCGACGGTACGGGCGAGCGCCCACACGTCGAACGGCGTCGGGATGTCCAGGCCGCGAACCAGCTCCAGACTGCGCTGGTGCAACCTCTTGAATTTCACGGGGTCCCCCCGTAGGGCTAGGGGCTGTCGGGCGGCCGGGTCCGGTTCGTGGGAAGGCCTTCCAACTCGCGGACCCGCTCGATCACTTCATTGATCGAGTGCAGGCTCTCGGGGGACAGCCCGGCCGCGCGGAGTGCGACGCGCTGCACCTGGGTGTCCCGCAGAGCCACCAGCAGACGCAGGTCGGCGTTGACCGCCTCCGTCACCTGGTCGTCGAAGAAATAGGCCGGAGGTACGCCGAAGAACTTCGCCAGCGCCTCCACGTGCCGCAGCGTCGGATTGTTCCGCTGACCCTTGCGCAGCAGCCAGATGTAGCTGCCGGAGATGGGGACACCCCCCGCGGTGATCTCGCGTGCCACTTCCTCCGTGGTGTACGGCTCCCGGCCGGCCGGAACCACCGTCCGGAACAGGTGGTTGAGCTTGTCGGCCAGAGTCGGCGGGGCGTCGGAATCGTTCATGATCGCACCTCCCTCCTGCGGTCAATCTAGCTTAAGGACCCCGGCGGGAGTCCATGTGCCCGAGTGCTCAACTCGGTTGACACGGGCGTCGCCGGTGCTTAGCTTCCTCTCTGTCGGCGGATCGACTGGTGTTGGATCGCTCGTGAGAGCGGTCAATCACCAGTTGGAGGGGAAGGGTTCCAGACGCCCGCCCCCCTCCGAGTGCGAGATCCGCCGTGGCCGGAGGTCCATCTGGAGGGGGTGCCGTGACGGTTCCGGAACCGGAGCAGCAGCAGTTCGCCTTGCTTTCTCCCGACGTGCTGTTACCCGGGGACTCACCCCGGGTCGCGGGCGAGGACCTCCGGCACGTCCAGGCGCTCGCCGCGCTGGACGTACCCCTGCCGGCCATCGTCGTGCACCGCGCCACCCTGCGGGTCGTCGACGGCATGCACCGGCTGCGAGCCGCTCGTCTACGGGGGGATGAGCGGATCGCGGTCCGGTTCTTCGACGGCAGCGCCGAGGACGCCTTCGTCCACGCGGTCCGCGCGAACATCCTGCGCGGCCTGCCGCTCACCCAGGCGGACCGGTCGGCCGCCGCCGAGCGCATCATCCGCAGCCATCCACACTGGTCGGACCGCCTGATCGCCTCGGCGACGGGCCTCGCCGCCAGCACCGTGGCCGCGGTGCGCCGGCGGTCGGCCGACGCCGGCCCGCAACCACCCGCCCGCACCGGCCGCGACGGCCGGGTGCGCCCGCTCAACGCCGCCGAGGGCCGCCGCCGCGCCGGAGCGCTCATCGCGGCCAGGCCCGACGCCAGCCTCCGCGAGATCGCGGGCATGGCCGGCATCGCCGTCGGCACCGCCCGGGACGTCCGGCTGCGCGTCCGCCAAGGACTCGATCCCGTCCCCAAGAAGCTGCGGGACGCCGAGAACCGCGACAAGGCCGCCGAGCCGGGCATCCGCGCCGTGCCCAGCCCGGTGGCCACCGCCCCGGCCGGGGCGCCTCGGGCCCGCGTCCCCGCGCCCACCGTCACCGGGGCCGCGCCGGCCGCGTCCCCCGCGGCGCGCCCGTCCGTCGCCCGCCCGGCCGGCGTCAGCACCGAACCGCTCCTGCGCACCCTGCGTTCGGACCCCTCCCTCCGCTTCAGCGAGGGCGGCCGGGCCCTGCTCCACCTGCTCAGCGCCCACGCCATGAGCGGCGAACGCTGGCGCCGGCTCGTCGACGCCGTCCCCGCCCACCGCCGCGAGGCCGTGGCCCAGGCCGCCCGGCACAGCGCCGAGACCTGGCTGCGCTTCGCCGGCGAACTCGACCGCCGCGGCGGAGGAGCCCAGTGACCCTCACGGCCGTCCGCCCCGACGGACTCTCCTTCAGCCTCCTCGGGCCCGTCTCGGCGACCGTCGGCGACGCGCCGGTCGCCGTCGCCGGCCGCCGGCAGCGCGTCATCCTCTCGCTGCTCGTCCTGGCCCGGGGCCGGGTGGTCCCCGCCGCCACCCTCGTCGACGCCATCTGGGGCGACCGGCCCCCGCGTTCCGCACGGGCCCGCGTCGCCCTGGACGTCCTGGCCCTGCGCAAGGCGTTCCGGGCCGCCGGACACAGCCGCACCGTCATCGCCGGCGCGCCCGCCGGCTACCGCCTGTGCACCGAACGGGCCGACTTCGACGTCCGCGAGTTCGACGACCTGGTCGACGCGGCCGACCGGGCCGCGGCGCGCGGCGAACCCCGGCGCGCAGGCACGCTCTACCGCGCCGCCCTCGACCTGTGGAGCGGCCCCGCCCTCGAAGGCGTGGGCGGACGCCTCACCGAGTCCGCCGCGGCCCGCCTGGAGGCCCGGCGGCGCGCGGTCTGCGAGGCCCTGCTGACGACGGGCCGCCGCCTCGCCGACGACGGCTGCTTCGACGAGGCCGAGGACTCCCTGTCCGACGCCCTGCGCGCCGCCCGGGGCACGGGTGACCCGGCCCTGACGGCCGAGGCCCACCTGGCCCTGGCCCGCCTCCAGCTCACCCTGCGCCGCGTCACCCGAGCCCGCCACCACCTACGGTCCGCCGCCACCCTGGGCGACGCCCAGGCCGTCGTCGAACTGATGACCCTGGACGACCGCCACCCCCACGACAGGGCCGAGGCCCTGGACCTGATCCCGCGCCAGACGGCTCGCTGAGGTGCCCGCCCCCTACAGCTCCGCCGCCGTCGGGTACGACGGCTGCGCCCCCTCGCGGGTGACCGAGGCGGCGCCGACGCGGACCGCGTAGCGGGTGGCTTCCTCCAGGGTGTCGCCGCGGGCGAGCCGGTAGGACAGGGCGCCCGTGAAGGCGTCGCCGGCGCCCGTGGTGTCCACGACCTTCACCGGGACGCCCGGCACCGTGGCCGGAGTGGTGGCGGTGCCGTCCAGGGCCAGTGCTCCCTCCCCGCCCAGGGTCACCACGACCGAGCGGGCGCCCCGCTCGCGCAGGGTGCGTGCCCAGTCCGCCGGGGTGCCGTCCGGGAGACCCGACAGGCGCCGGGCCTCGTGTTCGTTGACGACCAGGGGGTCGGCCGCGGCCAGCAGGGTGGGGTCCAGGCTTCCGGAGGCGGGCTCGGGGGAGGGGTTGAGGACGACCCGGGTGCCGGTCTCCGCCGCGAGCCCGACCGCCGCCCGTACCGTCTCCAACGGCACTTCGAGCTGGAGCGAGAGGACGGCCGACGCGGCGACGGCGTCCCGGGCCGCCGTCACATCGGCGGGTGACAGGCGGGCGTTGGCGCCGGGCGAGACCACGATCGTGTTGTCCCCGTCCGGGCCGACCACGATCATCGCGGTGCCGGTACGGGTGCCCTCCTCCACCAGGACGTGGCGCAGTTCCGTGCCCGCCTCGCGCTGCGCCTCCAGCAGGAGCCGGCCGAACGCGTCGTCACCGACCCGCGCCAGCAGGGCGGTTCGGGCCCCGAGCCGGGCCGCGGCGGCGGCCTGGTTGGCGCCCTTGCCCCCGGCCGACTCCACCAGGTCCGTGCCGGACACGGTCTCGCCCGCGCCCGGCCGCCGGTCCACCCGGACCGTCAGGTCGGCGTTGGCCGAGCCCACCACCAGTACGTCGTACATCTGCCTCTCGTCCCCTCATCCGTCGAACCAGCCCCGGCAGCCTCTCATCCGGCCCGTCCGCCGCCGCATCGCCGGGTGATCTTCCAGCCGGCCCCGGCCGTCACACCGTGTCACCGACCGCCGACGCTCCGAGTCGCGGGAAGCCCGGCCCCGGGTCATGCTGGGACGACCGTGGCCGACACAGGCCGGGCCCCGCAGCACCGCGTCGCCCGGTCAACGCCCCGGCCGGGCCACGGGGCGGCCGCCCACGGCGAGCCCCTCCGGCCGGCAGGCACTCCTTGACGCACGAGCGAGGGGACAACCGTGACCATGGCCGAGCCGACATCCCGCCCGTCCGCCCGCGCAGCCCGCGCCCGCGGCACGGAGGCCGCCGACACCGCGGAGCTCTTCGTCCGCCTGGCCGCCCTCCCCGCCGGGGAGGAGCGCGACCGGCTGCGGCAGGACCTCATCGCCGCCTGGCTGCCCATGGCCGAGCGGGTGAGCGTGCGCTTCCGCAAGTGCGGCGAGAGCCCCGCCGATCTTCGGCAGGTGGCCGCGCTGGCCCTGGTGCACGCCGTGGACCGCTACGATCCGCGGCTCGGCCACGCCTTCGAGTCGTTCGCCATCCCCACGATCAACGGCGAGCTGAAACGCCATGTCCGGGACCATGTGTGGTCCCTCCACATTCCCCGCCGGGACCAGGAGCTGCGGGCCGCCGTACGTGCCGCGACGGCCCGGCTGGAGCAGCTCGGGGCCGGCGCGGAGGTCACCGTGGCCCAGCTGGCGGCGGAGACGGGCCTGTCGGAGGAGGAGGTCCGCCGGGGCCTCGACGCCGACGGGGTGCATCACACGCTGTCCCTCGACCACCCGGTGGCCGGCTCCGACGAGCTGCCGCTCGCCGACACCCTCGGCCGCATCGACCGGGCGCTGGAGCTCGTCGTCGACCGGCAGTCGCTCAAACCGCTCCTCGACGGGCTGTCCGAGCGGGAGAAGTACGTCCTGTACTGGCGTTTCTTCGGCAATCTCACCCAGCAGCAGATCGGCGCCCGGCTGGGCGTCTCGCAGATGCAGATCTCCCGCATCCTCACCCGCACCTGCGCCCGGTTGCGCCGGCAGCTCGCGGCGGCGTGATCCCGCGGGCGGCCCTCCCGCCGCGCGCCCCGAATCCCGCTTCAAGACAGGACCGAGCCATGGAGTCCAGCCACTCGAACCTGACCCCCGACCTCCCCCCGATCGTGGAGATCCCCGACCTGCCGGGCGCCCAGCACACCGGCCCCGACGGCGCCGAGCCCGACCCGGTGGCCGCGCCCGCACATGGCGGTGGCGCCCACCAGGAGGTCGGTGGGCGCCACGAACACGCGGGAGAGGGGTCCGGCGGCTGACTGTGACCCCTCCCCGCGCGGCGCGCGGTCCGGCTGTGACGCGCGCGCTCCTGGGGGTGGGACGAAGGTCAGCTGTTGACGCAGGTGTTGCCGAACGTCGGGTTCAGCAGAGCGATGATGTCGATCGAGTTCCCGCAGAGATTGATCGGGAGGTGGATCGGGACCTGGATGACGTTGCCGGAGATGACGCCGGGGGAGCCCACCGCCGCGCCCTGCGCGCCGGAGTCGGCGGCGGCGAGGCCGGACGCCCCGGTGAGGGTGGTGCCCACGGCGGCGGTCAGGATGGCTGCCTTGGCGATACGCGACATGGCTAAACCTTTCTAAGGGGTGTTGAGAGGCAATTGTGGCCGCCGTTTCAGTAGGAGATGGGTGAATATGGGCCCTGAGTCATGGAATTAACCCGGAAAGGCCAATAAGTCGGATGTAATGTCCGGGGGTTGGGGGCGAGGGGGTCGGGGGGTGGGGTGTGAGGCGCGGTTCCCGCCCCTGGTGATCCCGTGATCCCGTGATCACCCCGTCGGGCCGCCGCCCCCGGCGCTCCCACGCCACGGTTTGGCGCTCCCGCGTTCGGCTACGTACAGTTTCCTGGAACATTTGTCGAACAAGCGGACTGGGATACGACAGCGGTCATGACCGTCACTGAAGAGAAGCACGACGGTGCAGGCCACCCGTCGGACACCGACACCCCGGGCATAGCCCCCGAGCGCATGGCGATCTGCCTGAGCGTCCTGGAGGAGCTCGACCGGCTCCCGGTCGATCACCCCGACGCGATCGCCGTCCGGCGCGCCACCGCCGGGATCTACCGCACGGTGAAGCAGCGCCGCCGCCAGGAGCGCCGCGCCGCCAAGACCGCCAACGACCGCATGGTCACCGAGGCCACCGCCACCGGCTCCGCCGACCGGATCGACGACGAGACCGAGGGCATCCTGCCGTCCTCGATCACCGAGGCCGGCCGGATCGCGGGGATACTCCAGCGCCCGCGCTCCTGCTACGTCTGCAAGACGCGGTACGTCGAGGTCGACTACTTCTACCACCAGCTCTGCCCGGGCTGCGCGACCGAGAACCGCGCCAAGCGCGACGCCCGCGCCGACCTCGCGGGCAAGCGTGCGCTGCTCACCGGCGGCCGGGCCAAGATCGGCATGTACATCGCGCTGCGGCTGCTGCGTGACGGTGCTCACACCACGATCACCACCCGCTTCCCCAAGGACGCCATCCGCCGCTTCAAGGCGATGGAGGACTCGGCGGACTGGATGCACCGCCTGGAGGTCGTCGGCATCGATCTGCGCGACCCGGCCCAGGCCGTCGCGCTCGCCGAGCAGGTCGCCGAGGCCGGCCCGCTGGACATCCTGATCAACAACGCCACCCAGACCGTGCGCCGACTGCCCAGCGCGTACGCCGCACTGGTCGAGGGCGAGGGCGCCCCGCTGCCCGCCGGCGAGCTGCCCGCCCACCACGTCATCGGCGCCTTCAACTCCGGCGCGGTCGACGGCCTGGCCGCGCTGCCGCTGGGCACGAGCGGCCTGGACGCCCAGAAGGTCGCCGACCTCGCCCTGGTCGCGGGCAACGCCAGCCTCGAACGGCACCTCGACGGCACCGCCATCGACGCCGGCGGCCTGTTGCCGGACGTCGTCGAGACCAACACCTGGGTGCAGACCATCGACCAGATCTCCCCGGTCGAGCTGCTCGAAACCCAGCTGTGCAACTACACCTCGCCGTTCATCCTGATCAGCGCGCTGCGCCCGGCGATGGCCGAGGCGGCCCGGCGGGCGGCCAGCGGTCGCGCGTACGTCGTCAACGTCTCCGCCATGGAGGGTGTGTTCAGCCGCGGCTACAAGGGCGCGGGGCACCCGAACACCAACGCCGCCAAGGCCGCGATGAACATGGTGACCCGGACCAGCGGCCAGGAGATGTTCCAGACCGACAAGATCCTCATGACCTCGGTCGACACCGGTTGGATCACCGACGAGCGCCCGCACTACGACAAGCTGCGGCTGGCCGAGGAGGGCTTCCACGCCCCCCTCGACCTGGTCGACGGCGCGGCGCGCGTCTACGACCCGATCGTGCGCGGCGAGGAGGGGGAGGACCTGTACGGGTGCTTCCTGAAGGACTACGGCAAGGCGAACTGGTAAGCGGCACGCTTCCGCTGCCCCGCCCGTCCGGAGTGCCGCACCGCCTGCGGGTCACAGGCCGAGGAAGGTGACCTGCCGGATGTAGACCCGCTGGTGGCGCGGCACGACCTGGTAGACGAACATCCCCGACGCATCGACGGTCTTCTCCTGCATGCGGGGCGACGTACCCGTGTACTTCGCCCCCAGGCCTCAGTCACCGGTCACCGCTGCCCGGGCCTCGTTGCGGACGGCCATGCACTCGTCCATGGCCGCTCGCCATCTCGGGTCGTCGCGGTCGAAGGTGTTCGCGCCGTCCAGGGCCGCCCGGTAGCGAGCGGCCAAGGCCGGCCTGCGTTCGATCTCGATCTCGGTCGCCCACTTGACCTGGAACATGCGGATCGGGTTGAAGGATGCGTGCTGGGTGGCCGCGGTGAAAGCGGAGTCACGGTCCGCCTGGAACTCGGCGAGCCGGGAGGACGCGACGCGGGCCAGCGCGGTGCGCAGCGCCGGGAACGTCATCTCCGGGCGCGGTACGAGCTCAGCGGGTTCTTCGGCGTGCCGCGCGGTCATGGGTCCTCCATCCTCGGGCGTTCCTCGCACCGTATCGGTTCCTCCGTCGGTGCCTGAGCGGAACCAGTTGGTCACCGCCCGCCGGAACCTTTCAGCAGCCCTGCCACCCCGTCCAGCGTCGCCGCCAGCGACTCCGCCGGCACGCCGCCGCCCTGCGCCACCTCCGGCGTGCCGCCGCCGCGGCCGCCGAGGAGGGCCTTGACCAGTGTGGCGGCCGACAGGCCGGTGGCTGTGGCGGGGCCGTTCAGGGCGAGGGCCAGGACCGCCCGGCCGCCGTCCGCCGGCGCGCCGATCGCCGCCACGCCCGGCCGGTCCGCCGGCAGACGGTCGCGGACGGCCAGCGCCAGCGCCCTCGCGTCGCCGTCCGTCGTCGCCGCGACCACGAGCGTGCCGTGGACGTCGGCCGCCGCGCCCGCGAGCTCCGCCGCGCGTTCCAGCGCGGCGCGGCGCCGCAGCTCCTCCGACCGCTGGTCGGCGGCCTTCAGCCGCTCCAGCAGCGTCGCGACGCGGTCCGGCAGCTGCGGGCGCGGGGCCTGGAGCTGCTCCGCCAGCCGCGTCACCAGGTCGCGCTCGCGCGCGAGGTAGCCGAAGCCCTCGAAGCCCACCGCGGCCTCCAGGCGCCGCATACCGGCCCCCACCGACGACTCGGCCGTCAGCGCCACCACGCCCACCTGCGACGCGTGGTCCACGTGGGTGCCGCCGCACAGCTCGCGCGACCAGGCGCCGCCGATCTCGACCACCCGCACCCGCTCGCCGTACGTCTCCCCGAACAGAGCGAGGGCACCGATCCCCTTTGCCTCCGGCAGCGACATCCAGCGCACCTCGACCGGCAGGTCCCGGCGCAGCGCCCGGTTCGCCGCCTCCTCCACCTCGCTCCGCGCGGCCGGCCCGAGGGCGCCGCGCCAGGGGAAGTCCAGCCGCAGATAGCCGGGCCGGTTGTACGAGCCGGACTGGAGCGCCGTCGGGCCCAGCACCTGCCGCAGCGCGGCGTGCAGCACGTGGGTGCCGGAGTGCGCCTGCCGGGCGCCCAGCCGCCACTCGGGGTCGACGGCGGCCCGTACGGTGTCACCCACCGCCAGCTCGCCCGCCGTCACCCGCACCTGATGGGCGATCAGCCCCGGCAGGGGCCGCTGGACGTCCAGGACCTCGGCCTCCACCGACGCGCCCGTCAGCGTGCCCGCGTCGCTGTCCTGGCCGCCCGACTCGGCGTAGAAGGGCGTGCTGTCGAGGATGGCTGTGGCGATCTCGCCGGTGGGTACGGACGGCAGCGGGCCGGCCGGCCCCAGCAGGGCCAGGACCGTCGCGTCCGTCGTCAGCGCCTCGTACGCCCGCCAGTCCGTCGGCCCGTGCGCGTCCAGCACCGTTCGCAGCGCCGACGTGTCGAGCGCGCCGCCCGACTTGCGGGCGCGGGCGTCGGCGCGGGCGCGTTCGCGCTGTTCGGCCATGAGGGCCGTGAAGCCCTCGCGGTCGACCTCGACGCCCTGTTCCTCGGCCATCTCCAGGGTCAGGTCGATGGGGAAGCCGTACGTGTCGTGGAGCAGGAAGGCCCGCTCGCCCGGCAGCAGGTGGCCGCCGCGCGCCGTGACCTCGGCCACCGCCGTGTCGAGCACGGTCGTGCCCTGGCGCAGGGTGGAGCGGAAGGCCTCCTCCTCGGCGTACGCCTGCTGGGAGATCCGGTCGAACTCCTCGGCCACCTCCGGGTAGCCGTGCCGCATGCGGTCCCGGGCGGTGGGCAGCAGCTCGGGCAGGGCGGGGTCCTGGTACCCCAGCAGCCGCACCGAGCGCACGGCCCGGCGCAGGATGCGGCGCAGCACGTAGCCGCGGCCCTCGTTGCCGGGCGCGGTGCCGTCGGCGAGCAGCATCAGGGCCGTGCGGACGTGGTCGGCGACGACGCGCAGGCGGACGTCCGCCCGGTGGTCGGCGCCGTAGCGCACGCCGGTGAGCTCGGCGGCCCGGTCGAGGACGGGCCGGGTCTCGTCGGTCTCGTAGAGGTTGTCGACGCCCTGGAGGAGGGTGGCCATGCGCTCCAGGCCCATGCCGGTGTCGATGTTGCGGCGTGGCAGCTCGCCGAGGATCGGATAGCCGGTCTTTCCGGGCCCCTCGCCGCGCTCGTACTGCATGAAGACGAGGTTCCAGAACTCCATGTACCGGTCCTCGTCCACCGCGGGGCCTCCCGCGCGGCCGAGGGCGGGGCCCCGGTCGTAGTAGAGCTCCGAGCAGGGGCCGCAGGGGCCGGGGACGCCCATGGACCAGAAGTTGTCCTCGTCGCCCCGGCGTACGATCCGCTCCTCGGGCAGCCCGGCGACGCGCCGCCAGATCGCGGCGGCCTCGTCGTCGGAGTGGTGCACGGTCACCCAGATCCGGTCCGGGTCGAGGCCGAAGCCGCCCTCGGCGAGAGGGCCGACGGACAGCTCCCAGGCGTGGCCGATCGCCTCCTCCTTGAAGTAGTCGCCGAACGAGAAGTTGCCGTTCATCTGGAAGAACGAGCCGTGCCGGGTGGTCCGGCCGACCTCCTCGATGTCGAGGGTCCGCACGCACTTCTGCACGCTGGTGGCGCGCGGCCACGGCGCGGCCGCCTCACCGGTCAGGTACGGCTTGAAGGGCACCATGCCGGCGTTGACGAACAGCAGCGTCGGGTCGGGCGTCGGCAGCGGGGCGCTGGGCACCACGGTGTGCCCGCGCGCGGCGAAGAACTCGAGGAAGCGGCTGCGGATGTCGGCGGTACGCACACGGGGCTCCGGAATCGCTCGGCGGGTCGGGCGGATCAGGCGGGTCGGGCGGGTCGCGCGGATTGGACGGATCAGGCGGATCAGGCGGATCAGGCGGCGCGGACGACGCGGGTCACGGGGTGGAGGGCCGCGTACTCCAGGGGCGCCGACGGGTCGACGGACACGTCGAGCGGCGCGGGTTCGGCCCCCGCGCGCACCAGCAGGTCGCCGACAGCGGCGATCATGGCGCCGTTGTCGGTGCACAGCCGCAGCGGCGGGACGCGCAGCTCGATGCCCGCAGCATCGCAGCGTGCCTGCGCCAGGGCCCGGACCCGCGAGTTCGCGGCCACGCCGCCGACCACCACCAGGGTGCCCACGCCGTGCTCGGCGCACGCGGCGACGGCCTTGCGGGTCAGTACGTCGGCGATCGCCTCCTGGAGCGAGGCCGCGCCGTCCGCGACCGGCAGCGGCAGGCCCGCCTCCCGGTGCCGCTCGGCCCAGCGGGCGGCGGCCGTCTTCAGCCCGGAGAAGGAGAAGGCGTAGGGGTCGTCGCGCGGCCCGGTGAGCGGCCGGGGGAACGCCACGGCCCGCGGATCGCCCTCGCGCGCGGCCCGGTCCACGGCCGGGCCGCCGGGGTAGGGCAGCCCGAAGACCCGCGCGACCTTGTCGAAGCACTCGCCGGCCGCGTCGTCGAGGGTGTCGCCGAGATGGACGATCGGGTCGCGGGCCAGGTCCCGGACCAGCAGCAGCGAGGTGTGGCCGCCGGAGACGATCAGCACCATGCAGGGATTCGGCAGCGGGCCGTGCTCCAGGGTGTCGGCGGCCACGTGCCCGGCGAGATGGTGCACGCCGTAGAGCGGGACGCCCAGCGAGTAGGCCAGGCCCTTGGCCGCGGCCACGCCGACCTGGAGGGCGCCCGACAGGCCGGGGCCGGTGGTGACCGCGACCGCGTCGATGTCGCGCGGCTCCAGGCCCGCGTCGGCCAGCGCGGCCCGGACCACCGGGGCGGCCGCGTGCACATGCGCCCGGGCGGCGATCTCCGGCACCACGCCGCCGTAGCGGGCGTGCTCGTCCATGCTCGACGCCACCGCGTGGCCCAGCAGCTTCCCGTCCCGGACCAGACCCGCGCCGGTCTCGTCGCAGGACGACTCGATCCCCAGCACCACCGGTGAACGCTTCACGAACGCGCCTCCTGCCTTGATTGTGTATTTGCACATCCTATGCAACAAGCTCGGGCGAGGCCCGGGCTCCGACGGCGTCCCCGCAGGTCAGTAGAGTTCCGGTGCCCCCGTTCGCCCTGTGCATCCCGAGGTGGACCCCGTTGAATCCCGTGAGCCCCGCCCCCGTGACGGTCGTCGGCATCGGCGCCGACGGCTGGCCCGGACTCGCCCCCGACGCCCGGGAGGCGCTGCGCCACGCCGAGGTGATCATCGGCGGCCCGCGCCAGCTCGGCCTGCTGCCCGCCGCCGAGTGCCCGGGCGAGCGCGTCGCCTGGCCCTCCCCGCTGCGCCCCGCCGTCCCCGGGCTGCTGAAAGCCCACGCCGGCCGGCGGGTGTCCGTGCTCGCCAGCGGCGACCCGATGTTCCACGGCATCGGCCGCACCCTCGCCGAGGTCCTCGGCCCCGACCGGCTGCGCGTCCTGCCGCACCCGTCCTCCGTCTCGTACGCCTGCGCCCGCCTCGGCCTGCCGCTGCACGACACCGAGGTCGTCAGCCTCGTCGGCCGGCCCCCGGGCACGCTGAACGCCGCCCTCCACGACGGCCGTACGCTTCTGGTGCTCTCCTCCGGCGCCGCTACGCCCGCCGAGGTGGCCGCCCTGCTGCGCGCCCGCGGCTACGGGCCCAGCGCGATGACCGTCCTCGAGCAGCTCGGCGGCCCGGGCGAACGCCGCCTCGACGGCACCGCCGACGACTGGCCCCACCCGCCCGGCGACCCCCTCAACGTCATCGCCGTCACCTGCCGGCGCGCCCCCGGCGCCCGCCGGCTGCCGCTCACCCCCGGGCTGCCCGACGACGCCTTCGAGCACGACGGCCAGCTCACCAAGCGGCACGTGAGGGCCGTGACCCTCGCGGCCCTCGCGCCGGCGCCCGGTGAACTGCTGTGGGACGTCGGCGGAGGCTCCGGTTCCATCGGTATCGAGTGGATGCGCTCCCACCGCTCCTGCCGGGCCGTCGCCGTCGAACGCGACCCCGTCCGGGCCGCGCGCATCGCCCACAACGCCGACGCCCTCGGCGTACCCGCCCTGCGCGTCGTCACCGGCGCCGCGCCCGCCGCGCTGGTCGGCCTGCCCGTCCCCGACGCCGTCTTCGTCGGCGGCGGCCTCACCGCGCCCGGACTGCTCGACGCCTGCTGGGCGGCGCTGCCGCCCGGCGGCCGGCTCGTCGCCAACACCGTCACCCTCGAGTCCGAGGCCCTGCTCACCGAGTGGTACCGGCGCCACGGCGGCGAGCTCACCCGGCTCGCCGTCGCCCACGCGGTGCCCGTCGGCGGCTTCACCGGCTGGCGGCAGGCGATGCCCGTGACGCAGTGGACCGTGGCCAAGCCCGCGGCCGTGGCCGAAACCGTAGCCGTGGCCGAACGCGCGACCCCGGCGACACCCGCAGAAGGAGAGACCGACGCATGACCGTCCACTTCATCGGTGCCGGACCCGGCGCCGCCGACCTCATCACACTGCGCGGCGCCCGCCTCCTGGCCCGGTGCGGTGTCTGCCTCTACGCCGGCAGCCTGGTGCCCCGCGAACTCCTCGCCGAATGCCCGCCGGACGCCCGCCTCGTCGACACCGCCCATCTGGACCTCGACCAGATCATGGCCGAGATCGTCCGCGCCCACGAGTCCGGACACGACGTAGCCCGGCTGCACTCCGGCGACCCCTCGGTCTTCAGCGCGGTCGCCGAGCAGATCCGCCGGCTGGACGCGGCCGGCATCCCGTACGAGATCGTGCCCGGCGTGCCCGCCTTCGCCGCGGCGGCAGCCGCCCTCGGCCGCGAACTGACCGTGCCCACCGTCGGCCAGACCGTCATCCTCACCCGCGTCGCCCAGCGCGCCACCCCCATGCCCCCCGGCGAGGACCTGGCCACCCTCGGCCGCAGCGGCGCCCTCATCGTGCTGCACCTGGCCGCCCGCCACGCCGACCGCGTCGTCGCCGAGCTGCTCCCGCACTACGGGCCCGACTGCCCCGCCGCCGTGGTGGCGATGGCCAGCCGGCCCGACGAGATCGTGCTCCGCGGCACCCTCGCCGACATCGCGGGGCAGGTGCGCGAGGCCGGGGTCGTACGCACCGCGGTGATCCTCGTGGGACGGTCCCTGGCGGCCGGTCAGTTCCCCGACAGCTTCCTCTATTCGACGGACCGGGATCGGGACAACTGCGGTCGGACAGTGTGGAATTCGGGCGGCGAGTGACCTGTGGGTATGTGTGCCAGGGCATGCCGCACACCCCTTGTCGTGCGGGGTGCGGCGAAAGATCATTGACCGCGTGGCAGGGCCAGGGCCGCACAGTTCCTAAGGGGATGTTCCAATGTCGAAGCACATCACGCGGATGCGCGGCACGATCGTCGCGCTCACGGCGGCGCTCGCCGTCGCCGGGAGTGCTCTCGTCGCCGGTCCGGCGTCGGCGGCGACGCCGGTCGACGAGGCGGGCACCCGCACCGCGACGCAGAAGGCACTCGACGGTCTCGTCGCCGCCGGGATGCCGGGCGCCGCGGCCGAAGTACGGTCGAGCGCAGGGAGTTGGTTCGGCCGCTCCGGTTACGCGGACACGTACACCAAACAGAGGCGCACAACCGCCGATCACTTCCGGGCGGGCAGCATCACCAAGACGTTCGTCGCCACCACGCTGCTCCAGCTGGAGTCCGAGGGCCGGCTGAGCCTGAACGACTCCGTCGAGCGGTGGCTACCCGGTGTCGTCCAGGGCAACGGGTACGACGGCAACAAGATCACGATACGTCAGCTCCTCAACCACACCAGCGGCATCCACGACATGGTGTCCACGGAGGAGTGGGACACCACGATGAACGGCTCCGGTTTCTACCGGCACCGTTACGACGTCATGACGCCGCGCGACATCGTCGCCATAGGGCTCTCCCAGAAGCCCGACTTCGAGCCGGGCACCGGCTGGTCGTACTCCAACACCGGGTTCGTCGTCGCCGGCATGGTCATCGAGAAGGTCACCGGGAACCCCTACGCGACCGAGATCGACCGGCGCATCGTCAAGCCGCTGGGCCTGACGGAGACCAGGTTCCCCGGCACCGACCCGGCACTGCCGGGCGCCCACGCGGTCGGCTACTCGAAGCTCTTCTTCTCCACCCCCGTGAAGGAGATCTACGACGCCACCTACTACCGCCCGTCGTGGTCCGGTGCCACGGGCGAGGTCGTCAGCACCGCCTCCGACCTCAACCGCTTCTACACCGCCCTGCTGCAGGGCCGGCTGCTGCCGGCCGCGCAGCTGGACAAGATGCTCACCCCGGTGCAGACCGGCCAGCACTTCGGCTACGGCCTCGGGATCATGTCGCGCTCCCTCTCCTGCGGCACGACCGTCTGGGGTCACGACGGCGTCGTGTGGGGCTCCCTGTCGGGTGCCGCCGCCACTCGCGACGGCAAGGCGCTGAGCTTCAACATCAACGGTGACTGGCTGGAGCAGAGCGCACCCTTCGAGAACGTCTTCGAGGGAGCCTTCTGCGGCACGTCGGCGCAGCCGGCCAAGGCCCTGGTGGCCAACGGCCCGGTGAACCGCTAGGTCACCGGCGCCGGGGCTCCGCCCGGCCGACGATGACGCCCGCGCGGTCGACGCAGATGACGTCGACCGCGACGGGCGCTTCGCGCAGCACCGCCAGGGCCTCGTCCCGGGCGACGGCGGCCACCAGGTCGCCGAGCGGGACGCCCGCGGCCTCGCACAGGCGCAGGGCCTCCAGCCCCGTGTTGGCGGAGGCGACCGCCTCCGCGAGGGCGTCGCCGGCACCGCCCCGGCGGGCCAGCCCGGCCAGGAACCCCTTGTCCACCTGCGAGCGGGCCGAGTGGAGGTCCAGGTGACCGGCCGCCAGCTTGGACAGCTTGGCGAAACCCCCGGCGATGGTGAGCCGGTCCACCGGGTGCCGCCGGATGTACTTGAGCACCGCCCCCGCGAAGTCCCCCATGTCCAGCAGCGCGTCCTCGGGCAGCCCGTGGAGGGCCACCACCGTCTTCTCGGACGTCGCGCCCGTGCAGCCCGCCACGTGCCGGCGGCCGGCCGCCCGGGCCACGTCCACCCCGCGCCGGATACTGTCGATCCACGCCGAGCAGGAGTACGGCACGACGATGCCCGTGGTGCCCAGGATGGAGATGCCGCCCAGGATGCCCAGCCGCGGGTTCCAGGTGGAGCGTGCTATCTCCTCCCCGTGGTCGACCGACACCTCGATCTCGACGTCGCCCGTGCCGCCGTGCCGGGCGGCCACCTCGGCGACGTGGTCGCCCATCATCCGGCGCGGCACCGGATTGATGGCCGGTTCGCCGACCGGCAGCGGCAGACCGGGCCGGGTGACCGTGCCCACGCCGGGCCCCGCCCGGAAGACCACCCCGGAGCCGGCCGGCAGGAGCCGCACCGTGGCACGGATCAGCGCGCCGTGCGTGACGTCCGGGTCGTCGCCCGCGTCCTTCACCACGGCCGCCATGGCCCGCCCCTCCCGCAGCTCCTCGGCGGCGAGCGCGAAGGCCGGGGTCTGCCCCTTGGGCAGCGTGATCGTCACCGGGTCGGGGAACTCCCCGGTCAGCAGCGCGGTGTAGGCGGCCGTGGTGGCGGCGGTCGCGCAGGCGCCCGTGGTCCAGCCGTGGCGCAGCCCGGTGTGCCGCAGCTGCGCGGTGCGCCCGCCGACGGCCTCGGTGTCAGCCACGGCGCCCACCGCCCGTAGGCTGGGCCGGCCGCGCGGCGACCGGCCTCGTGCGCCGTGCGGCGGACGACCGTACGACGACCGAAGGGCGGCAGCACGTGGACGCGAACGTGGACGCGGACGTGGGCGTGGGCGTGGACGCGTACGTGGGCGCGGACGGCGCCGGGCGCCACGTCCTCATCCTGGGCGGCACCACCGAGGCGCGGCGGCTCGCGGCCGCGCTCGCCGCCGACCCCGCGCTGCGCGTCACCAGCTCGCTCGCCGGGCGCGTCGCCGAGCCGCGGCTGCCCGAGGGACGGGTGCGGATCGGGGGGTTCGGGGGGCCGGAGGGCCTCGCCCGCTGGCTGCGCGAGCAGCAGGTGGACGCGCTCATCGACGCCACCCATCCTTTCGCCGGCACGATCAGTTGCAACGCGGCGCTGGCCGCCGCGGAGGTCCATGTTCCCCTGCTCGCCGTCCGCCGCCCCGGCTGGGTCGCGGGTGCGGGCGACGACTGGCACGACGTGGCGTCGCTGGACGAGGCAGCCCGGGCGCTGCCCGCGCTGGGCCGGCGGGTCTTCCTGACCACGGGCCGCATGGGCCTCGCCGCCTTCGCGCACCTGACGGACCAGTGGTTCCTCGTACGGTCCGTGGACCCGCCGGAGCCGCCCATGCCGCCGCGCACCGAGGTGCTGCTCGACCGCGGCCCGTTCACCGTCGAGGGCGAGCGCGAGCTGCTGCGGCGCCACCGCGTCGACGTACTGGTGACGAAGGACAGCGGCGCGGCGGCGACGGCGGCGAAGCTGACCGCCGCGCGGGAGGCCGGGATTCCGGTGGTGGTGGTCCGCCGGCCGCCGGCGCCGGAGGGCGTACCGGCCGTCGAGGGCCCGGACGGTGCGGTGGCCTGGCTGCGGCGGACCCTCGGTCCGGCGGACTGACCACGCCCGCCGGACCGTCGCGTCCCGTACCGGTTCAGCGCTCCGGGTAGCGCCGCGGCGTCCAGACGATCTCCTCGGAGCCGTCCTCCCCGCGCCGCACCGCACGCGTCTGCGTGGAGCCGACGATCAGGAGGGTGCGCATGTCGACCTGGCCCGGGTCGAGGTCGCCGAGGCGGACGATCCGGACGGACTCCCCGGGGCCGCCGACGTCGCGGGCCATGACCACCGGGGTCTCCGGCGCCCGGTGTTCGAGCAGCAGGTCGCGGGCCTCGCCCACCTGATGGGTACGGGACCGGGAGCCCGGGTTGTAGAGGGCCAGCACCAGATCGGCGGCCGCGGCCGCGCGCAGCCGCTCGGCGATGACCTCCCACGGCTTGAGCCGGTCCGAGAGGGACACGACGGCGTAGTCGTGGCCCAGCGGCGCTCCGGCCCGCGCGGCCGCGGCGTGGGCGGCCGTCATACCGGGCACCACGCGCACCGGGACCTCGCGGTACGGGTCCTCGGACGCCACCTCCAGCACGGCCGTGGCCATCGCGAAGACGCCCGGGTCGCCCGAGGAGACCACCGCGACCCGGCGGCCCTGGCGGGCCAGGTCGAGGGCGAACTCGGCGCGCTCGGACTCCACCTTGTTGTCGGAGGGGTGGCGGCGCTGGCCGGCGCGTACGGGCACCCGGTCGACGTAGGTGGTGTAGCCGACGAGGTCCTGGGCCGAGGCCAGGGCGCCGCGCGCCTCCGGCGTCAGCCACTCGGGACCCGCCGGGCCCAGCCCGACGACCACGACCTCGCCGCGGGCCGGGACCGGCTCCGCGCCGACGCGGCTCGGCAGGACCGCCACCGAGAAGTACGGCACCGACTCCGGGTCGACGTCCGCCAGCCGGCCCGTCCGCTCGCCGCTCATCGTGGCACGCTCGACGTAGCGGGCCTCGTCGAGCCGGCCGGCCTTCTCCAGCGCGCCCCTGACCGCGGGGAAGGTGCGGCCGAGCTTCATCACGACCGCCGAGTCGGCGGCGGCGAGCCGGGCCGCCAGCTCCTCCTCGGGCAGGGTGCCGGGCAGGACCGTCAGCGTTTCCTCGGCCTCCACCAGGGGCTCGCCCAGGCGGGCCGCGGCCGCGCTCACCGACGTCACGCCGGGCACGACCTCCGTCGGGTAACGGTGCGCCAGCCGCTTGTGCATGTGCATGTAGGAGCTGTAGAAGAGCGGGTCGCCCTCGGCCAGGACGGCGACCGTGCGGCCGGCGTCCAGGTGCGCGGCCAGCCGGGCCGCCGCCTCCTCGTAGAACTCCTCCAACGCGCCCCGGTAGCCGCCGGGGTGGTCGGTGGTCTCCGTCGTGACCGGGTAGACCAGCTGCTCCTCGATGTGGTCGGGGCGCAGATGGCGTTCGACGATGGAGCGCGCGATGCTCCGGCCGTGCCGGGCACTGTGGTACGCGACGACGTCGGCCGCGGTGACGACCTCGACGGCCCGCACGGTCATCAGCGACGGGTCGCCGGGCCCGAGCCCGACGCCGTACAGCCGGCCCGTGGTCTGCGGATGCTGCTCGCTCACTCTTCCTCGCTCGCTATCGCGTTGATCGCGGCCGCGGCCATGGCGCTGCCGCCCCGCCGGCCGCGCACCACCAGGTACTCCAGCCCCAGGGGGCTGGCGGCCAGCGCGTCCTTGGACTCGGCGGCGCCGATGAAGCCCACCGGGATGCCGAGCACGGCGGCCGGGCGGGGCGCGCCCTCGGCCACCATCTCCAGCAGCCGGAACAGCGCGGTCGGCGCGTTGCCGACCGCCACCACCGCGCCGTCCAGCTTGTCGCGCCACAGCTCCAGCGCGGCGGCGCTGCGGGTCGTCCCCATGCGCCGCGCCAGCTCCGGCACCGCGGGGTCGGCGAGGGTGCACAGCACCTCGTTGTCCGCGGGCAGCCGCTTGCGGGTCACCCCGGAGGCGACCATGTTCGCGTCGCACAGGATCGGGGCGCCGGCGAGCAGCGCCGCGCGCGCCGCGGCCACGACACCGGGGGAGTAGGACAGGTCCTTGACGAGGTCCGTCATCCCACAGGCGTGGATCATGCGCACCGCGACCCGGCTCACGTCGGACGGCAGCCCGTCGAGGGCCGCCTCGGCGCGGATGGTGGCGAAGGACTGGCGGTAGATGGAGGCGCCGTCCTTGTCGTAGTCGAACACTCGGTCCTCGTTCATGTCGTGCCGGTCGTGGTCGTGGCCGTGCTGGTGCTGGTGCTCGTGGTCGTCGTCGTGGCCGTGGTGGTCGTGGCCTTGGTCGTCCGTGCCGCCGCCACCGCGCCGGCGAGCCCCACCGCCGGCACCGCCCGGGCGCCGGTCTCCCGCTGACCGTCCCGCACGGTCACCCGGTAGCCGTCGTCCGTCGCCAGGACGTCGACCCAGGGGCCGCCACCCGGGTGCCCGCAACGCCGCTCGCACCCGGACCAGTACACGGGCAACGCGGCCCCGCCGCCAGGGCGTACGGGAGCGAGGGCGGCGGTCGCGTCGGCCCGTACGTCCGCGCGGGACTTCGCGCAGCCGGGCCGGCCCGCACAGGCGCCCGCGCCGTACCAGGCGGACGCGGCGGAGACGACGAACCCGGCGTCCGCGAACTCCGCCCGCCGGGCCGCCGCCGGGCCGGCCGCGAGACCGGGGACGACGATGCCGCGCCAGGGTGTCACACGCAGCTCACCGGTGCCGTCCCGGCCCGCCGCGCCGGCGGCCAGGCGCCACTGGGCGGCGGTGAGGCGGCCCAGCGGCGCGGCGGCCGACAGGGCGTGGCGGCCGTCCGGGCCCGTGACCAGGCCCGGCGCGGCCGGGGCCCCCTGCGGGACGTTCACCGTGACGGGGACGGAGGCGATGCCGGCGACCGCCAGACGGCGGGCCAACCAGTCGGCGCTGGGGCGGTGTTCGGCCGGCAGGTCGCGCACGCGCCAGGGGGTGCCGCCGGCGCCGGCCGCGGCGGCGAGGAACCCGACGGCGGCGAGCGCGGCGGCCCGCGGGGCGTCGGCGGCGGCCACCCGCAGGGCGTCGGTGGCACCGTCGTAGCGAAGGGCGGCGTACGTACCGCCGTCCTGTGCGATCAATGTCACATCGGGGGCGAGCGCGGCGATGTCGCCCCGCCCGTCGTCGACGCCGAAGAGGAACCGGCCGGAGAGGTCGCCGAGGCCGGAAGCCTCCCCGTCGGCCTCATTCCCCGTGGTGCCGGCGCACAACAGCCGGTCGAGGGCGCGGACCCAGGCCGTGACGTCGCCCTCGCCCGTGCCGTCGAGCCCGCCGAGCGGGGAGGCCGCCACGTTCCGGACGCGGTCGTGACGGTCCGACGGCAGCAGGCCAGCCTCCCGGAGCCGGCCGCCCAGCTCCGCGCCGCACCCGCCCGCGAGGCCCCGCAGCTGGACGTTGCCGCGCGAGGTGAGGTCCAGGTGCCCGTCGCCGAGCTCCTCGGCCAGGCCGGCCAGCACCTTTGCCTGACGGTCTGTCAGCAATCCGCCGGGCAGCCGGACGCGCGCCAGCGCCCCGTCGTCGGCGGTGTGCAGCCGCAGGGCGCCCGGGCAGGCGTCACCGCGGTCGCGGACAGGGGGACGAGGGGAGCCGGGCATGGCCGCGAGCATACCGACGGCCGTCCGCCGTCCGCCGTCCCCCATCGGCCGACCAGCGCTTACTATGCTCACCGGCGGGCACTGTCCTGTACGTGCCCACCGAACGCCAGCGACGGCGACAGGGGAGGAAGCCGGTGAGACTCCGGCACGGTCCCGCCACTGTGAGCCCGGCACCCGCCGGGTGAGTCAGGAACTCCCGCCGTCCTCCAACCGCCCGGGGCGCGGACCCCGAGGAAGGCTTGCCGCCGCATGCGCACATTCCGGTGCCGGGCACCCCGGGCGACCCTCGATGCCCTGGGGAGCGCCGCGTGATCCTTCTCCTGTCGACGTCCGACACCGACCTGCTCAGCGCCCGCGCGGCTGCTGCTCACGGGGGACCGGTCCCGTACCGGCTCGCCAACCCCGCCCGGCTCGCCCTCGACGACCTCCCGGACCTCCTGGAGGGCACCGACCTCGTCGTCGTCCGCCTCCTCGGCGGCCTCCGCGCCTGGCAGGAGGGCCTTGACCTGCTGCTCGCCGGCGACCGCCCGGTCGTCGTCCTCACCGGCGAACAGGCCCCCGACGCCCAGCTGATGGAGGCCTCCACCGTCCCCGTCGGCATCGCCGCCGAGGCCCACGCCTACCTCGCCCACGGCGGTCCCGCCAACCTGGAGCAGCTCGCCCGCTTCCTCTCCGACACCGTCCTGCTCACCGGCCACGGCTTCGAGCCGCCGGCCGCCGCCCCCTCCTGGGGCGAGCTGGAGCGCACCCCCAAGCCCGGCGCGAGCGGCCCCCTCATCGCGGTGCTCTACTACCGGGCGCACCACATGAGCGGCAACACCGCCTTCGTCGACGCCCTCTGCGGCGCGATCGAGGACGCCGGGGGCCGCGCCCTGCCGCTGTACGTGGCCTCGCTGCGCGCCCCCGAGGCCGAGCTCGTCGACGCCCTGCGCGGCGCCGACGCCATCGTCACCACCGTCCTCGCCGCCGGCGGCACCAAGCCCGCCGCGGCCTCCGCCGGCGGCGACGACGAGTCCTGGGACGCCGGCGCCCTCGCCACCCTCGACGTGCCCGTCCTGCAGGCCCTGTGCCTGACCGGGTCGCGCAGCGCCTGGGAGGAGAACGACGAGGGCCTCTCGCCGCTCGACGCCGCCACCCAGGTCGCCGTGCCCGAGTTCGACGGCCGCATCATCACCGTCCCGTTCTCCTTCAAGGAGATCGACGAGGACGGGCTGCCCGCCTACGTCGCCGACATGGAGCGCGCCGCCCGCGTCGCCGGCATCGCCGTGCGCCACGCCCGGCTGCGCCACATCCCGGCCCCCGAGAAGCGGGTCGCGCTCGTCCTGTCCGCGTACCCCACCAAGCACTCCCGCATCGGCAACGCCGTCGGCCTCGACACCCCCGCCAGCGCCGTCGCCCTGCTGCGCCGGCTCCGCGAGGAGGGCTACGACTTCGGCGCCGAGGAGGTGCCGGGGCTGGCCTCCGGCGACGGCGACGAGCTCATCTACGCCCTCATCGAGGCCGGCGGCCACGACCAGGACTGGCTCACCGAGGAGCAGCTCGCCCGCAACCCCGTCCGCATCCCGGCCGCCGACTACAAGCGCTGGTACGCCCAGCTGCCGGCCGAGCTGCGCGAGGCCGTCGAGGAGCACTGGGGCCCGGCCCCCGGCGAGATGTTCCTCGACCGCAGCCGCAACCCCGAGGGCGACATCGTCCTCGCCGCCCTGCGCCGCGGCAACCTGCTGATCCTCATCCAGCCCCCGCGCGGCTTCGGCGAGAACCCCATCGCCATCTACCACGACCCCGACCTGCCGCCCTCCCACCACTACCTGGCCGCCTACCGCTGGATCGCCGCCTCCCGCGAGGACGGCGGCTTCGGCGCCGACGTGATGGTCCACCTCGGCAAGCACGGCAACCTCGAATGGCTGCCCGGCAAGAACGCCGGTCTCTCCGCCGCCTGCGGCCCCGACGCCGCCCTCGGCGACCTGCCGCTCGTCTACCCCTTCCTCGTCAACGACCCCGGCGAGGGCACCCAGGCCAAGCGGCGCGCCCACGCCACCCTCGTCGACCACCTCGTGCCGCCCATGGCCCGCGCCGACTCCTACGGCGACATCGCGCGCCTGGAGCAGCTCCTCGACGAATACGCCCAGATCTCCTCGATGGACCCGGCCAAGCTCCCCGCCATCCGCGCCCAGATCTGGACCCTCATCCAGGCCGCCCGCCTCGACCACGACCTGGGCATGGAGGAGCGCCCGGAGGACGACGGCTTCGACGACTTCCTCCTCCACGTCGACGGCTGGCTGTGCGAGGTCAAGGACGCCCAGATCCGCGACGGCCTCCACGTCCTGGGCGGGGCGCCCACCGGCGAGGCACGCGTGAACCTCGTCCTGTCGATCCTGCGCGCCCGCCAGATCTGGGGCGGCACGACGGCCCTGCCCGGCCTGCGCGAGGCCCTCGGCCTGGACGAGTCGGCGGCGACGCGCAGGACCGCCGACGAGGCGGAGGCCGAGGCGAGGGCTTTGGTGGAGGCGATGGAGGCGGCGAACTGGGACCCGGCGGCGGTTTCCACCGTTGTGGGCAATCGTCCCGCAGGGCGATGGGGGTCCCCCCTGCTCGAGCGAAGCCGAGAGCTTGGGGGAGGGTGGGCACAACCCACGATGCCGGGCACCGATCCCGCGAACGCCGACACCGTCGCGGCCGTCCTGGACTTCGCGGCCCGCGAGGTCGTCCCCCGCCTGGCGGGCACGACCGCCGAACTCGACAATGCCGTCAAGGCATTGGCGGGCGGCTTCGTCCCGGCCGGCCCCTCGGGCTCGCCGCTGCGCGGCCTGGTCAACGTCCTGCCGACGGGCCGCAACTTCTACTCCGTCGACCCCAAGGCCGTCCCCAGCCGCCTCGCCTGGGAGACCGGCCAGGCGCTCGCCGACTCGCTGCTGGAGCGCTACCGCACCGACGAGGGCCGCTGGCCCGAGTCCGTGGGCCTGTCCCTGTGGGGCACCAGCGCGATGCGCACCGCCGGCGACGACGTGGCGGAGGCGCTGGCCCTGCTGGGCGTCCGCCCGGTCTGGGACGACGCGTCGCGCCGGGTGACGGGCCTGGAGCCCATCACCCTCGACGAACTGGGCCGCCCCCGCATCGACGTCACCCTCCGCATCAGCGGCTTCTTCCGCGACGCCTTCCCGCACGTCATCGGCCTGCTGGACGACGCCGTACGCCTCGCCGCCTCCCTCGACGAGCCCGCCGAGCGGAACTTCGTCCGCGCCCACACCCAGGCCGACCTCGCGGCCCACGGCGACGAACGCCGCGCCACCACCCGCATCTTCGGCTCCCGCCCGGGCACGTACGGCGCCGGCCTGCTCCAGCTCATCGACAGCCGCGACTGGCGCACCGACGCCGACCTCGCCGAGGTCTACACCGTCTGGGGCGGCTACGCCTACGGCCGCGGCCTGGAGGGCCGCCCGGCCCGCGCGGAGATGGAGACGGCCTACAAGCGCATCGCGGTCGCGGCCAAGAACACCGACACCCGCGAGCACGACATCGCCGACTCCGACGACTACTTCCAGTACCACGGCGGCATGGTCGCCACGGTCAAGGCCCTCAAGGGCACGGCGCCCGCCGCGTACATCGGCGACTCCACCCGCCCCGAGACGGTCCGCACCCGCACCCTGGTGGAGGAGACGAGCCGCGTCTTCCGCGCCCGCGTGGTCAACCCCCGCTGGATCGAGGCCATGCGCCGCCACGGTTACAAGGGCGCCTTCGAACTCGCGGCGACGGTGGACTACCTGTTCGGCTACGACGCCACCACCGGCGTGGTCGCCGACTGGATGTACGACAAGCTCGCCCAGACCTACGCCCTGGACCCCGAGAACCGCGCCTTCCTCCAGGAAGCCAACCCCTGGGCCCTCCACGGCATCGCCGAACGCCTCCTGGAGGCCGAGAGCCGCGGCATGTGGGCCAAGCCCGACGCCGCCACCCTCGCGGCCCTGCGCCAGGTCTTCCTGGAGACGGAGGGCGACCTGGAGGGCGGCGAGTAGAACGCCCGTGCCGGAGCGGGCGGATGCCCGCTCCGGCGGTTTGGGCCTGCCGACCGGGATCACTAGGATCCTCGGATGATCATCACAAAACGGCTGGCGGTGGGGGCGTGTGCCCTGCTCGCCGCCCTGGTCGGGGGTGTGGCGCCGGCGGGTGCCGCGGACAGGCCTCCCAAGGAATCGCCCAAGGTCGAACTGGTCCTGGACGTCAGCGGGTCCATGCGGGCCCGCGACGTCGACGGGCAGTCGCGGATGGCGGCCGCGCAGCAGGCGTTCAACGAGGTCATCGACGCGGTGCCGGACAACGTCCGGCTCGGCATCCGTACCCTCGGCGCCAACTACGCCGGCGACGACAAGGAGACCGGCTGCCGGGACAGCAAGCAGCTGTACCCCGTCGGCAAGGTCGACCGGACCGAGGCCAAGGCGGCCGTCGCCACGCTGCGGCCGACCGGCTGGACGCCCATCGGGTACGCGCTGCGCGGCGCCGACCAGGACCTCGGTCAGGACGGCGGGACGCGCCGGATCGTGCTCATCACCGACGGCGAGGACTCCTGCGGGATGCCCGACCCGTGCGACGTGGCGCGCGAACTCGCCGCCAAGGGCACCCACCTGACCGTCGACACCCTCGGGCTCACCCAGGACGACAAGACCCGCGAGCAGCTGAGCTGCATCGCGGAGGCCACCGGTGGTACGTACACCACCGTGCGCCACACCAAGGAGCTCTCCGGCCGGATCAAGCAGCTCGTGCGCCGGGCCGACACACCCGTCGAGAAGCCCCGGCCGGTCAGCGGCGGCGACGCCTGCCCGACCGCGCCCGAGGTGGGCGCCGGCGTCTGGACCGACCGGGCGAAGTTCTCCGAGCACCGCTGGTACAAGGTCAAGGTGAAGCCGGGCCAGGAGCTGCGCGCCTCGGCCGGCGTGGCCGCCGACCGGGCGGTCGACCGTGACTACGGGGTCCTCGTCCGCGCCGTCGGCGGGGGCGGCCAGGAGCTCGTACGCGGCTCCGAGGCCGGCAGCGGGCGTACCGACGTGATGGCGTCGGGCCTGCGGCTGCCGGTCTGGCGGGCGAGCGAGGACGACAAGGAGGCCCGGACGATCTGTCTGGAGGTCTCCCACTCCTTCTCGGCCCCCGCCTCCGTCAAGCGCGACCCGGGTCTCCCGGTCGAGCTGGCCGTCGATGTGGTGAAGGGTCCCGACAACCCGTCCGACCTCGCCGCGTTCGGTCTCGGCCGGGGCTGGGTGCTGCTGCTGGTGCTCGGCGTGACCGGGCTGATCGCCGGGCTGCTGTGGGGCTGGCTGGCCCGCTGGCGGATCGCCGTGTGGAGGGAGAACTGATGCGACCCACGACACGCGGCACCCGCGTGGCGCGCGCGGTGACGGGCGGACTCCTCGCCCTCACCGCCCTGTTCGCCGCCGCGCCGGCCGCCTCCGCCGATGACGACGCGCCCACCGAGGCCGGGACCTCCTTCCGTACCGCCGTGGCGATCGGGCAGGACGAGAAGGCCACGGCCGACGCGTCCACCGGTGACTACCTGTACTGGCAGTTCCCCGCCGGCGCCGGGCAGCGGCCGACCGTGAAGGCCACGGTGAACCTGCCCGAGGCCGCCGCCCGGCACGGCGCCGCCACCTGGCAGCTCGACGTCTACGACGGTCTGCGCCGCCGCCAGGCGTGCGTGTCCGGCGAGCAGAAGCGGCGGGCGTCCGCCGAGGACGGCCAGGTGACCCTCAGCTGCACGCTGCGGACCGTCCGGTCGTGGTCCGAGCGCTGGTCCAACGATCCGCTCCCCGGTGCCTACTACGTCCGGCTGACCGTCGTCGACGTCCCCGACCGGGACCTCGGCCTGCCGGTCAAGGCGGAGATCCGGGCCACCGCCGAGGACGCGGGCGGGGCCGAGGCCGGGGGCGGCGAGCTGGGCGCCCCGCTGCACGCCGCCGCCGTGACCGAGCCGGAGAGCGGCTGGACCGCCGGCTGGTGGTCGGGCCGCTGGGGCTGGACCGTGGGCGGCGCGGTGCTCTGCGCGCTCGCGGCGATCGGCGGTTACACGCTGACCCGCCACCCGCGCCGCGGCTAGGACCCGCTCCGACCGCGGACCCGAGGGCCGCACCTCCCGCCGGGGGGTGCGGCCCTCGGCCTTCCCGGTCACACCGTCGGGCGTGCCGCCCTCCGGTCGCCGTCGTCGACGGCCTCCAGGTACAGGTCCAGCAGGTCGTCGCCGAAGTACGAGCTGTACGAGATGTCGGGGGTGTCGCCCCCGGTGTGGTAGCCGCCGATGACCCCGATCACCTCGGGCCCGTCGGACCCGCGCACCAGGAACGGCCCGCCCGACGTGCCGCCGATGTAGCCCGCGCAGGCGATCTCCAGGAAGTCACCGGGGGCCTTGGGGTCCGTACTGGTGTAGCGGTGGGTCGAGGAGCGGCAGTCCAGGGGCTTGGGGTGGGTGGCGTCGCTGCTGCCGGGGTAGCCGATCAGACGTACGTCCCGGTGGTCGTACCCCCTCCGGACGCCCAGGTCGAAGCCGCCGACGGCCCGCTGGACCGGTGTCCCGTCCTCGCGGTCGCCGACCCGCACCAGGGCGAAGTCCCAGCGGGCGCCGGCGTCGGTGCCCAGATCGCGGTAGCGCTGGTCGATGTAGATGTCGTCGGTGGGGGTCTCGATGGGGAAGACGCCGTGCGGCTTGAGCCCGTCGTGGTACTGCGGCACGAACGAGAAGTGCTTCTTCTGGTCGGGCGAGCGCAGGCAGTGCGCGGCGCTGACGACCAGGTCGCGGTGCGGGCCGCGGACGACGGTGCCGCCGCAGAAGCGGCCGGTGTTCTGCCCGTCGGTCCAGAAGAACGTGCCCACCTGGGGCAGTCCGTCGAAGGGGTGGCTGGGCGGCACGGGGTCGAAGCCCGCCCGCCCCGAGGACGTACGGGACGTCGCCCCGGCGGCGGGCAGCGCGGTCCGCATACGGGCGGCGGTCCAGTACGCGTCGGCGGCCGCGGCGGCCGGCACCGCGGCCGGGGCGGGAGCCGCCACGGCGGGCAGCGGGGACAGGGGTGACAGCCCCGTGAGAAGGGCGGCGGCACCCGCGACAAGAGCGGCGGGTCGGTGCGCGGCGGGTCTGTGCGCGAACCACGTGAGTCTCTTGAACCTCATGAAACGGTTCCTCTCCGGTGCGCGTGCGACGTGACGGGCACGTACGAGGTGAGCGTGCCATAGCCTGAGGCGGGTGGTGAGGCGTCCGGGCCGTGGGAGTGCGGACCGGATCCGGCCACCGCGCGACGCCACCGGAACCGACCGGCACCACCGGTCCCCGCTCTCTCAACTCGTGGTTAAGTCGTTCATGCGCTCGTTATCGCTTCCGACTAGTGCTGGGGCTTCCCCGCATGACAGGATGGCCGCGCGGCTGGAACCCGGGCTTAACTGGCCGTGATGGTTCGTTAAGCCGTGGACGCAGGTGCCGGGGCACGCTCGAAGGACGGGGCAGATGGCAGTCGGGGGGGACAGGCCGGGTTCGGCGCGCGACGCGGGCAGCCCGCTCGCGCAGCGGCTCAACTACCTGTTCGCGAACATGCATCCGCCGGGAGCCCCCTACACCAACGGGCACGTGGCCGACGAGATCAGCCGTGGGGAGGAGTACGGCGCCGTCAGTCTCACCGAGCAGTATCTGTCGATGCTGCGCAACGGCAAGCGCGCCAACCCCAGTCCCGATGTGCTGCGGGCGCTGGCGAAGTTCTTCGCGGTGCCGGTCGGCTATCTGCTGGGCGACCTGACGGACTCGCAGGCGGAACGGGTGGAGGAGGAGGTCCGTTTCCTCGTCGCCATGCGGGACCAGCGCGTCCGGGCGATCGCCCTGCGCTCGGTGGGGCTCCCGCCGGAGGTGCAGGACAGCCTCACGACGATCATTTCGCAGTTCCGGCAGCAGATGAACCTTCCGTCCGACCCGCCCGGCGCGGGTGGTGGGGAGCACACGTGACCGTCGCGGCGGAGGACCGGCTCTTCACTTACTGGCGGCGTACCGAGGACGAGGACGGTGCAAGCATGCGGGTGGGGCGGATACGGCGCCGGTGCAAGCAGCTCATCAACGAGCTCGCACTGCCCGCGTCCACCGATCTGCAGGGCATGTGCGACGCCGTCGCGCGCCGCGTGGGCCGGCCCATCCACCTGGTGCCGATGAGCCTGGACGGCGTCGTCTCCGGCATGACGGCCACCACGGACGACGCCTTCTGGGTCGTCTACGAGCAGAAGACCTCGCCCTGGCACCAGGTGCACATCGTGCTGCACGAGATCGGCCACCTGCTGCTGGGCCACGACCAGGACCCCACCGTGACCGAGGACGCCCTCAAGGTCTGGACGCCGTCGGTCGACGTGGCCACCGCCATGCGCCGGATGGGCCTGACCATGGGGCTGGCCCGCCACCACTGCTACGACAACCTCACCGAGCGCGAGACCGAGATCCTGGGCACCCTCCTCATGGCGAAGGTGGTGCCGCCGCCGCCCGGCCAGGAGGCCGAGCTGGAGGGCCGCGCCGCCGAGCTGGCCGCCTCGCTGGGCCCCGCGCTGCAGCATGTGCGCCAGAGGCTCAGGGAAGGGGGCGCCACCGGTGTTTGACGTCCTCTACCTCACCTTCTCCGCCGTCACCTGGGCCATCGTGGGCTACAAGGCCCGCGCCTGGTTCCGTGACCGCGGCAACGTGGACCTGGGCCTGACCGCCCTGATGACGTCCGGCGTCCCGGTCGTCTTCCTCTTCTCCGCGCCGAGCGTCTACCGCGCGTTCGACCGGCTGACGGGCGTGGCGAACCTCGCCATGGTCCTCCTCTACTCCGCCGTCGTGCTCTTCGCGACGGGCGCGACCGTCCTCCTGCTGCGCTGGACCCACCGCGGCGACGAGACGGCCCGCGCCCGCGCCGCCGTCCGCTCCCGGTACGCGGTGGCCGCCGTCGCCGTGGCCTGGGCCGCCGCGATCGTCTGCTTCGCCGTGGGGCGCCCCGACTCCGTCGAGCACCCCCGCGACTTCAGCACCGCCTACGCCGACGCGCCCGGCGTCGTCGCCTTCCTGGTGCTGTACCTGGCCATCTTCGGCACCAGCCTGGCCGGCCTGGGCTACCTCTGCCCGCGCTACGCCGCCCAGCTGGGCCGCTCCTGGCTCGCCAAGGGGCTGCGCACGCTCGCGGCGGGCTGCTGGCTGGGGCTGCTGTACTGTGCCTGCAAGCTGATCGGCTTCGTCCTCAGCTGGTCCGGCCGGGAGATGTACTGGCTGTCCAACGGCGTGGCCCCGATGAGCGCCTCGGTGGCCGCGCTGCTGGTCCTGCTGGGGTTCTCGCTGCCGGCCGTCGGCCCCCGGGCCGCGGCCTGGCGCCGGCTGCGCCGCCTGGACCCGCTGTGGCAGGAGGTCACGGCGCACGCCCCGGAGGTCACCATCGAGCAGTCCCGCTGGGCGGCCCGCTGGCCGCTGGCGGACCTGGAGTGGCGGGCCAACCGGCAGATGGCCGAGATCCGCGACATCCAGCGTGGGGTCCGCCGCCACGTCGAGGCCGACGCCCTGGACATCGCCCGGCGAAAGGCCGCCGCGGCGGACCTGGACGAGCGCCGTACGGCCGCCGTGGTCGAGGCCGCGGCCCTGCGCCGGGGCCTGGCCAACCAGATGACCGGGCACCTGGCGGAACAGCACGCCGACAGCGTGGTGATGACCGTCAGCGCCGACCCGGCGGAGGAACACGAGCACCTGGCCCGTGTCGCGGACGTCTACCACGACCCGCTGGTGGACGCCGTGCTGAGCGAACTGCGCGAGATCACCGTCGCCCGCCGTCTCTGACGGCGCGCGCGACGGACGGACGAGGCGGCCCTGGACGGGGGTCAAGGCCGCCTGCGACACCGGCCGGCGCCGGGTCCGGGAAGATCGACGATCTTCCGGCCCGGCGCGGCCGGTGCGGACCTCCGGCCGGCACCCGGTGAACGATCCGGGCACCGGCCGACGACGACCCGAGCACCCTGTGAAGGAACCGTCACCACCCGTCGCTCTAGAGTCGGATGCCATGGACCCCATCGACGTCACAGCACTGATAGACGACCCCTACGGCACCTACGCGACGCTGCGCGAGGCCGGCCCCGTGCACCGCGTCACCGGCCCCGACGGCAAGCCGGCCTGGCTGGTGACCCGGTACGAGGACGTACGGCGGGGACTGGCCGACCCCCGGCTCTCGCTGGACCGGCGCCACGCCCTGCCCGGCAACTACAGCGGCTTCTCGCTGCCGCCCGCGCTGGACGCCAACCTGATGAACATGGACCCGCCGGACCACACCCGGGTGCGGCGGCTCGTGGTGAAGGCCTTCACGCCCGGCCGCGTCGACCGGCTGCGGGAGCCGGTGCGGCGGTTGGCCGACGAGCTGCTGGACGCCGCCGAGGCGACGGGCGAGCGGCGCACGGACCTGCTGGAGAGCTACGCGGGGCCGCTGCCGATCATCGTGATCTGCGACCTCCTCGGCGTCCCGCAGGACGCCCGGCAGGACTTCCGGGCCTGGACGGACGCGATGATCACCCCCGACCGCGAGCGGCCGCACCTGCTGAAGGAGGCGGTCGGCTCGCTGATGCGCTACGTCACCGGGCTGATCGCGAGCAAGCGCGCCGAGCCCGGCGACGACCTGCTGTCCGATCTGATCATGGTGCGCGACGGCGACGACGCGCTGTCCGAGGACGAGCTGACGTCGCTGGCGTTCCTCATCCTCTTCGCCGGTTACGAGAACACGGTCCACCTCATCGCCAACAGTGTGCTCGCCCTGTTGGACCATCCCCAGCTGCTGAACGAGGTACGAAAGAATCCGGACGGACTCGGAGCGGCCGTGGAGGAGATCGGCCGGTGGGACGGGCCGGCTCCGCTGGCCATCCGGCGGTTCCCGGTGGAGGACGTCGAGATCGGCGGGGTGACGGTCCCGGCCGGCGAGACGGTGCTGCTGTCGATCGCCTCGGCCAACCGCGACTCCCGGCACTTTCCCGACGCCGACCGCCTCAACCTGCGACGGGAGCGTTCGGGCGCGCTGACGCTGGGGCACGGAATCCACTACTGCCTGGGCGCTCCGCTGGCCCGGATGGAGATGGAGACGGCCCTCGCGGCGCTGCTGGAGCGCTGGGAAAATCTGGAACTCGACGTTCCGAGGGAGGATCTGAGGTGGCGTCCGGCCATCCGCGCGCGTGGCCTGATTTCGCTCCCCGTCCGGTGGTAATCCGCGACCCGAACAGGTTTTTGGTGCATAACCCACCGTTGATGAGGTAGAACTGTCCTCGAGCCCGCCCGGTGTGCATCCCCCGTCGCACCGGGCGGGCCTTCGCCGTCCGGGCGCCCGTCAGCCGCTGCCGGGCGGGAACTTCAGCAGCGCGACGGCCGCCAGCATCTGCACCCCCACCGCCGCCACGGCCCGGTGCGTCGGCAGATGGTGCTGGCCGCGTATCAGCAGCACGGCCAGCGCGCACCCGAAGGCCGCCGTGACCGACGCCGCCGCGCGCACCGGCACCGAACCCGCCGGCAGCCAGGTGTCGAGCGCGAGCCGGGGCAGGTCGCTGGTCCAGAAGAGGACCACGAACAGGCTCGTGGTGGGCGCGAACTTCCCACTGCCCCCCAGCTGGCGCGCGATCGCGTGGGTGACGGCCCCCAGCAGCAGACTGGCCAGCAGCATGACCACCGACCAGATGGCCATGGCCTCCAGCGCCAGCACCGGACTGAAGTCCCACTGGCCCCAGAAGGAGTCCTTCGCCAGCGTCCCCAGCGCCCCGCACAGCAGCGACAGGAAGGCCGCCGGGCCCCACGCGCCCCGGTCCCGGGCCTCGTCGAGCACCTCGACGGGCCGGTACCAGAGCCCGAATATCAGGCGGTGCCAGAGCAGCTTGCGCGGCTTGGCGGCGGGGGTGGGCGGGGACGGGGCAGTGGTCAAGGGCATGGGTGCCGTTTTATCACCGTTCGGCAACGACCACGGAGTCCGGGCCGGAGCCGGGCGGCCGGCGAACGCCCCGTCAGGCCGGGGACGGCGCACGGGTGCCGGGGTCGGCGTCACCGTCGGGATCGGCGTCGGAGCCGGGGCCGGACCCGCCATCGGACCCGCCACCGGACCGGCCCTCGGACCCACCGCCGGACCGGCCCTCGGACCCACGACCGGACCCGGCGTCAGGTACGCTCCCCGACCCTGCGTCCGGACCCGCCCCGTCCAGATACTCCTCGCTGATCTCCCGCGGCCCGAACGGCCATTGCCGCTCGTACGCCGCCCACAGCACGAAGGCCACACAGCCCGCGCCCACCCACGCCAGCGACCACTCGATGGGGTGGCGGCCGGGGGAGTTCTCGTCCGCGTACCCGTAGATGACGAGCCACCCCACCAGCGCCACCAGGCTCGGCAGCGGGTAGAGCCACATCCGGTACGGCCTGCGCAGCCCCGGCTGGCGGCGGCGCAGTACGGTCAGCGCCACCACCTGCGCCAGCGCCTGCACCAGCACCATCACCGTCGTCAGCAGCTGGATCAGCGTCGCCAGGTCGGTGTGACGGCCGATCAGGAACCCGACCGCGGTGATGACGCCCATGGTCGCCAGCGCCGGCGCCGGGAACCGGTGCCGCGGGTGCAGCTTCCCGAACGCGCGGAAGAAGACCTTGTCGCGCGCCGCGTCGTAGGGCACCCGCGAACCGCCCAGCAGCCCCGTGAGCACCGAGGCCAGCGCCGTGACGAGGATGAGCACGGTCACGGTGTTCGCGGCG
The DNA here is from genome assembly GCF_056434285.1 of Streptomyces sp. NPDC044063. NCBI lineage: Bacteria > Bacillati > Actinomycetota > Actinomycetes > Kitasatosporales > Streptomycetaceae > Streptomyces > Streptomyces sp. NPDC044063. Next base: position 241,462 of record NZ_JBWKFM010000002.1, read on the forward strand.
CCGCGGCCCCACGAGGCCTCCAGCACCGCCGAGGCGACGGAGGTGGCGGCCACCGAGCCGGGCACGAGCATCTCCCGCCAGTCGACGACGCCCAGCGTGCCGATCTGCAGCAGCAGGTAGATCACCATGATGCCGACGATCGACAGGACGATCGCGCGCGGCAGGGTGCGCCCCGGGTCCTTGATCTCGGCGCCCATGTAGGCGGCCGTGTTGTAACCCAGATAGTCGTAGATCCCGATGGTCAGACCGGCGGCGAATCCGATCCAGAACTGATGGGAGGTCAGCTCGAAGGCGTGCGCCGGATAGCTGAACGCGCGCTCCGGGCTGAAGTGACCGAACGCCGCCGCGATCACCAGCACCACCGAGGCGATCATCACGCACCACAGCACCGCCGTGATCCGCGCGATGTTCTCCACCCCGCGCCACAGCACCGCCACGATGCCCGCGACGACGACCAGGCCCGTCACGTCGCCCTGGGTGGCCGTCATCCCCGGCCACAGGTACGTCAGGTACTGCACGAAGCCGATGACGCCCGTCGACATGGCCAGCGGGATGAAGAGCATCGCCGTCCACACGAACAGGAACGGCATCAGCTTCCCCGTGCGGTACTGGAACGCCTGCCGCAGATAGACGTAGCTGCCGCCGGCGCCCGGCATCGACGCCCCCAGCTCGGCCCAGATCAGCCCGTCCGCCAGCGCCAGGACCGCCCCCGCCACGAAGCCGGTGACCGCCTGCGGGCCGCCGAACGCCGCCACCATCAGCGGGATGGTCACGAAGGGCCCGATGCCGCACATCTGGCTCATGTTGATGGCGGTGGCCTGGAAGAGGCCGATGCGGCGCACGAACGCCGTCCGCTGTTCCGGTACCACCGGTTCCGGCCCGCCGGGGCCGTGCCGGGTGCCTGCTGCCGGTTCTCCCATGGCGGTCAGCCCCTTCCCGTCGTCCACTGCACTCGTAGCACCCTGCCGTTGACGCGTCCATTACCCACGGGGTGTCGCCGCACTGTGGTGGTCCGCACGACGGACAGTCAAGATCTGTGCACGCGATGTGCGGGAAGATGCACGGGAAGAAGAAGGAGAGGGGTCGCCATGCGCGGAGGACGGATCGCGGGCGGACGGGTGGCGGGCGGACGGATCGCGGTCGTCGGCGGGAGCATCGCGGGGTGCGCCGCCGCGCTCGCCGCCACCCGGGCCGGGGCCGGCGAGGTCGTGGTGTACGAGCGGACGCCCGGCCGGCTCCAGGACCGGGGCGTCGGCCTCGCCGTCCACGACGACCGCTACGCCGAACTCGAGGCCGCCGGCTACGTCGACGCGCGCATGCCATGGGTGCGCCTCACCCGCCGCGTCTGGATCACCGAGGACGGCGACGCCTGGGCGGGCCGGCGGCTGGGGAGCGTGCCCTTCCCCTTCCGCTCGTACAACTGGGGCCCGCTCTGGGAGGAGTTGCGCGCCCGTGTACCGGAGTCGGTCGACTACCGCCGTGGCGCGGCGGTCACCCGCGTCGTGCCCGGCCCCGACGGAGCCGTGCTGCACACCGCCGACGGGCGCGCGGAGCGCTACGACCTCGTCGTCGGCGCGGACGGCTACCGCTCCGTGGTCCGGGCGGCCACCCGCGCCGCCACCGTCCCCGAGTACGCCGGCTACCTCGCCTGGCGCGGCACCGTACCCGCCGAGGAACTGCCGGGTCCGCCGGAGGCCTGGCCCGAGGGCGAGGCCGCCAACATCGCCTTCCCCGGCGGTCACATGATCGTCTACCGCATACCGGGCCCCGGCGGCACCGGAACGGTCGCCAACTGGGTCTTCTACGCGGCCCCGCCGGCCTCCGTCCCCCTCGCCCTGGACGACCCGACGAGCCTGCCGCCCGGCACGTCCGCCGAGGCGCTCCTGGCCCACCCCTTCGCCGTCGCCGACGCCCACTTCCCGCCCCACTGGCGGGAGTTCCTCCGCCGCACCCCGCGTTCCCTCACCTTCGTCCAGCCCCTCTACGACCTGGCCGTCCCGCACTACGGCGAGGGCCGGCTGGTGCTCGTGGGCGACGCGGCCTCGCTCACCCGGCCGCATACGGGCAGCGGGGCCGTCAAGGCGCTGCAGGACGCCACGGTCCTGGAACGCTGCCTCGACCGGGCCGCGACCTGGACCGAGGCGGTGGCCGCCTACGACGCCGAGCGGTCCCCGGTCGGCCGGGCCACCGTCGAGCTCTCCCGTCGGCTGGGCCGGGCACAGGTCCAGGAGACCCCCGACTGGGCCGCCATGGACCAGGAGTCGCTGGAACGGTGGTGGCGCGAGGCGGCCGACGGCGAGCGCGGCTTCGGAGGGAGCGCCCTGGGCCGCTGAAGCGGGCGACGAGCCCTCAAGGACGGACGCACCCCCGGACCACGCACTCCTTGCCCGCGCTGATGACCGGCGTGCTCGTACGGGCCGGCTGCTCCCGGACCACGACCCGGGTCGGCCCGCCGCACGTCAGGCAGGCCCGGGAGGCCGGGTCGCGTTCGCGGTCGATCGCGGCGGCGATCCTGAGGAGGGGGTCGGCGCCGGCGTCGATGTCGGACATGGGGCATCCCGTCCACTTCACGGTGTCTCGCTCTGGCCAGGGGGTGCATCGTGGCGCACCGGCCCTGATCACGTCAGCGCGTTGGGCGGCGACCACCCGTCCGTGGGAGAAATCCGGTGGACGGGGCGGGCGGTGGGTGTGAGGATCACCCGGTCCTCCACGCGCCGATCACCGGAGCCCGCATGCTGTTGCGTCCCACCACCCCCGCCGATCTCGACCGGGTCGCCGGCCTCGCCGGTGACGATCCGGTGGGCCGGATCCCCGGCGATCGTTACCGCGCCGAGCTCGCCGAGGGGCGGGTGCGCCCGGAGTGGACGTGGATCGCCGAGCAGGACGGGGAGGTAGTGGCCCGTGCCGTGTGGTGGGGCAGGAGCGACAGCGCGCATCCGCTGGTCCTGGACTGCCTCCACGTCGACCCGTCGGCCGGTGACCGGGCCGCGCTGGCCGCCCGGCTCCTGGACGCCGCCCACCGGGCCTTCCGGGAGGCGGGGGCGACCGGGCTGCCGCAGTACGAGCTGGTGCTGCCCGGAGGCCGGCGGGAGGAGCCCGCCGTGGCCGGGGCGGTGGCCTGGCGGAAGGAGGCCGCCGTACGGGCCGGTCTGGAGGACGAGAACGAGCGGCTGCGCTACGTGTGGGAGCCCGCCGCCGGCGTACCCCCGCGTTCCGGCCGGCTCGTGCTCGACCCGGAGCCGGACGACGAGGTGTTCGTGGACGCCTTCCGGCGCGTGGCCGAGGGCAGTCTCGACGTCACCACCCGGCGCGGGCTCGCCCGGCTGGGCCCGGACGGCCAGGCGCGCGACGACCTGGACTACTACCGGAGCTGCCCGGCCCCCCGGGAGTGGTGGCGACTGGCCCGCACCCCCGAGGGCGCCGTCGCCGGGGTGGCGATCCCCTCCCGCACCCCGTACGGGCCCAACGTCGGCTATCTGGGCGTGATCCCGGAATTCCGCGGGCGGGGCTACGCCGGCGAACTCCTCGCCGGCATCACCCGCTTCCACGCGGACGCCGGAGCGGACCGGATCACCGCCACGACGGACACGGTCAACGCCCCCATGGCGGCGGCCTTCGACCGCGCCGGCTACCGCGTCGACGAGATCCGCCTCGTGCTGGAGGCGCCGGAGCGGGACTGAACGCGTCAGCCGGTGAAGCGTGGCACCACCAGTCCGGACTCGTACGCGATCACCACCGCGTGGGTCCGGTTCTGCGCGCCGAGCTTGGTGAGGACGTTCCCGACGTGTGTCTTCACCGTCTCCAGGCTCACCGTGAGCGACTCCGCGATGTCCGGGTTGGACAGGCCCGTGGCCATCAGGCGCAGCACCTCCTCCTCCCGTACCGTCAGCCGCGCCCTCGGCAGCGCCTCGGCGGAGTCCAGCGGGCGGGCGGTGACCATGCGGCGCAGTGCCGACGGAAAGAGGATCGCCTCTCCCGCGGCCACCACCCGCACCGCCTCGGCGATCCGCCGGACCGGGAACCGTTTGAGCACGAATCCGGCGGCCCCCGCGCCGAGCGCGGCGGTGACGTGGTCGTCGTTCTCGAAGGTGGTGATCACCACGACCTTCGGCGGTTCGACTGTTCCGGCCAGCAGCAGCCGGGTGGCCTCGATGCCGTTGCGGCGCGGCATGCGCACGTCCATCAGGACCACGTCCGGCCGCAGCAGCCGCGCCTGTTCGACCGCCTCGACGCCGTCGGCGGCCTCCCCGACCACCACGATCCCGGGCTGCATCGCGAGCAGCGTGCGCAGACCGCCGCGGGTCACCTCGTCGTCGTCCGCGATCAGGAGGGTGACGGGGGTGCCGGTGGAGCTGGTGGTGACGGGGTCGCCCACGTCGGAGTCGATCACGCGGGCAACCGTACCGGCAGCCGGGCCGTCAGCCGCCAGTGCTCCGGTCCGTCCGGGCCGGCCTCGATCTCGCCGTGCAGCAGCCGTACGCGCTCGGTCAGGCCGGGCAGTCCGTGCCCCGACGTCGGGAAGGCACCCTCGCGCCGGCCGGCGCCGGTGCCCGTGTACGTCCCCGGCCCGGTCCGGTTGACCACAGCGATCTCCAGCAGGTCCGGCGCGGCCGCCACCCGGACCCGGACCGGGCCGCCCGCCCCGTGCCGCAGCGCGTTCGTCAGCCCCTCCTGAAGGATCCGGTACGCCGCCCGGGAGAGCGTGCCCCGTACCCGCTCCGGTTCGCCCGACAGCTCCGGCTCCACCACCGCGCCCGCGTGCCGCAGCCGGTCGAGGAGCTCGGGCAGGTCGGCCAGGGTGCGGGCCGGGGCCGTCTCCGGCTCCTCCTCGCGCAGCACGCCCAATACGTAGTCCAGATCCTCCAGCGCGGCCCGGGCCGACTCCTCGATGCTGCGCAGGGTGGCCCGCGCCGCCACCGGGTCGGCGGAGAGCACCTCACCCGCCACCGCGGCCTGGATCGTGGTCGCCGTCAGGGTGTGGCCGATCGAGTCGTGCAGTTCCCGGGCCAGCCGGTTCCGTTCGGCCAGCAGCAGCTCCCGCTCGGCCGCCAGCGCGAGCCGCTCGGCGGTGGACGGTCCCAGCAGCCGGGGTGCAAGCCATCGCAGAGCGCCCGTCACCGCCACGCACCCGGCCGCCCCCAGCAGCACGCAGCCGAGCGCCACCGCCCGGCTCGCCCAGCCGCCGTCCGCCCGCGCCGTCCAGCCGAACAGGCTGATGCCCGCCTCCGCGCGGAACCCGTCCACCGGGACGAGCAGGATGGTCAGCCCCGCGAGGAACAGCGCACCGCTGAACAGCGCCGCCGCCCACCCTAGTACCACGTGCAGCAGCAGCCAGACCGGGGTCCGCCAACGGCCGGCGCCACCACGCGCGGCCACGGGGTCCGGCAGCGGCACCTTCAGCATCCGGCGGGCGCACGTGATCAGCACCCGTCGCGCGGTGCGGGCCAGCCCGACGGCACCAATCAGTGCCACCCAGATCAGCAGGACCGGAACGACCCGCATTCCGAAGGGATCGGACGGCCGTATCAACATCGGCGCCATGGCGAAAAGCAGCAGCGGAAGACTCGCCAGTGCTCCGCACCAGGCGAACAACGCACCCGTATACGAGGAGCCGCGCCACAGCGACCGCATTCCCTTGATCATAATCGGCCAGTATGCCCGGATGGCCCAGCTGAGCCCTCCCCCGATCGGGGGAGCTCTCTTTCCCGCTTTCCCGCGATGTGCGCACGAGGACCCGGAAAGCAGAATCGCCGTCATGCGAAACAGACGAACAGCAACTCTTCTGGCCGTCGGTGCCCTGGCGACTCTGGTCTCGGCGTTGCCGCCCGCGACGGCCCTCGCCGGGCCCGGGACGCCGGCGGCCGAGGACCCGCTGCGGCCGTACACGCGGCAACAGCTCACGTGGCAGCGCTGTGACGCGAAAAGCCCCGACACCTTTCGGTGCGCGACGCTCGAAGTGCCGCTGGACTACGGCGATCCCGGCGGAAAGAAACTCGGTATCGCGATATCCCGGCTGAAGGCGAGCGGCGGGAACGAACGCCGCGGCGTTCTGCTGCTCAACCCCGGAGGCCCCGGCGGGCCGGGGCTGAATCTGCCGGTCGACCCGGTGATGAGGATTCCCGCGGAGGTGAAACGGCAGTACGACCTCATCGGGTTCGACCCGCGGGGCGCCGGGCGGAGCTCGCCGGTCAGCTGCGGTCTGACCGCCGAGGAACAGAGCGAAACTCCGTACAGGGCGGAGAACTTCGCCAAGGACGTGGAGCGGGCCCGTACGGTCGCCGAGAAGTGCCGGACCGCGGCGGGTGACAAGCTGCCGCACCTCACCACCCGCAACGCCGCTCGCGACATGGACGTCCTCCGCGCCGCGCTGGGCGAGGAGAAGATCTCCTACCTGGGGGTCTCCTACGGCACCTACCTCGGGGCCGTCTATACGCAGATGTTCCCCCGGCGGGCCGACCGGTTCGTCCTGGACAGTGCGACCGACCCCGGGCAGGTCTACCGGGGAATGTTCCAGGGAATGGCGGAGGCGAGCGAGCCCGCCTTCACGCGCTGGACCGAATGGACGGCCACGCGCCACGCGACGTACCGCCTGGGTGCCACCCCGGCCGAGGTGCGCGAGACCTTCTGGAACCTGGTCGCCGAGGCCGACCGCCGCCCCGTCCGATTCGAGGGGGGAACCCTCACCGGTGACGGCATTCGCGCCGAGCGTCAAAGGTTCTTCCGTGTGCGGAATGCCGCCGAATGGATCGCGGGGCTGAAGAAGGCGGCCGAGGACGAGAATCGTGCCCCGTCCGGCACGCCCGATCGGGCGCGAACGTCCGACGGCAATGGCAATGGCAATGGCAACGGCAACAGCGACGACAACTACGTCTCCGCCGCCTGGTCCGTCATGTGCGCCGATACCCGCACCTGGCCGCGCGACCCCGAGCGGTACCGCCGCGACGCGGTCCGCGACAAGGCCCGGTATCCGCTGTACGGCGACTTCGCGTCCACCATCAAGCCGTGCGCCTTCTGGACGCGGGGCAGCGAGCCGCAGACCACGATCGACAACACGGTCGGTGCTCTGATCGTGCAGAACGAGTGGGACTCCCAGACGCCCCTCGCCGCCGCCAAGGGCATGCACCGGGCCCTGCGCGGCTCCCGGATGGTCACCGTCGCGGGAGGGGAGGGCCATGGCGTCCTCTACGCCCCCGATGCCGGCTCCTGCGCGGACCGGACCGCCACGGCCTACCTGACCACGGGCGGGCTCCCGGCCCAGGATCTGACCTGCCGCGCGCAGGGTTCCTGACCCGGGTGCCCCCTACGCGCCCTCCTCCAGCCGGAAGCCGACCTTCAGGCCGACCTGGTAGTGGGCGATGCCGCCCTCGGCCAGTTGCCCCCTGACCTGCGTCACCTCGAACCAGTCGAGGTTGCGGAGGGTCCGCGACGCGCGCTCGATGCCGTTGCGGATGGCCTGGTCGATGCTGTCCGGGGAGGAGCCGACGATCTCGGTCACGCGGTAGGTGTGGTTGGACATGAGGCCACCGTGCCCCATGCCCCGCCGTGCCGCGAGGCGAGCGGGGGCCGGGGAGGGCCGGCGGGGTGTTCGCTGGACCGAACAGGTGAACGTCCGTCCTGTCGTGTGTCCGGAACACCACGCCCACCATCCGCCGCATCCTTGACTCCCCTCACGGAGCGGGCAAGCCTCGGCGCTGACATGACGTCAGCCGAAGGGCGTGGCCGCATGAGACGACGGACCGTTCACCCACTGCCGCGCCGCGCCGGCGTGGTGGCGCTCGCCCTGGCGGCGGTCGTGGGGGGCACGGCGCTCGCGCCGCCGGCGCCGGCCCCGCCGAAGGCACGGGCCGAGGCGCTCACCGGCCTGGTCAACCCGTTCATCGGCACCCAGAACGAGGGCAACACCTTCCCGGGCGCCGCGGTGCCCTTCGGGATGGTCCAGCTGTCCCCCGACACCGGGCACAACACCGGCTACGACTACAAGCAGGACCGCATCCGCGGCTTCAGCGCCGTCCACCTGTCCGGCGTCGGCTGCAAGCTGGGCGGCGACCTGCCCGTGCTGCCGACCACGGGGGAGGTGGGGAGCACCGACTACGCCCGCTACGCCGCGCCCTTCAGTCACCGCGACGAGACGGCCCGGCCTGGCTACTACCGGGTACGGCTGGGGACGGACGACAAGATCACCGCCGAGCTGACCGCCACCACCCACACCGGGCGGCAGCGCTACACCTTCCCGGCCACCGAGAAGGCCAACGTCCTGCTGAACACCGGCCAGGCGCTGCACCGGACGGTGTCCAGCAGCGTCGAGGTCCTCGACGACCGCACCGTGCGTACCACCATCACCGGGCGCGGTTTCTGCCAGGACACCCGGCCGTACACCGTCCACACGCTCACCCGCTTCGACCGGCCGTTCGCGTCCTTCGGCACCTGGAACGGCGACACCCTCTCCCGGGGCTCGCGGTCGTCCACGTCGCGCGAGCGCAACGGCGCCTGGGTCCGCTTCGACACCACGCGCGACCGGGTGGTGGAGGCGACCACGGCCATCAGCTACGTCGACGCGGCGGGCGCGGCCGGGAACCTCCGGGCCGAGGAGGACGGCTTCGACCGCACGGCCGAGGCGGCGCGCGACGCCTGGGAGCGGCGGCTGCGCCAGGTGACGACCGACGGCGGCTCCCGTACCCTGCGGCGGACCTTCTACTCGTCGCTGTACCGCTCGTTCCTGGCCCCGACCGTCGGCAGCGACACCGACGGCCGGTACACCGGCTGGGACGAGCGGATCCACCGCGCCAAGAACTTCACGTACTACCAGAACTGGTCGCTGTGGGACACCTATCGCACCCAGGCGCAGCTGCTGGCCCTGCTGGCGCCGCGCGAGTCGCGGGACATGGCGCTGTCGGTGCTGCGCATCGACGCGGAGGCCGGCTGGCTGCCCAAGTGGGGCTACGGGACGGTCGAGACCAACATCATGACCGGCGACCCGGTGACGCCGTTCCTCACCAACGCCTTCCAGCAAGGGCTGCTGGCCGGCCACGAGGAGGAGGCGTACCGGGCGCTGAAGCGGAACGCGGACGGCGTGCCGCCGTCGATCTCGCCGTTCAACGGCCGGGAGGGCAACGAGGAGTACCTCCGCGACGGTTACGTCCCGTACCTGCCCGACCGGACCCGGCACAAGCCCGGAGACTCCGACTTCCATATGGGCGCCTCGGCCACCCTGGAGTACGCGCTGGCCGACGGGGCGCTCGCCCGGATGGCCCGGGAACTGGGGCACCGCGCCGACGCCGAGCGCTACACGGCCCGCTCGCGGAACTACCGCAGGCTCTTCGACCACGAGACGGGCTTCTTCCGGCCGCGCGGCGCCGACGGCGCGTTCACGGGCGCGGCCGACCCCGCCCGGAGCCCGGGCTTCCACGAGGGCACGGCGTGGCAGTACCAGTGGCTGGTGCCGCAGGACCTGCCCGGTCTGGTGGAGCTGCTGGGCGGCCGGGCCGCGACGGAGAAGCGGCTGGACTCGTTCTTCGCCTACGACGAGCTGCTCCGCGACCCGGCCCGCACCGCCCGCCGGGTGTGGGTCAACGGCCCGTACGCCTACTACAACGCCGACAAGTACAACCCGCAGAACGAGCCCGACCTCATCGCGCCGTACACCTACCTCTCCACCGGCCGGCCGTGGAAGACCACGGACGTGGTGCACGCGGCGCTGACGCTGTTCACGGACTCGCCGACCGGCATGACCGGCAACGACGACATGGGCACGATGTCGGCGTGGATGGTGCTGTCCGCCATCGGTGTCTACCCGGTGCAGCCGGGCACGGACGTGTGGGGGCTGAGCACGCCGGTCTTCGACCGGGTCGAGCTGCGGCTGGACCGGCGGTACTACCCGGCGGGGAGCTTCACGGTGAGCGCCCCGGGCACCTCGGACCGCGACCGGTACGTGCGCTCGGTGACCTTGGACGGGGCCGCGCACGACAGCACGTACCTGACGACGGAGGACATCCGCAGGAGCGAGCGGCTGGAGTTCACGGTGGGACGCAGGCCGTCCGGCTGGGGGACGGGCGAGCGGGCGATGCCGCCCGCCATCGGCTGATCCCCCTCGGCGGGTGCGGGGCGGCGCCTTCCGTCGCCGCCCGGGCTCGGCCATGATGACGGTGATTCGCGGCTGTTTGTCCAGGGGTGAGCCGCCCTCAGAGCCGACGAGAGGACAGGCCATGGCAGGGCTCGGGACGGGGCACGGCGTATGGCGCCGCAAGCCGATCGAGACGATCGAGGAGGCGGAGGAGACCGAGGCGCACGGCGAGCACCTCACCCGCACCCTGGGTCTGTGGCAGCTGACCGCCATCGGCGTCGGCGGCATCATCGGCGCGGGCATCTTCAGCCTCGCCGGCACCATCGCCAACGGCGTGGCGGGGCCGGCCGTGCTGGTGTCGTTCCTCATCGCCGGCGTGGCGAGCGCGGCGGCGGCCTTCTCGTACGCGGAGTTCGCGGGCCTGATCCCGCGCGCCGGCTCGGCCTACACGTACGGCTACGCGGTGCTCGGCGAGATCGGCGGCTGGTTCATCGGGTGGGACCTGCTGCTGGAGTACACGGCGATCGTGGCGGTCGTGGCCATCGGCATCTCCGGCTACATCAACTTCCTGCTGGGCGAGACGAACGCCCAGCTGCCCGACTGGATGCTGGGGGCGCCCGGGACGGGCGACGGGCACCGGGTGGACCTGTTCGCCGCGGTGCTGTGCCTGCTGATCGCCTACCTGCTCACCATGGGGATCAAGAACGCGGCCCGCTTCGAGACCGTCGTCGTGGTGCTGAAGGTCGCGGTGGTCCTGCTGGTGATCATCGTGGGCTTCTTCCACATCAACTCCTCCAACTACTCTCCCTTCTTCCCCTTCGGGATCAGCGGCGCCTTCACCGGTGCCGCGACCGTCTTCTTCGCGGTCTTCGGCTACGACGCGATGTCCACGGCGGCCGAGGAGTCGAAGGACGCCCAGCGGCACATGCCGCGCGCGATCCTCTACTCGCTGGCGATCTCGATGGTGCTCTACGTGCTGGCCTGCCTGGTGCTGACGGGCATGCAGCACTACACGGAGATCGACAAGGAGAGCGGCTTCGCCACGGCCTTCAAGTCGGTGGGGCTGAGCGGCATCGCGGACGTCATCGCGGTCGGCGCCATCATCGGCATCCTCACGGTGATGTTCACGTTCATGCTGGGTGTCACCCGGGTCTGGTTCGCCATGAGCAGGGACGGGCTGCTGCCCAAGTGGTTCGCCCACACCCACCCCACACGCCACGTGCCGACCCGGGTGACCTGGATCGTCGGCGTGGCGTCGGCGCTCATCGCGGGCTTCGTGCCGATCGGCGAGGCGGCGGAGCTGACCAACATCGGCATCCTGCTGGCCTTCGCCGTCGTGTGCACCGCCGTGATCGTGCTCCGCTACCGGCAGCCGGAACTGCCGCGCTCCTTCCGCTGCCCCGGGATGCCCTTCGTGCCGGCCGTCGGCGTGGCCGCGTCGATCTGGCTGATCACCTATCTGGCCTGGCAGACGTGGGTGCGGTTCGCGGTGTGGTTCGTCATCGGGCTGGCGATCTACTTCGCCTACTCCTACAAGCACTCGGAGCTCGCCCACGCCGACGCCCGGGGCATTCCGCGGGACCACGACGGGCCGTGAGGACGCCGGGCGCCAGGTGGGCCGGGCGCTATTTGAGCAGCTTCGACAGGCGGCGGTCGGCGAGCGGCCGGCCGCCTGTCTGGCACGTGGGGCAGTACTGCAGCGAGGAGTCGCTGAAGGACACCTCGCGGATGGTGTCCCCGCAGACGGGGCACGGCTCCCCGGTGCGGCCGTGCACCCGCAGCCCGGTCTTCTTCTCCCCCTTCAGCTCGGCGGCCGCGTGCCCGCGCGAGCGCTCGACGGCCTCGTCCAGCGTCGTGCGCAGCGCCTCGTAGAGGTCCGCCGCCTCCTCGTCCGTCAGGCCGGCGGCGAGCTTGAAGGGGGACATGCGGGCGGCGTGGAGGATCTCGTCGGAGTAGGCGTTGCCGATGCCCGCGATCACGCCCTGATCGCGCAGCACGCCCTTGATCTGCCGGCGTTCGCCGCGCAGCAGCCCGGTGAAGACCTCCCGGGTGAAGTCCGGTGCGAGCGGGTCGGGGCCCAGCCGGGCGATGCCGGGCACCTCCGCCGGCTCGCGCACGCAGTACACGGCCAGCCGTTTGCGGGTGCCCGCCTCGGTGAGGTCGAAGCCCGCGCCGTCCGTCAGCCGCACCCGCAGCGCCAGCGGCCCCTTGCCGGGCCGGGGCGGCACCTCGGGCAGGCTCTCCCGCCAGCGCAGCCAGCCCGCGCGGGCGAGGTGGAAGACCAGGTGGGGGCCGTCGCCGGTGGCCACGTCCAGGAACTTCCCGTGCCGGCGCACGGCCGTCACCGCGCGTCCCTCGAGGGCGGCCGGCGGCGGGTCGTAGGTCTTGAGGACGCTCACCGCCGCGGGCCGGACGCTTGCGACCGTACGGCCCACGAGGTGCTCGGTCAGGAACCCGGCGAGGGCCTCGACCTCCGGCAGCTCCGGCATGGCTCCAGTCTGCCGCAGGGCGCGCGGCGGGCAAGCGGGGCGGCCGGGGCGAGCGGGTCGGCCGGGGCGTGCGGGGCGGCCGGGGGCGAGCGGACCGGCCGGCGGGCGGAGGGGGCTCAGTGCACCCGGGCGGCCCAGTCGATGCGGTAGCCGGTGAGCCAGTGCGCGGCGGCGCGGGGGTCCCCGGCCGTGCGGCGCTCCACCTCGGCGTCGCGTTCGCGCCGCTCCTCGGCGGTGCGGGGCCGGCGGTCGGCCATGGCGGCGCTCATGGCCACCACCCGTTCCACCCGCTCGCGGCGCAGCGCCTCGTACGCGCGGAAGGCCCGGCGCGGGGTGGGCAGGTCGCGCAGGCAGCGGGCGAGGACGACGCCGTCCTCGATGGCCAGGGACGCGCCCTGGGCGGCGTTGGGCGCGGTGGCGTGCGCGGCGTCGCCGACGAGGACGGCGCGGTCGTCGTGCCAGACGGGGGTGCTGGGGATGTCGAAGGCGTTGATGGCGGTGATGTCGTCGCCGGTGGCGGCGACGAGCGATGCGGCGGGGGTGTCGTCGTCGGCGAAGACACCGGCCACACGCCGTCGCCACTGGGCGGCCGTGGTGGCGGCGAGGACGGGCCGGGGCAGCTCGGGGCCGGGGATGTCGGCGAACCAGTAGGTGGTGCCGTCGGGGGCCGTGGTGCAGCCGAGGAAGCCGCGCCGACCGTAGTACATGCGGTACGTGCGCGGGGGCGCCGGGGCGGGTGCGGCGCGGGTACGCCCGGAGACGCTGATCTGCCCGGTGTGCCGGGGCCGGGGGGCGGCGGGGTCGATCAGGGCGCGGGTGCGCGAGCGGATGCCGTCGGCGCCGACGAGCAGCGAGCCCTCGGCGTGGGTGCCGTCCGCGAAGTGCGCCGTCACCGGGCCGCCGGGGCGGGTGGTGACATCGGTCAGCCGCTTGCCGCGTACGACGGGTACGCCCCGGCGGAGGGCCTCCTCGCGCAGGACCCGGCACAGGTCGGCGCGGGGCAGCGTACGGGGGCCGTACCCCGTGTCCCAGGAGCCGGCCAGCGGCCGCCGGCCCAGGACGCGCCCGGTGTCGCTGACGAACTCGACGGTCTCGGCGACGCAGGAGACCGCGCGCACCGGCCCGTCGGCGCCGATGGCGCCCAGGGCGGCGAGCCCGTTGGCGAAGAGCGTGAGGAAGGAGCCCCCGTCGTCCGCGCCGGCCGGGGCGGCCTCGTACACCGCCGCCTCGATACCGGCGCGGCGTAACGCCATGGCGGTGACGGGTCCGGCGACGCCGCCGCCGATGATCAGGACAGGGGTCATGGTGGTCCGCTCCGGCTCGCCGCACACGCTGTCGAACACCTGGGCATGACATAACCATGCGAGCCGGGACCCGTCCAGACCGCGTGGTCAGCCTCCGAGGGCGCGGGCCAGATAGGGCGCGGTGGCGCTCGCCGCCGACCGCGCCACCTCCGCCGGCGGGCCCTCGGCGACGACGCGGCCGCCCTCGGCCCCGCCGCCCGGCCCGAGGTCGAGGACATGGTCCGCGCCGGCCACCACGGTCATGTCGTGCTCGACGACGACCACGGTGTGGCCGGCGTCGGCCAGCCCGTGCAGCTGGCGCAGCAGCACCTCGGTGTCGGCCGGGTGGAGGCCGGTCGTGGGCTCGTCCAGCAGGTAGAGGGTGTGGCCGCGGTGGGTGCGCTGGAGCTCGGAGGCGAGCTTGATGCGCTGGGCCTCCCCGCCGGACAGCTCGGTGGCGGGCTGGCCGAGCCGCAGGTAGCCCAGGCCGACGTCGCGCAGCGCGCGCAGGCCGCGCCGGGCGGCGGGCACGTCGGCGAGGAACTCCGCGGCCGCGTCCACCGTCATGTCCAGGACGTCGGCGATGGTCGCGCCCCGGTGGGTGACCTGGAGCGTCTCGGGGTTGTAGCGGGCGCCGCGGCAGTCCGCGCACGGCGTGTACGTGCCCGGCAGGAAGAGCAGTTCGACCGCGACGAACCCCTCGCCCTGGCAGACCTCGCAGCGTCCGCCCGGGACGTTGAAGGAGAAGCGGCCGGCGCCGTAGCCGCGGGCGCGCGCCTCGTCCGCGGCCGCGAAGACCTTGCGCACGGCGTCGAACAGGCCCGTGTAGGTGGCGAGGTTGGAGCGCGGCGTCCGGCCGATCGGCTTCTGGTCGACGCGCACCAGGCGGCCGACGGCCTCCAGGCCCGTCACCCGCCACGGGCCGTCCCCGCCGCCGTCCAGGTGGGCGGCGACGGCGTCCGCGAGCACCTGCCCGACCAGGGTGGACTTGCCGGAGCCGGACACGCCCGTGACGGCCGTGAACACACCGAGGGGCAGGTCCACGTCGAGGTCGCGCAGGTTGTGCCGGGTCACGCCGCGCAGCCGCAGGGTGCCGGAGGGCGTGCGGGGCGTGCGGGGCGCCCGGGCGTGCGGGCCGTCCCCGGCGGCACCCCCCGGGAAGACGAAACGGCGGGTCGCGGACTCCGCCACCTCCGCGAGCCCCTCGACGGGACCGCTGTAGAGGACGCGCCCGCCGTGCTCCCCGGCCGCCGGACCGACGTCCACGATCCAGTCGGCGCGGCGGACGACGTCCAGGTGGTGCTCGACCACGAACAGCGAGTTGCCGGCCTCCTTCAGCCGGTCCAGGACCTTCAGCAGCGCGGCGGTGTCGGCCGGGTGCAGCCCGGCGGACGGCTCGTCCAGCACGTACACCACGCCGAACAGCCCGGAGCGCAGCTGGGTGGCCAGCCGGAGCCGTTGCAGCTCACCGGCGGACAGGGTGGTGGTGGGCCGGTCCACGGAGAGGTAGCCCAGGCCGAGTTCGGTGAGGACCTCGATGCGGGCGAGCAGGTCGTGCGCGAGGGTGGCGGCCACGCCGTCGTCACCGGCGGCCGCCCGTAGTACGGCGGCCAGCGCGGTGAGCGGCAGCGCGGTCAGCTCGGCGACGGTCCGCCCGGCGAACGTGACGGCCAGCGCCTCGGCCCGCAGCCGCCGCCCGTCGCAGCCCGGGCAGGGCCCGCTGACCAGGTGCCGCTCGGCCCGGGCCCGCAGCGCGGGGCTCTTCGAGTCGGCGAAGGTGTGGAGGACGTAGCGGCGGGCGCTCATGTACGTGCCCTTGTACGGCCGCTGGATGCGCTCCGCCTCCCGTACGGGGTGGACGGTCACGACGGGCTGCTCGTCGGTGAAGAGGATCCAGTCCCGCTCCTCCCGCGGCAGCTCGCGCCACGGCCGGTCGACGTCGTACCCGAGCGCGTCCAGGATGTCCCGGAGGTTCTTGCCCTGCCAGGCACCGGGCCAGGCGGCGATCGCGCCCTCGCGGATCGACAACGACGGGTCGGGGACCAGCGACTCCTCGGTGACCGCGTGCACCTCGCCCAGGCCGTGGCACTCGGGGCAGGCGCCGGCCGCGGTGTTGGGCGAGAAGGCGTCGGAGTCCAGCCGGGGCGCCCCCGCCGGGTAGGTGCCGGCGCGGGAGAACAGCATGCGCAGCGAGTTCGACAGGGTGGTGACGGTGCCGACGGACGACCGGGCGCCGGGCACCGACCGGCGCTGCTCCAGGGCCACGGCCGGCGGCAGACCGCTGATCTCCTCCACGGCGGGCGCGGTGGCCTGGTGGATCAGCCGGCGCGCGTACGGGGCCACGGACTCGAAGTAGCGCCGCTGCGCCTCCGCGTAGATGGTGCCGAAGGCGAGCGAGCTCTTGCCGGAGCCGGACACGCCCGTGAAGACGACGAGGGCGTCGCGGGGGATGTCGGTGTCGACGGCCTTGAGATTGTGCGTCGTCGCCCGGCGTACGCGGACATAGGGGTCGTGCATGCGCTCGATCCTATGCAGACGGAGGCCGGGGCACGGGCGTGCGTCGTGGTACGCGCCCCGGCCGCCGCCACGCCCCTGTGCCGGGGCGCGCCCCCCGCGGTGTGCCCCGGGCCCGGCCGGCTGCGAGGCTTGCGGCATGCACCACATCCTCGTCGTCGACGACGACCCCACCGTCGCCGAAGTCGTCGCCGGCTATCTGACCCGCGCCGGCCACACCGTCACCCGCACCGAGGACGGGCCCGCCGCCCTCGCCGAGGCCGCCGCGGCCCGCCCCGACCTCGTCGTCCTCGACCTCATGCTCCCCGGCGGCATGGACGGCCTGGAGGTCTGCCGCCGGCTGCGCCGCACCCACGACCGGCTCCCCGTGATCATGCTGACGGCGCGCGGCGACGCGGAGGACCGCATCCTCGGCCTGGAGGTCGGCGCCGACGACTACGTCACCAAGCCGTTCTCGCCGCGCGAGCTCGTGCTGCGCGTCGAGGCCGTACTGCGCCGCGTCCGGGCGGCGGCCGCGGAACCGGCGGCCACGCCGCCGCTGCGCGCCGCCGGCATCGAGCTCGACCCCGTCGCCCGGCGTGCCACCAAGGACGGCGCGGAACTCGCCCTCACCCTCCGCGAGTTCGACCTGCTGGCCTTCCTGCTGCGCCACCCGGGCCGGGCCCGCTCCCGGGAGGAACTGATGCGCGAGGTGTGGGGCTGGGAGTTCGGCGACGTGTCCACGGTGACCGTGCACGTCCGCCGGCTGCGCGGCAAGGTCGAGGACGACCCGGCCCGGCCGCGCCTGATCCAGACCGTGTGGGGCGTGGGCTACCGCTTCGCCGCGCCGCCCGCCGGCGAGGCGGCGGACCATGCGTGACGTGCTGCTCATCGCCCTCTACGCGTTGCTCGGCGCGGTCGCCGCGGGGCTGCTGGGGGCCGGCGCGCTGCGGGCGCTGCGCCACCGGTCGGTCGCGGTCCCGCTCGCCGTGGTGGCCGCGGTACCGGTGATCGCGATGCTGACCGGGACGCTGGCGGTCGCCCGGGCGATGTTCCTGTCCCCGCACGACCTGACGGTCGTGACGACCGTCTGCGCCATGGCCGCGGTCGTCTCCCTGGCCACGGCCCTGCTGCTCGGCCGCTGGGTGGTGGCCCGCAGCGAGGCCCTCACCCGCGCCGCCCGCTCCTTCGGCGAGGACGGGGACTTCGCCGCCCCGGCCGGCGGGGCCACGGCGGAACTGGCCCGGCTCGGCCGCGAACTGACGGCCGCCGGCGAACGGCTCGCCGCCTCCCGGGAACGCGAACGCGCCCTCGACGCCTCCCGCCGCGAACTGGTCGCCTGGATCTCCCACGACCTGCGCACCCCGCTGGCCGGCCTGCGGGCCATGGCGGAGGCCCTGGAGGACGGCGTCGCCGAGGACCCCGGCCGCTACCTGCGCCGCATGCGCGCGGAGGTGACGCGGATGGACGCCATGGTCGGTGACCTCTTCGAACTCTCCCGCATCCACGCCGGGGCACTACGACTGCGCCCGGCCCGGATCTCCGCGGCCGACCTGGTGGCCGACGCCCTCGCGGGCGCCACGGCCCTGGCCGAGAACGGCGGCGTCCGGCTGACCGCCACGACGACGATCGAGGCCGCCGTCGAGGCCGACTGCCGGGAGATGGCACGCGTCCTGGACAACCTCCTGGCCAACGCCGTCCGCCACACGCCCACCGGCGGCACGGTCACGGTGGCCGTCCGCCGGGAGCCGGACGCGGTCGTGATGTCCGTGACGGACGGCTGCGGCGGCATCCCGGAGGAGGACCTCCCCCGCGTCTTCGACACCGGCTGGCGCGGCTCCCCGGCCCGCACCCCACCGGGCGGCGCCGGCCTGGGCCTGGCGATCGTCCGCGGCGTGGTCGACGCCCACCGCGGCGAGGTGACGGCCCACAACGTCCCGGGCGGCTGCCGCTTCGAGGTCACGCTGCCACCGGCGCCGGAGCACTCCTGACCCATGCCCGGAGGCTCCGTCGGCCCCGGCCCCCTCACGCGTGCGCCTCGCGCAGGTGGACGCCCATCCGGGTGGCGGCGGCACGCATCAGCGGGGCGTCGTTCCGCCGCTCGGCCTCCGCGCGCTGCCGCTTGATCTCCGCGCATTCCGCACACCGCGCCGCGCCCGGCGCCGACGGGCCGAAGGCCACGGGCAGCAGTTCCTCGGCCCGGGCCAACCGTAGCGCGCCCGGCGGGCAGTCCCACTCCCGCCCGCCTCGCGGCGGCCGCAGCTGCACGTACGGGCCCTCACGGTCCATCACCTGGCCGAGCCTGCCGTCACGCTTGTCCACGACGAACGCACCGATCCGATACGTCATCACGCCCACCTCTCGCTCCACGTCGCTCACGGTGATCTCTCCTTCGCTCCAGGCAACCGTGCGACGCCGGTCGGCGGTACGGTGAGGAGCGGTGGCGCGGTTTAAGACCTTTAAACGTCGCCCAGGGGCGAGGAGTTGATGGCTGTGGGGAACCGGGAGCCGAACACCGGGCTGGAGCGCCTGTACCGCGAGACCACGTGGACGCTGGGCCGGTTCGCGCGCGAGGTCAACCGGCTGGGCACGGAGCGCGGGACGCCGTTGCGCTACCGCGAGCCGTCGGTCCACCAGTGGCTCAAGGGGCACCTGCCGAAAGCGGAGGTCCGGCCGCTGATCCTCGAAGCACTGTCACGGTGCCTCCGGCGCCCGGTGACGCACGCGGAGGCCGGATTCCCCCCTCCGGAGCAGGCGGCGCCGGCCGCCCCGGGCACGGTGGAGTCCCTGGTCGATCTCGGTCGTACCGACATGGACCCCTCCCGGCGCAGCGTGCTGGGGTACAGCCTCTTCTCCGTCGCGCTGACCGTGCCCGGCTGGCCCGACGTCGTCGGGCGGATGGAGGCCGTGCAGACGGGGCGCACCGTGCGCATCGGGATGCCCGAGGTCGACATGGTCGTCGCCATGACCGAACGGGTGTCGGAACTCGACGACCAGTTCGGCGGCCGCCACGCCCGCCCCATGGCCGCCGCCTTCCTCGTCAACACCGTCGCCCCGTACCTACGGGCCGACGCGCCGGAGGCCGTCCGAAAGGCGATGATGTCGGCGGCGTCGGATCTCTGTTACCTCACCGGGTACATGGCGGTCGACGAGGGACTCCACGGGCTGGCGCAGCGCTACTACCTCAAGGCCCTGCACCTCGCCGGTGCCTCCGAGGACCACCTGACGTACTGCACGACACTGCGGGGCATGAGCGTCCAGGCCGTCGACCTCGGGCACGGGCCGGAGGCCATGCGGCTGGCGGACGCGGCATCCGCCGCGTCCCCGCAGGCCGGTCCGCGGATGCGGGCGTTCCTGGCCGGGCAGCAGGCGCACGCGGCCGCGCGGACCGGGGAACGCGCGGCCGCGCTCATGTACCTCAAGGAGGCCGAGGTCGCGATGGAGAAGGCCGAGTCCCGGGCGACGACCTTCGCCTCCTACAACCCCTCGTCGCTGACGTACCACGTCGGTCAGGTCCGCTACGAGCTCGGGGACGTCCGGGGCTCGATCGAGGCGCTGGAGGAGTCCGACCGGCTGCGCTACCACCTGCACTGGAGGAGCCGGGTGCGCTATCTGTCGATGCTCGCCGAGCGGCAGTGCGAGGTCGGCCACCTGGAGGCGGCGTGCGACACCTGGGGCAAGGCGCTGGAGATCTATCCGCAGGTCCAGTCGGCGCAGTGCGACGAGCGGATGGCGGACATGCTCAGGCGCCTCCGTCCCCACCTCGGGAACCCCACCGCCCGTCACCTCTACGAGCGCGCCCGGGCCTGACCCTCCCCGTCACCCCCGCCGCACCACCGTCGACAACACCCCCGGCAGCGGGTACCAGTCGGCCGTCGCGAAGCTGGCGTGGGTGCGGGCCATCAGGGTGAGGCGGTCGCGGGCCTGGGGTTCCGTCGGGTGGGTGATGTCGATGGCGGGCGCGACCTTGTGGGCGTCCGTCATGACGACGAGGTAGTGGCGGTCGTCGTACCAGGCGGTGTCGATGCCGCCCTTGGCGTACGTGGCGGCGTCGCCGTCGAAGAGGACGAACCAGGGGCGGATCGACGCGTCGGCGTAGCGGGTGCGCGGGTCGCCGGGGACGGCGCCGTGGACGGCGGGGAAGGCGGCGGCCTTGCTCAGGTGCCCGGCGGCGGCGAGGTCGCGGAGGTGGGTGGCGTACTCGCGGTCGGTCCACAGCCGGTCGGCCGGGTTCTTCTCCTCCACCGTGCCGGGGATGAGCTCGACGACGAACTTGCCGGCCAGCGCGGACCGGCTCGGCCAGCCGCCGGCGCGTACCGCCTCGTCGAGGGTGGCGTGGCCGCCCTTGAGGTCGGCGGGGCGGTAGAGGGCGTCGCCGAGCTTCGCGGTGAGCAGGGCGTCGAGTTCGGCGGGGCCGCGGCCGCTGTCGGCGTTGAAGCCGTCCTTCATCTCGACCTTGAGGAGGATCGGCCGGTGGCCGGGGTGGGCGTCGTGCCAGGCGCGGATGTCGGCGAGGCAGCCGGAGAGTGGCTGGTCGCGGGTGCCGGTGCGCAGCCGGGCCGGCGAGGTGGCGCCCTCGCAGTTGTTCTCGTTGCTCAGCGGCTTGGCGTGGGAGACGCGGAACGCGCGCCCGCCGAAGCCGTTGGTCCAGACGTCGAGTTCGAGGAGGCCGGCGCCGGAGTCGAGGGCGTCGGCGAGGTAGGGGTACTTGGCCCGCTCGTAGGCGTTGTGGACGCCGACCGAGGTCGTGGCGGCGTACGACGGGGAGGGCTCGGCTCCGGCGGGAGTGGCCGCCGGGACGGCCAGCGCGGCGACCGCCGCCGCGATCGCCGTCGTCGTTCTTCTCCGTATGGCTGTGCGCATGGCCCCCACCGCTCCCCGCTCCCCGTTACTGCTGTGATGAACGAGGAGCAGGTTACGGGAGTTGACGGAGTGATGGAGCGGCAGGGGCCCGGGCGCCGGCTCAGCCCGCCGCGTCAGCCCGCCGCGTACACGTCCTCGATGTAGCGGCCGGCGTCGGTCAGCTCGCGCAGCCAGGTGTCGGCCGCCCGCGCGTCGCCGCCGGTGCGGCGGGCGTACAGGTCGCGCAGGGCGGCCCGGACGCCGGGCGCCATGCGGCTGCCGTCACCGCAGACGTGGACGCGCGCCCCGCGTTCGAGCAGGTCCCACAGCTCGTCGCCCTCGGCGGCCATGCGGTGCTGGACGAACGGGCCGGGGCCGCCGGTGCCGCCGCCGGAGCTGAACGCCGGCCGCAGCGAGACCGCGCCCGCCTCCTGGGCCGCGTGGAGTTCGGCGGAGTGGAGGAAGTCGGCGTCGGGGGCGTCGCAACCGAAGTAGAGCAGGGCGGGGGCGAGTTCCGTACCGGCGGCGGCGAGCTCGACGCGGTCGGCGACGGTGCCGCGGAAGGGGGCGAGGCCCGTACCGGCGGCGACCATCACGACGGGCGTGCGGTCGTGCCCGGTGACGCGGAAGTCCTCGCGGCACGGCTGTACGCGGGCGAGCACGGTGTCGCCGGGCCGCAGCCGGGCGAGGTGGTGCGAGCCGGTGCCCCGGTGGCGGCCGCGGCCGGAGCGGGCGGGCGCGTCCAGGAGGGAGACCATCAGGTCGACGTGGTGCGGGTCGCGGGCCGGGGAGGAGGAGATGGAGTAGTGCCGGGGCCGCAGCGGCGGCAGGAGCTCCAGGAGGTCGGCGGGGCCCAGGACGCCGCGCAGGGCGGGGTGGTCCTCGACGAGGTCCAGGGTCGTGCGCGGGTCGTCGGCGTCCACGGCCCGCAGGGCGGCCTGCTCGGGCGGGCAGGGGTTGCGGTCGGCGAGGGCCCGCAGCTGCCGGGCGGTGGGGCGCTGTTGGAGTTCCAGGTGGTGGGCGAGGAGGTCGCGTACGGTCAGGGGCCGGTCGACAGGCAGGGCCCCGCGCCCGTCGCGGCGGGGGACGACGGCCAGGAGGGTGCCGGGGTCGGCCCCGAAGAGCCGGGCCGCGCGCTCCACGAGGGCGGGCTCGTTGACGGGCAGGACGGTCAGGTGGTCGGCGGTGCGGTAGCCGGTCCCGTCCGGCAGGGCGAGCCGGAGGAAGCGCTTGGTGCGCGGGTGGGCCGGGTCGGTGAGCTCGTGGGCCTCGGTGACCGTCATGGGCGTCATGCCGTGGCGCGCGGCCAGGGCGGCGAACGGGTCGTCGCCGGTGAGCACGGTGACGGTGTGGGCGGGGCCCTCGTCGTCGGGGCCGGTGCCGCCCCCGGCCGTACCGCCCGGCCCGGTCGCCGCGCCGGCGGTGGCCGGGTCGCCGTAGCGCTCCAGCAGCGTCCGGCACAGCGCGTGGGTGAAGTCGTCGACGGCGCCGGTGAGGTCGCCGGAGGCGTCGGCCTCGGCGCGGGGCAGCAGCCGGGTGCCGCCGAGGGCGGTGAGCCGCTCGTCGAGGAGGGTGGGGACCCGCTGGTAGGTGGCGGCCCAGTTGCGGTCGCCGACGCCGAGGACGGCGTAGTGGACGCCGTCGGCCGCGCCGGGGGCCGCGTGCTCGGTCCACCGGGCGAAGCGGGCCGCGTCGTCGGTGGGGCGGCCGTTGTACGAGGCGGCGACCACGACGACGGGCGCGCCGGCCGGCAGCCCGGCCGCGTGCTCGTCCAGCGGCGCGACGGAGGGCTCGAAGCCGAGCCGGGCGGCCCGGCCGGCGAGGGCGTGGGCCAGGTCGCGGCAGGTGCCGTAGTTGGAGCCGTGCAGGATGAGGAGCCCGGTGCCCCGGCGGGCGCGGGCGGGCAGCACCGGCCCGGCGGCGTCCGTGCCGGGCCCTCCACCCGCCGCCCCGGCACCCGCCACCCCGGAATCCGCCCCCGGCCGGCCGTACGGGCGTACGGAGCCGGGCAGCGCCGCGCGGGCGGCGAGGCGGTCGGCCGCCGTGCGGCGGGCCAGGGTGAGGGTGAAGCCGTCGGGCTTGAGGGTGAGGGTCTCCTTGACGCGCAGCCGGTAGCCGGCGTTGTCGATGAAGCGGTAGCGGTGGACGAGCAGCCCGAGGAGCATGGTGGCCTCGTGCAGGGCGAACTGCCGTCCGATGCAGGCGCGCTCACCGGTGCCGAAGGGCTTGTACGCGTGCGGGGAGCGGGCCGCCTCCGCCTCGGGGGCGAAGCGCGTGGGGTCGAAGAGCTCGGGGTTGTCGCCCCAGACCGGGTCGCGGTGGAGGAGCGGGGTGAGGACGGTGACGCCCTCGCCGGCGCGCAGCGGGTACCGCCCGCCGAGCAGGGTGTCCTCGCGCGCCTCGCGGGCGAAGGCCGCCGCCGTGGGCCACAGGCGCAGCGCCTCGTTGAGGACCTGGCGGATCCAGCGGAGCCGCCCGACGTCCTCGAACGTCGGCTCGGGGTCGGCCGTGTCGCCCCACAGCTCGTCGGTCTCGCGCTGGGCGAGGCGCAGGGCGACGGGATCCTTCAGCAGGTGGTGGAGGGCGAAGGAGAGGGCGCCGGAGGTGGTCTCGTGGCCGGCGATGAGGAAGGTGATGACCTGGTTGCGGATGTTGGCGGCGTCGAGGGTCGCGCCGTCGGACGGGTGCGGGGCACCCAGCATCAGCCCGAGGAGGTCGTCGGTGCGGGTGTCGCCGGAGGCGGTGCGGGCGCCGATGACGTCGTCGACGACGGTCGCGAGGAAGGCGGCGTCGGCGCGGAAGGCGGCGTCGGTGGCGGTGTGGTCGGCGTCGGGGTCGCGGCCGAGCTTGTTCATGCTCCAGTCCAGGCAGCGGACCATGGCGGCGACGAAGGGGTGGGGCTCGTCGCCGCGGGTGAACGACTCGAAGTCGTAGCCGAACCCGGCGAGGCCGATGGTGTCCAGCGTCATCCGCGTCATGTCCTCGGCCACGTCGACGGCCGCGCCCCGGGCCAGACGGGCGTCCCAGGCCGTGATGACGCGGCGGGCGACGGTGAGCATGGCGGGGTGGTAGGCGCGCATCGAGCCGAGGGCGAAGGCGGGCATCAGGATGTCGTGCGCCCGGGCCCAGTTGGGCTCGTGGTTGTAGGCGGTGAAGAGCCCGTCGGCGGTGAACTCGCGGACGTTCTCCAGCGCCGCGCCGACGTGCTTGGTGAAGCGCTCCTCGTCGGAGAGCTCGGTGACGAGGTCGAGCGAGGTCACGAAGAGCCGGTCGGTGCCGTGCAGCCGCCGCCTGAAGACCGGCCCGTGCCGCCGGGCCAGGCGCATCGCCTGCTGGAGGGGGGTGTCGGTGGCGCCGACGGCCGAGACGTCCACGAGCGGAACGGCCGCCACCTTGTCCTGGGTCGCGTGGGTCATGCGTCCAGCGTCGCCGCCCCGGACCGGGCCGCCGGGGGCGGTCACTGCATGATTGTGCAGTGGCGCGCGGCGCGTCGGTCTTGCGCGCGGGCCGGGCACTGTACGAGCGAGGGGGCCGGGCACCGTGGACCGCGACGAGTACTTCGCGTGGCGCAACTACTTCCTGATGCTGCTCGACCGGCTGCCCATTCCCGTGGCGGTCTGCACGGCGGAGGGCGTGGTGACGGTGGCCAACCCGGCCATGGCGGCGGAGTGGGGCACGGTCCCGGGCCGGGTGCGCGGCCGCAACCTGCTGGAACTCCTCCGCCCCAGCCACAGCGCCGCCGCCCAGATCGGCCGGCTCACCGAGGCGCTGCGGCTGGGCCGCCGCTCCCGCTACACCATCGACGTCCGCTGGCAGGCGGGCGAGGACGGGGCCGAGCGGGCGGGCGAGCTGCTGGTGGACCCGGTGGGCGACGCCTCGCTGGAGTACCCCCTGCTGCTGGCCGTCCTACGGGTACGGGCCGAGGCGCCGTCGCCGGCACCGGTGGCGGAGGTCAGCGAGGTGGAGGGCACGATCCTGGCGCTGGCGGCGGCGGGGGCGACGACGGCGGCCATCGGCAAGGCGGTCGGGCTGACCGTCGACGGGGTGAACTACCACCTCACGCGTCTCACCCGGCGCTGGCGCGTGCCCAACCGCACGGCGCTGGTGGCGAAGGCGTACGTCCTGGGGGTGCTGACGCCGGGGGAGTGGCCGCCCGCGCCCGCCGGCTCTTCGCAGCCACCCGCCCGGCCCGCGCCCGGCGCTCCTCAGCGGGAGCGCGGCGCGTGCCGCAGCACGCAGTCGCCGCAGAGCCCGCCGGAGGGCACCCGGTAGTACAGGCAGCAGGTGGAGCGCGCGAAGGAGACGCCGCCGGGGCCCTCGGTCAGCGTCCCGGTGTCGCGCAGCAGCGGGTCCTCGAAGAGCGCCCGGGCCACGGCGAGCGCGTTCCCGGCGTCCCCGGGGCGCCCCCGCTCCCGGCACCAGGCGTGGAGGACGCGCAGCGAACCGGCGAGGGAGGAGCCGGCGTTGCCCCACAGCAGACGGGCGGAGACGGGCACGACCGCGCGGGTGGCCGTGTGCAGCGGTACGAGGAGGCCGTGCAGGACCTCGTCCGCGATCCGCGCGGCCTGCTCCTCGGGCCCGGCGGCGGCCGGCGGTGCCACCACCGGCTCCGCGGGCAGCCAGAGGTCGTCGGGCGCGGTGCGGTCCGGGTGCCAGCGGAGGCCCCCGGCGGCCGTCAGGTCGGGCACCCACCCGGTGAGCACGGCCGACCCGAGGCCGATGGACAGCAGCCGTCCGGCGATGCCCTGGAACGCGATCGAGGCCGCCACCCGCCGGTCCGCCGTCCCCAGCCGCCCGCCCACGGTCGAGACGCGCAGCCGTACGGCCTCCGGCCCGAGCGGGAGGTACTCCCCGGCACCGTCGGGGATGTCACCGGGGGCGTCGCCGGCGCGCAGCGCGAAGAACGGGCCGACCTCGGCGAGGGCCTGAAGGAGCATGGGGCGGGCGGGTCCTTCCGTCGTCCGGCCCCGGTGACGTGGCTGCGGGCCGCTCGGGTCAAGGATAGGCGGGGGCCGCGACGCCGTGCGGGGGCGGTCTCGTCCCGGGGCGGGCGTCGACGACGGCGACCGTCGCGGGCAGCCGGCAGCCGGCGGCCGGCGAAGCGCACCTCGCGGAGCAGGTCGCCGAACGCGCTCGGGGGAGCGCTCCTGCCGCCGGGCACGGCCGGTACGGCGCCCCCCGCCCCGCGCGGTGCCGGCATCCCGCGAGACATAGGGCCGCCCCGGAGGGGCTACGGCACCACCGTCACCGGCCAGCGGCCCGCCTTCACCAGGCGGACCGCGACCGAGCCGATGATGCGGTGACCCGCCTGCTCGGAGGCGCCGACGATCACGGCGTCGGCCTTCAGTTCGTCGGCCGCGCGGACCAGGCCCGCGTACGGGTCGCCGCGGAAGGTGTGGAACTGCCAGCGCATCTCGAAGACGCCGCGCAGCTGTTCGGCGGCGTCGCGGATCTCGGCCAGCAGCTCCTCGGCCACCTCCTCGGTCATCTCCGCCACCGGGGCGCCCAGTGCCACGCTGCCGGCCAGCACCGGCTGGACGTGGACGACCGCGAGCAGGGCGTTCTGACGGCGGGCCAGGCCCGCCGCGTAGGCGGCGGCCCGCCAGGACGTGTCCGAGCCGTCGACACCGACGACGATCACCTTGGGGCCGTCGGTGCCGCGCTCGAAGCCGGTCGGCAGGCCGCCGCCACGCATCTCCTCGTTCACATCGTGAGGGTAGGACGCGTACGGTCAGCCGGCGTGCAGCGGGTGCGGCTCCGGCACCGACAGGGACAGGGCGAAGCGGCCGGCCGCGTCCGTCCACCAGTGGGTGAGCTCCAGCCCGGCGGCGGCCAGCTCCCGGCGGACGCCCTCCTGGCGGAACTTCGCGGACACCTCGGTCCGCAGCTCCTCGCCCGGCTCGAAGTTCACCGCCAGGTCCAGGGCCTGGATCTTGGCGACCACGGACGTACGGGCCCGCAGCCGCATCTCGATCCACTCCCGCCGGGCGTCCCACACGGCCACGTGGTCGAAGTCGCCGGGGTCGAAGTCGGCGCCCAGCTCGCGGTTGATGACGGCCAGGACGTTCTTGTTGAACGCGGCGGTCACGCCTGCCGCGTCGTCGTAGGCCGGCACCAGCACGCTCTCGTCCTTGACCAGGTCCGTGCCGAGCAGGAGCGCGTCGCCGGGGGAGAGCCGGGAGCGCAGGCCGGCCAGGAACGTGGCCCGCTCGGGCGGGAGGAGATTGCCGATCGTGCCGCCGAGGAACGCCAGCAGGCGCGGCCCCGGTACGTCGCGCGGCAGGACGAGACCGTACTGGAAGTCGGCGACCAGGGCGTGCACGGTCAGCGCCGGATGCTCGGAGAGAAGCGTTTCGGCGGCGCCCCGCAGGGCGCTCTCGCTGACGTCGACCGGGACGTAGCACTCCAGGCCGGACAGGGCGTCGATCAGATGACGGGTCTTGTCCGACGAGCCCGAGCCCAGCTCCACCAGGGTGCGGGCGCCGGTGGCCGCGGCGATCTCGCCCGAGCGGGCGAGCAGGATCTCGCGCTCGGCCCGGGTCGGGTAGTACTCCGGCAGCAGGGTGATCTCGTCGAACAGTTCGCTGCCCCGCGCGTCGTAGAACCACTTCGGCGGGAGCACCTTGGGCGAGCGGGTGAGCCCCTCGGAGACGTCCGCGCGCAGGGCGGCGGCCGTGGAGTCGAGGGGGAGGGTGCGGGTGAGGACGAACGAACTCACTGAACGGGCTCCTTGCGCGGGAAATCCGGGGGAAGCGGGGGAAGCGGGGGAAGCGGGGGAGACGGAGGGCGCGGCGGACGCGACGGGCGCGGCGGATCCGCGGGCCGGCGCGGCGGACGGTCCTCGGGCGGCGGGTGCGGCGGCCGCAGCGGGACGACCTCGACGCCTTCCCGGCCGGCCGTCACCAGACTGCGGCCGGGCACCTCGGCCCAGCGGGGGTCGTCGTCGTACGGCTCGGACGCCACGACCGTACGGCCGTGGGCGCCGCCCGCCAGATACCACAGGGAGTCGCCCCAGGCCGTGGCGGCGATGGTGACGCCGTCGGTCAGCAGCAGGTTCAGCCGGGAGCCCGGCGCGGCCCGGGCCAGCGTCGTCACCGCCCCGGCCAGGGCCGGGCCCGGCCCCTCACCGGCCAGCAGCCGCCGCTCCACCAGCGCCCAGACGAACGCGGAGTCGCTGCGGGCCGTCAGCCGCAGCAGCGCCTCGGGCGGCAGCAGCGGGACCAGCGGCGCCGCCGTGCCCGGCCAGCCGGCCACCGCGCCGTTGTGGCTGAACAGCCAGGGGCCGCCGGCGAACGGGGCCGCCGCCGCCTCCGCGTCCGCGCCGGCGACGGTGGCGTCCCGGACGGCCGCGAGCAGCGCCCGGGTCCTGACGACCCGGGCGATGTCGGCGAACGACTCGTCCCCCCAGATGGGGCCGGCCCGGCGGTAGCGCGCGGGCAGCGGGTCGCCCGGCGCGTACCAGCCGACGCCGAAGCCGTCCGCGTTGACCGTGCCGCTGGCCATGCTGCGCGGCGCCCAGGACTGGTGCACGAGGGAGTGCGGGGGCTCCACCAGTGTCTCGGCGAGCGGGGCGTCGGGCCCCAGGACCGCGATATGACGGCACATCAGGAGGGTTCCGCGTCACGGGCGGTACGGAAACCGGCGAAGATCTGCCGCCGGACGGGCAGGTCCCAGTTGCGGAACGTTCCCCGGCAGGCCACCGGGTCCACGGCGAAGGACCCGCCGCGCAGGACCTTGTGCCCGTCGCCGAAGAACACCTCGGAGTACTCGTGGTAGGGGAAGGCCCGGAAGCCGGGATACGGCAGGAAGTCGCTGGACGTCCACTCCCACACGTCCCCGATGAGCTGCCGCACGCCCAGCGGGGAGGCGCCGCGCGGATAGGCGCCGACGGGCGCCGGGCGCAGGTGCCGCTGGCCGAGGTTGGCGTGCTCGGGGGCCGGGTCCACGTCGCCCCACGGATAGCGCAGCGAGCGGCCGGAGACCGGGTCGTGGCGGGCGGCCTTCTCCCACTCCTCCTCGGAGGGCAGCCGCCGGCCGGCCCAGGCCGCGTACGCGGCGGCCTCGTACCAGCCGACGTGCAGCACCGGCTCGTCGGGAGGCACCGGCTCGACGACGCCGAACCGCCGCCGCGTCCAGGCGCCGCCCTCGCGCCGCCAGAACAGCGGCGCCGCCAGGGAGTGCCGGCGCACCTGCTCCCAGCCCTCCGGATGCCACCAGCGCGGGTCGGTGTAGCCGCCGTCCTCGATGAAGCGCAGGTAGGCGCCGTTGCTCACGGGAAGGGTGTCGATGAAGAACGACGGCACGATGCGGGTATGGGCGGGGCGTTCGTTGTCCAACGCCCAGGGCTCGGTGGACGTGCCCATCGTGAAGGGCCCGCCCTCGACGAGCACCTCCGCCGGCAGCAGGGCGGCGTCGGGCGTCGCGGGCGGCGGCTCGGGAGCGGTGAGGGCCGCCGGGCCCCGGCGCAGCTGGTGGGTGATCAGCATGGTCTCGTCGTGCTGCTGCTCGTGCTGGGCGATCATGCCGAAGGCGAAGCACGACTCCACCAGCGGCCCGCCGGACAGCGGTGCGCCGTCCAGGACGTCCAGGACCCGCTCCCGGACGTCGGCCACGTACCCCCGCGCCTCCCGCGGGGACAGCAGCGGCAGGGAGGGGCGCTCGGCGCGCGGATGCTCGAAGGCGTCGTAGACGGAGTCGATGTCGGGGCGCAGCGGCTCCCGCCCGGCCACCGCGCGGAGCAGCCACTGCTCCTCCTGGTTGCCGATGTGCGCGAGATCCCACACCAGGGGGGACATCAGCGGCGAGTGCTGGGCGGTCAGCTCGGGGTCGCCGACGCAGCCGGTGAGCAGGCGGGTGCGCTCGCGAGCGCCCATGAGGGCGCTCGCGGCGCGCTCCCGCGGCCCGCCGGTGCCGGGCGCGGGGGCGGCGTTCATGCCGGGACCTCCCCGCGCGCGGCCAGGTCGAGCAGGTCGTCCGCGGGGCAGCGGCCGCGGTCGACGTACCGGGCGGTGAACTCGCCGACGGCGTCCAGGACGGCCGTCCGCGCGCCCAGCCGGGGCAGGGCCTCGCGGGCCGCCGCGAAGCAGACCACGGCGGCGGCGTGGAGCTCGGGATCGGACATGCCGTGCCGGGCGGCCCTGCGCCACAGGGAGTTGCGTGGTGGTGGCGAGGTGTCCGGCGCGTCCGCCAGGCCCTTGACGGCCAGCAGGGCGGTCTCCGCCGCCACGGGGTCGTCGAAGAGCGCGGCGGTCACGGCGAGCGGCACGATCCAGCCGTCGTCCCCCGGCTGCGCGTCGATCATGCGCAGCTCGAGGTGGCCCCGCGGCCTTATCGGTGGGAACAACGTGGTCAGGTGGTAGGCCACGTCGTCGGTGGTGACCGGGCGGGGCAGCCCCGTGCGGGTCCACTGCCGCAGGGCCAGCCCCCGCTGGACGGCCCAGGGCTCGTCCTCGTGCCGTACGAACATCACATGGGCGTCGAGGGCGTACGCGGCCCAGGCGGCCCTGGGGTCCTCGCCCGCCGGGGCCAGGGTGCGGCCGGGGTCCATACGCGCGTAGCACGCCTGCCGGCTGGAGCGCCAGCCGCTGGGACGGCCCAGGTGCAGCGGGGAGTTGGCGAACGCGGCGCACAGCACCGCGCCCAGCTGGTGGGCCAGCCGCCAGCGCCGCCGGTACCACTGCGGCCCGGGGTCCTCCTCTCCCGCGTCCACGCAGACCTGCACCGACGCGGTACGGCACATGACATTGCGCCCGGCGCCGTTGATCCGGTCGTAGTAGATCTCCATGGCGTTGTAGCGGGAGCCGGTCCGTACGCGCGGGGGCTCGCACCACGGCTCCTTGCCGTACCCCGCGAGGACCAGGTCCAGCTCGCGGAGGGCCGCGCGGGCCCGCGCGAGGTCCGCGGAGAGATCCTCGACGCACGCGGTGAGGGACTCCGCGGGCTGGGAGCTGAACTCCAGCTGGCCACCGGGCTCGACCGTGAACAGCGACCGCAGCGGAAGCCGTCCCACCTGGTCGGCGGCGGCCGCCAGGCGGTGCGGGGCGACGGGTCGTGTCGGGTCGTGCGCGTCGTGGACGAGCCATTCCAGCTCGGCACCCAGCAGGCGGGGCGGCCCCGTTTTGAAACAGATGCCCCGGACGTACGCGTCGGCTTCGGATTCGCCGACGGGCCTGGTGAGGCCCTCTTCGTCAGCAAAGCATTCGGTCACGCTCGCTACCTCCCGTCCGTTGCTCCGTACCCCCAAAACACCGCCGCCAGTCGGAGGGTTGCGGATCCGGGCCCCGAACCGGTCATCCGGGCTCCCGCGCGGGCCGGGCGCGCCGACCGGAATTCGCCCGCGGACCACAAGTCGACACGGACCGTGCCCGGAGCGGTACGTTCGGCCACGCCCCCATTGTGGCCAGGCCTTGACGGGCCCGCCAGAGGAGCCCGTACCGTCCGGCGGGTGACCGCACACGACACCACCGCCGTGTTCGACCCCGCCACCTACGCCCACGGCGTGCCCCACGGCCTCTTCCGCGAGCTGCGCGACCGCAGCCCCGTCTGCCGCGTCCCGGAACCGGCCGTCGGCCCGTGGCCCGCCGGCCCCGGCTACTGGGCCGTCCTCCGGCACGCCGACGTCAAACACGTCCTGCGCACCCCGGAGGTCTTCTCCTCCCACCTGGGCGCCACCCAGCTCCGCGACCCGGACACCCCGCGTGACCTGGCCTTCGTCCGGGCCATGCTGCTCAACCAGGACCCGCCGGACCACGCCCGGCTGCGCCGCATCGTGGCCGCGGCCTTCACCCCGCGCGCCGTGCGGGAGCTGGAGGCCGTGATCGAGGACCGGGCCCGCGCCCTCGTCGGGTCCGTCGCGGCGCGCGGGGCGGCGGACTACGCGGAGCTCGCCGCCGACCTGCCCGTGTGGACGCTCGCGCACGTCATGGGCGTCCCGGAGCGGGACCGGCGGCTGCTGGTCGACTGGTCGAACCGCGTCATCGGCTACCAGGACCCCGAGCACGCGGCGTCGGACACCGCCGATCCGGCCGGGCTCACCGCCATGGGCCGCGCGGCACTCGCCCGGCGCCGGACGCGCGCCACGGCCCGACGGCTCCGCGGTCAACCCGCGGTCCCGGGAGGCGCTCGCCGACATGTTCGCCTACGCCCACGCCCTCGCGGACCGGCCGCGCCCGGGGAGCGTCATGGCCCGGATGCGTGAAGGAGGGCTGACCCGCGACGAGTTCGAGAACATGTTCTTCCTCTTCGCGGTGGCCGGGAACGAGACGCTGCGCAACGGCGTCCCCGGCGGTCTGCTGACCCTCCTCGTCCACCCCGACCAGCACGAACTCCTCCGCACCCGGCCGGAACTCGTCCCCTCGGCGGTCGAGGAGATGCTGCGGTACTGGTCACCGGTGGTGCACTTCCGGCGCACCGCCACCCGCGACACCGAGCTCGGCGGGCAGCGGATCCGGCGCGGCGAGAAGGTCGTCGTCTACCACGCGTCCGCCAACCGCGACGAGCGCGTCTTCCCCGACCCGGACCGCTTCGACGTGACCCGCGCCCCCAACGACCACGTCAGTTTCGGCTTCGGACCGCACTTCTGCCTGGGCGCCCACCTCGCGCGCACCCAGATGCGCGCGATGCTGCGCGCGACCCTGGACCGGCTGCCCGGCCTGGAACTCGCGGGCGAACCGGTCCGGCTCACGTCCAACTTCCAGAACGGGCTCACCCACCTGCCCGTCAGATGGAGAACAGGTCCATGAACGGCCCCGCCCCCTCCGCCACGGAGTGCCCGAACGGCGAGTTGAAGTCCCAGATGAGGAAGAGCAGGAAGGAGATCAGCGCGCTGTAGACGCCCGCCATCAGCAGCTCGCGCGGCGACCGCCTGATCTGCAGTGTGAAGATCAGCCCCACGCACACCAGTGCTCCGCCGATCAGGCCGAACCACACCACGCCCGGCATGGTCGGCCCGGCGGCCTGCCCTCGCGCGTTCCGCGCCGCGTCGGCGGCGCCCACCTGGTCCAGGAGCGGCTGGTAGGACTGGCTCTCGAAGTCGTCCCGCGGCTTGTACGAGGTGACGTCGTCGCGCACCTTCTCCAGCAGCTTCGCGCCCTGGTCGGTGAGCTCGCCGTCCTCCAGCATCGTGCGCCACTCCTTGTCCACCACATAGGTGACGTAGGCGTCGACGTCCTTGCGGATGCCGTCCCGGGCCTCGGGCGCGTAGACCCGTACCCGCTCGTCGACCTCGTGCAGCGCCTGCGCCTCCGCCCGGACGGTGTCCTGCGCGCTGTTGCGGGCCTCCCACACACCGGCGATGGCCAGCCCCAGCACGATGGCGTAGACGACGCCGACCATCATCGTCATGTACTCGATGACGTCGGGCGTCTCGCTGGGGTCGTCGTCATCGCTCAGCCTGCGCTCCCTGAGCACGGTGATGGTCAGGACGACGGCACAGGCGGCGGCCATGGCGATGGCCAGAACCAGCCACTCGGACAAGGGAACCTCCGGGTTCGGGCGACGGTGGTACGACGGGCGGGACGGAACGCGACAGAGCCCACGGGCGGGGCGGTACGGGGTCAGCGGCCGCGGCGGCCCCCGCCGCGCGGTCGCAGCAGTGCGGCGGCCAGCACGGCCGGCGCGCTGAGCACGAGCGTGAACGTGACCACGGACGTGCCGGCGCCGGCGAGCTGGGACGCGGACGACTGGCGGTACGGGTGCGGCCGCGGGCGGTGCGCCGGAGGCGGGACGGGCACGCGCGGCGGCGTCGCCCTGGGCGGCGCGGGAGCCGCTGCCGCCGCCCGCTCGGGCGGTGCCGGGGCCTCCGCAGGGGGCGCGGGGCGCGCCTGAGGAGGCGCGGGCGCGGCGGGTGCGGGAGCTGCCGGTGCGGGCGCGCCGGGCGCCGGGGCGGGTGGCGCCGGGGCGGGCGGGTTCGCCGGCGGTGGCGGCGCGGGTGCGGGAGGAGCCGGGGGTGCGGGTGGCGCGGGAGGCGCTGGCGGTGCGGGCGCGGGAGGTGCCGGTGGTGCCGGCGGTGCGGGCGCGCCCGGTGCGCCCGGGGCGGGAGGTGCCGGGGGAGCGGGCGCCGGCGCTCCAGGGGCGGGAGGGGCCGGCGGGGCTCCGGGAGCGGGAGCTCCGGGCGCACCGGGAGCCCCCGGTGCGGGTGCCCCGGGCCCGGGCGGCACGGGAGCCGGTGGTGCGGGCGCGGGCGCGGGTGCCGGCGGGGCCCCCGGCCCGGGAGGTGCCGGCGCGGGCGGCGCCGGGGCCGGGGGAGCGGGTGCCGGGGGAGCGGGGGCGGGCGGCGCCGGCACCGGTGGGGCCGGGGCCGGTGGCGCGGGGGGTGCCGGGGCGGCGTCGGGCGGGCAGAGGATCCGGGCGTGCGCGGTGATCGCGAGGACCCGCGCGTCGGCGGCGACGCACACGGAGAGCGGGTCGAGCCCGACCGTGGCTCTGGCCGAGGCCGCGACGGCGCCGTCCGGCAGCGGTGCCGGCGGTGGCGGGGCGGCGTGCGCCGCGCCCGCCGTCGCCAGCACGGCCGCCAGGGCCGCGAACCCGGTGCCTGCCGCCCTGCGCCATCCCGTCACGACGGGGATACTGCGGCCCCCGCCGCGACCTCACTCACCCATCCGGCCGAATTCCCCCTATGGGGTGAAATTGTGATGCTGTGTTGACGTCCGGGTGTGGTGCGGCGTCACGCCGACGCCTTGGCGTCCTCCGTCCGCGCCCGGTCCAGCACCGCCCCCAGGTCCGTGCCGGCCGGCAGGGTGCCGAACGCCGTACCCCAGTCCCCGCCGAGCCGCGACGCGCAGAACGCGTCCGCGACGGCCGGGCTGCTGTGCCGCACGAGCAGGCTGCCCTGCAGCACGAGCGTGAGGAGCTCGGCCACCCGGCGCGCGGCCAGCTGGGCGTGGAGCGGGTCGGACAGCGTGCCCAGCAGGTCGCGCAGGCGCGCCGTCGCGGCGTCCAGCCGCCGGTCCGCGCCGGCGGCCGGGGCGATCTCGGCGAAGTACGCCTCCAGCGCGTCCGGTTCCCTGGTCAGCGCCCGCAGCACGTCCAGCGCCGCGACGTTGCCGGAGCCCTCCCAGATCGACAGCAGCGGCGCCTCGCGGTAGATCCGGGGCATGCCGGAGTCCTCGACGTAGCCGTTGCCGCCCAGGCACTCCAGGGCCTCGGCGGCGTGCGCGCTGCCGCGCTTGCACACCCAGTACTTGCCGGCGGCCAGGCCGAGCCGGCGCAGCGCCCCCTCCGCGGCGTCCCCGGCCTCCGCGCGGTCCAGGGCGGCCGCGAGGCGCATCGCCAGGGCCGTCGCGGCCTCCGACTCGACGGCCAGATCCGCCAGGACGTTGCGCATCAGCGGCTGGTCGATCAGCTCGGCGCCGAACGCCCGCCGGTGTGCCGTGTGGTGGAGCGCCTGCCGCAGCCCGGCCCGCATGCCCGCCGCCGAGCCGATGACGCAGTCCAGCCGGGTCACGTTGACCATCTCGACGATCGTCCGGACGCCGCGACCGGGCTCGCCGACCGGCCAGGCGACGGCCTGCTCGTACTCGATCTCCGACGAGGCGTTGGAGCGGTTGCCGAGCTTGTCCTTCAGCCGCTGGAGGCGCATCGCGTTGCGGGTCCCGTCGGGCAGCACCCGGGGCATCAGGAAGCAGGTCAGCCCCTCCGCCGTCTGCGCCAGGACCAGGAAGACGTCGCTCATCGGCGCCGACGTGAACCACTTGTGGCCGGTGAGGAGGTACGAGCCGTCGCCCGCCGGGACGGCGGTCGTGGTGTTGGCCCGTACGTCCGAGCCGCCCTGCTTCTCCGTCATCGACATGCCCGCGATCAGGCCCCGCTTCTCCAGCGGGGGCCGCAGCCCGTAGTCGTACGTACGGGAGGCGAGCAGCGGCTCGTAGACGGCCGCCAGCTCCGGCTGGGCGCGCAGCGCGGGGACGGCGGCGTAGGTCATGGAGATCGGGCAGCCGTGACCGGGCTCGGCCTGCGCCCAGACGTAGAACTTCGCCGCCCGTACCAGGTGGCCCCCCGGTCGCGCCTCGGCCCAGGGGGCCGCGTGCTGGCCGCTCTCGACCGCGGCGGCCATCAGCCGGTGCCAGGCGGGGTGGAACTCGACCTCGTCGACGCGGTGGCCGTAGCGGTCGTGGGTGTGCAGCACCGGCGGGTTCGCCTCGGCCATCCGGGACCAGTCCTGGACCTCGGGCGAGCCGGCCCGCGCGCCGAGCGCGCGGACCTCCGCCTCGCCCCAGTCGCCGCCGTCGCGCCGCAGGGCCTCCAGCAGGGCGGGGTCGTCGGCGGTGGAGAAACCGGTCAGGGGCGGGGCCTGGTTGAACACGTCGTGCGTGGCGCTCACGGCGACCTCCGGGCGGGGTGGTCCTCGGCGGGACGGGCGGCATTGCCGGTGTGTGGCATTACAGTTTCATGATGCGTGATGGGAGACTGTAATGGATAGGGTTTCGTCAGCCATGGATGACACCGCCTCCCCCGATTCGGCCGAGCCTGGGCCCGACTCGCCCGAGCCGCTCTCCCTGCGGCCGCTGACCGCGCGCTCTGTCGTGCTCTCCACGCTGCTGGGCCACCACCCGCCCGCCCTCCCGGCCCGCGCCCTCGTCCGCGTCGGTGAGCTGTTCGGCACCGCCGAGGGCACCGTCCGCACCGCCCTGACCCGTATGGTCGCCGCCGGCGACCTGGAGCAGCGCGACGGCGCGTACCGCCTCACCGACCGGCTCCTCGCCCGGCAGGCCCGCCAGGACGACAGCCGCGCCCCGCGCACCCGCCCCTGGGACGGCGCGTGGGAGATCGCCGTCGTCACCCCCGAGCGCCGCACCGCCCCCGACCGCGCCGCGCTGCGCCAGGCCATGACGGCCCTGCGCCTGGCCGAGCTGCGGGAGGGCTGCTGGCTGCGCCCGGCCAACCTGGTCCGCGCCGGCCGCCCGGCGGTCGTCGCCGACCAGTGCGCGATGTTCACCGGGAACCCCGAGGGCGACCCCGCCGAGCTGGCCGCCGCCCTGTGGGACCTGGCCGGCTGGGCCCGCCGGGCCCGCGCGCTGGAGGCCGCCCTGGCGGCCCTGCCGGACGGGCCCGGCGCCCTGGCCGAGCGCTTCACCGTCTCCGCCGCCGTCCTGCGTCACCTCCTGTCGGACCCGGTCCTGCCCGCCGCGCTGCTGCCGGCCGACTGGCCCGGCGACCGGCTGCGCACCCGCTACGACGCCTTCGACCGGGACTTCCGGGCCCTGCTCCTCCGGCACATCGGGATATAGCGACGACAGAGGCGGTAGAGGCGGCAGTGGTGGGAGTGAAATATGAGAAATCAGTGACAGTTCCCCCGGTCCGACCACCTCAGGGCGCATTCGTGTGTTCGAACGACCGATACTGTCCGCATGTCACGCGTGCTTCTGATCGAGGACGACCGGGCCGTACGGGACGGAGTCACCCTCACCCTGCGCCGCCGCGGCCACGAGGTGGAGGCCGCGCCCACGGGCGGCGCCGGGCTCACGGCCCTGGACGCCTTCCGGCCCGACCTGGTCCTGCTCGACCTGATGCTGCCCGACATGAGCGGCTTCGAGGTCTGCCGGAAGATCCGGGCCACCCAGCAGATCCCGATCATCATGCTCACCGCCCGCGGTGACGACATCGATGTCGTCCTCGGCCTGGAGGCCGGCGCCGACGACTACATCGTCAAGCCCGCCCGCGGCGAGGTGCTGGAGGCCCGTATCCGCGCCGTCCTGCGCCGTGCGGCGCCCGTCGACGGCGGCGGTCCCGATCCGGCGCTCGCCCCGGCCGCGGCCGAGACGCACGGCGACCTCACCATCGACCGGGCCGGTCTGCTCGTCTCCAAGCACGGCCAGGACCTCGCCCTCGCCCCCTCCGAGATGAAGCTGCTGCTCTACCTGTCGGCCACCCCCGGCCGGGTCTTCAGCCGCCAGCAGCTCCTCGAACACGTCTGGGAGCACAGCTACCACGGCGACGCCCGCCTGGTCGACGCGTGCGTGATGCGGCTGCGCACCAAGGTGGAGGAGTCCACCCGGTCCCCGAAGTACATCCAGACCGTGCGCGGCTTCGGCTACCGCTTCGGTCCCGTCCAGAGCTAGCGCCCGCCCGTGAGACGACCGGCCGCCCCGCGCCGCCCCACGATCCGCCGCCCGGCCCTGCGCCGGCCCGCCCTGCGCCGGCGTGACCTGCGTACCCTCGCCCGGGGGTTGCGCGCCCGCCTCGTCGTGGCGTTCCTCCTCGTCGCCGCGCTGAGCGCGCTCACCACGGCCGCCCTGACCTTCCGTGAGGCCCGCACCGCGATCCTCAAGCGCACCCAGGACACGGCCGTCCAGCAGCTGCGCGCGCAGGTCAACTCCCAGGCGCCCGAACTCAACTTCCCGCCCACCCCCGCCCAGCTCGCCAAGTTCACCCAGAACCTGGACCGGGCCGGCCAGGCCCAGCACTGGATCGTCCAGGCCCGCGTCGGCGACCAGCCCCTCTACCCCAGCGCCAAGGCCGTCGGCAGGACCGTGCCCGACGGGGTGCGCCAGAAGGTGGACCGGGGCATCGCCGCCTTTCAGCGGGTCGAGGCCGACGGCCGGCCCTGGCTCGCCATCGGCCTGCCCGTCGCGTTCAGCGGCGACGGCGCCCAGATGTCAGGGCTGGAGGTCTACGCCCACGTTCCGCTGCGCGAGGACGAGGCCAATGTCTCCGCGCTGGTCAAGGCCGCCCAGAGCGGAGCCCTGCCGGCCATCGCGCTGGCCGTGGTCCCCGCCCTGATCGCCGCGCGCGGCGTGCTGCGGCCCGTACGCGAACTGCGCCGCGCCACCCAGCAGATCACCGACGGCCGGCTCGACACCCGGCTGAAGGTCACCGGCGGCGACGAGCTCGCCGACCTCTCGCGCACCTTCAACGACATGGCCGCGGCGCTGGAGGAGAACGTGGCCGAGCTGCGCCGCATGGAGGCCAACTCGCGGCGCTTCGCCGCCGACGTCTCCCACGAGCTGCGCACCCCGCTCGCCGCCATGACCGCCGTCGTCGACGTCCTCGACGAGGACGCCGACAGCCTCGACGAGGACACGGCGTACGCGGTCCGGCTCATCAGCCAGGAGACCGGGAAGCTCGCCCGTATGGTCGAGGACCTGATGGAGATCTCCCGCTTCGACGCGGGCGCGGCGGCCCTGCACCTGGACGAGGTCGACGTCGCCGAGACGATCCGCAAGACGCTCCAGGCCCGCGGCTGGCAGGACAAGGTACGGGCCGAGCTGCCGGAGGACGTCCGGGCCCGGCTCGACCCGCGCCGCATCGACGTCGTCGTCGCCAACCTCGTCGGCAACGCGCTGCGGCACGGCGGCGAGCCGGTGAGCCTCGCCGTCCGGGTCCAGCCGCACGGCTCGGGCGAGCGGCTGCTGATCGAGGTCGCGGACCGGGGCGAGGGCATCGACCCCGAGGTGCTGCCGCACGTCTTCGAACGGTTCTTCAAGGCGGACGCCGCCCGGGTCCGCTCCGAGGGCAGCGGCCTGGGCCTCGCCATCACCATGGAGAACGTGCGCCTCCACGACGGCACCGTGCGGGCGGCCAACGCGCCCGGGGGAGGAGCGGTGTTCACCGTGGACCTGCCCCTGCGGCGAGGAGGTGACGAGAAGTGAGGGGACGCCGCGCGGCCCTGGCCGCCCTGCTGCCGGCCCTGCTCGCCGCGCCGCTGGCGGGCTGCGGCGTCGAGCCGACCGACGTCGTCGAGGTGGGCCTGCCCGCCCAGGGCGTCAAGCGCCCGGGCGTCAAGACGCCCCAGGTCCGGCTGTACTTCGGCTACCCCGGCGGCGTCCTGATGAAGCCCCGCGAGGCCGCGGCGGAGGTCACCGCCGAGGAGGCGATCCCTCTGCTGCTGGCGGGCCCCAGCGAGGCCGAGAAGCTGAGCGGCCTCTACACCGAGCTGCCCAGGATCAGCAGCCGCTACGAGGTCGTCTCCGCCCGGGGCAGGGTCACCATCACCCTGCCCCTGGACGTCACGCGGCTGAATCCCATCGCCCGTCTCCAGCTCGTCTGCACGGCCGCCCACAACGGTGTGCCGGGCGGCCTGCGGCCCGAGGAGGTGGCCGTGGACCTCGTCGGCGCCGGCCGGAAACTCGCCGGGCTGCGGTGCGACAAGAAGTACGACGCCCCGGTCGCACCGGCCCCGCCGAGCGCCGCGCCCTGAAAACCGGACAGGCCCTGAAAACCGGACAGGCCCTGGGCCCGCCCGGTCAGTGGGCGGGCTGCTCGGCGCGGACGACCCGGAACGCCTCGGCCAGGCGGCCCGGCGGCAGTCCGCCCGCCCGGGCCTGGCCGGCCAGCCGGTCGCGCAGCCCCTCCGCCGGGTCCGGCTCCCCGTCGCCCGGCGCGAGCCGGTCGCGCAGCGCCTCCAGCGTACGGTCGAAGACGGCCGTGACGTCCACATACTGGTTGGGCCGCTCCTCGCCGGTCGCGGGCCCGGCGGCGAGCCACCGTTCCGGCACGGTCCGGAGGGCCTCCTCCGCGTCGGCCGGGAGCGGCCCGGCGGCGATCACCCGTGCGGGGTGTATCTCCCGGAGGACCGCGTCCAGTTCCCCGGGGGCGACGTGGCGGACGTCGGTGCCGCCGGCCCGCTCGGCGGCCGGGCGCCGCCCGGAGTCCTCGCCGGTGACGACGCAGTAGGTCGCCCGGGTGCCGCGGTCGACCCACTGGGCGATCGTGCCGCCGGCGTACAACGCGATGTCCGTGAGACGGGTGCCGACCACCAGCACGCTCTCCGGCCGGCGGCGGTCCGCGGTGGGAAGCAGAAGATCATCCATGGGTCCAGCCTCGTGCGGGGGCGGGCCGGCGCTCAAGGGCCGCCGGTGGCAGGAATGTGCCACCGACGGCCCTTC
Source organism: Streptomyces sp. NPDC044063 (assembly GCF_056434285.1). Classification (NCBI taxonomy): domain Bacteria; kingdom Bacillati; phylum Actinomycetota; class Actinomycetes; order Kitasatosporales; family Streptomycetaceae; genus Streptomyces; species Streptomyces sp. NPDC044063. The sequence continues at coordinate 282,452 of NZ_JBWKFM010000002.1, forward strand.
ACAACGGGCGCCCGATGTGCCGTGCGGTAGGTACCCCGTTCCGCACGGTGATCAGGGCTGGAGGCCGCCGAGGCGTCCTTCGAGGAGGACGAGCAGCTCGGCGAGGGTGGTCGCGAGCTCGTCCTGGCGGTCCTTGCCGAGGCCCGCCAGCAGCGCCTGTTCGTAGCCGAGCTGCTCGGGGATCAGCCGGTCGATCAGCTCCCGGCCGGCGTCCGTGAGCGAGAGGTGCGCCATCCGGCGGTCGCGGTCGTCGGGGCGCCGGGTGACCAGCTCCCGTTCCTCCAGCACCCGCAGCCGCTTGGTGACCGCGGCGCCGGAGGCGAAGGTCTCCCGTGCGATCTGGCCGGGCGTCAGCTCCCGGCCCGTCCGCCGCAGGGTCCCCAGGATGTCGAACTCCGCCCGCGTCAGCCCCTCCCGGACCAGTGGCGCGTCGGCCGCCTGCTGCAACAGCGCCGCACACCGGTTGAGCCTGCCGATCACGGCCATCGGCGCGGTGTCGAGCCCGGGGTGGACCTGCTGCCACTGGCGCAGCACGCGCGCGACGATGTCCTCGGCCACGGTGTCGGATCCTCTCGGGTGCGGGGGTGGTCCGCCTCAGATTCTGCCGTCCGCGGCCGGGGCGGGCTTCCCTGACCCCCGTCCCGGACGGGACGTCGGTCCCCCGCCCGCGGCCGTCGCCAGCACCCGGTAACCCGCGCGCTCCTCCTCGGCCGCCCGCCGCCGCGGCCACTCGCCCTGCCACCACTCGCCGGAGGCGACGTCCACGGCCTCGCGCAGCTCCAGCAGCGCGGCGTCCAGCCGGTCCCGGGCGGCTCCCGTCCCCTGGCCGGTGGGCGGCTCCGCCGCCGTCCGGGCGGCCGCGGCCCGCTCCACGGCCCGGTGGACGCGCGTCCCGGCCCGCCGGTTGGTGACCAGTACGCACACCGTCAGTCCCACAGCGACGCCCACCAGGGTGTCCGTCCAGCGGTCCCGGACGAGCGCCCCCGCCGGATGGGGGCCCGCGAACTCGCCCAGCAGGAGCGCCATCGGGGTGACGCACACGCTGCCGAGCCAGTAGTTGCGGGAGATGAACGCCTCCGCGCCGATCTGGAGGAGGAGGGTCACCACCACCAGCGCGACCTCACCCGTCCGGGCGAGGGGCAGCAGCACGGTGAACAGGAGGAGGCCGAGCAGGTTGCCGAGCGCGCGCTGCACCGCGCGCTGCCACGTCAGTGTGGTGTTCGCCTGGAACACCGCGGCCGCCGTCACCACCGCCCAGGCGGGGTGGGCGCTGCCGAGCGCGAGCGCGGCCCACCCGGCGAGCGCGCCGCCCACGGCCACCCGTACGCCCACGGGTGCCAGGTGAGTGAGCGTACGCCCGAGGGCGCGCGCCCTCGCCGTCGTCCCGCCCGGGTCGGCGCGCCGCAGTCCGCGCGCCCGGGCCAGGAGCTCCACGGCCTCCGCCGGGTCGGCCCCGTCGTGGGCCAGCGCGGCGTCCGCCCGGTCGACCGCCCGCCGCAGCGCGTCCGCCGTCGCGGTGTCGCCGGCGAGGGCCCGGCGGGCCGCGCGCACGGCGGCGGCCGTCGCGTGGCGGGCGCGGGCGGGGTCGGCGGCCCCGCCGTCGAGCAGACCGGCCGCCGCCTCCAGCGCGCGGGCCGCGGCGGCGCGCTCCGGCCCGTACGGCCGTACCGCCGCGGGCGCCATGCAGATCAGCCAGGCCAGCGCCCCGGCCGCCAGGACGAGGCCGACGTGCCCGGGCACCTGCCCGGTCCGCTGCGGCAGGAAGAAGGCGGCGGACGTGACGAACGTCAGCACCACATGGCCGGGCGGCCCGACGCGGGCGGCGTCGCACCCCACCTTGTGCGCGGCCGCGAGGAGCGCGGCGCCGAGCACGAGCAGCGGCGCCGACGGGATCAGCGCGGCGCAGACCAGGGCCACCCCGGTGCCCGCGACCGCCGCCAGGACCACTCCGGCGAGGAGGCGGGCCCGCGCGGCGTACGGCCGGTCGTGGCCGTAGAGGGCGCACAGCGCGCCCGCCGCGGTGTAGGGGACCAGGTCCAGGCGGCCGAGCAGGAGGAGCACGAGGTCGGGCACCGCCATCGCGGCGGCCGCGCTGAAGGCCGCCTTCCGCCAGGTGTCGGCGGCGGGCCGCAGTCGGACGAGGCCGCGCAGGGGCAGCGGAAGGGGCCGGGGCCGGGGCTGGGCGGGCACGGGGAGCGGCGGCTTCGGCGGTGTGGGCATGCTACGACGTTAGCAGGTGTTTTACTCGTGAAGAATCTTGTGAAGGATCTGGTGAAGGATTTCGGCCCGGCACGCCCCCGGCGTGCCCCACGCCGCCCGCAGCGCCCGGGCCTTGCCGATCCACAGCGACAGGTCGTTCTCGGCGGTGTAGCCCATCGCGCCGTGCGTCTGGAGCGCGGTGCGCGCGGCCACGTACGCCGCGTCGCAGGCAGCGATCTTGGCCGCCGCCACGGCGGCCGACGGGTCGTGACCCGGACCCGCCGCCAGGGCCGCCGCGGCCCCGAACAGCAGCGGCCGGGCGAACTCCAGACCGATCAGCGTGTCCGCCAGCCGGTGCTTGACCGCCTGGAACGACCCGATCGGCACCCCGAACTGCCGGCGCTCCCGGGCATGCGCGACCGTCCGCTCCAGCAGCGTCAGCCCCACCCCGTAGGCCTGGGCCGCCGTCGCGTACGCGGCCCAGACCGCGGCCAGCGCCGCCGCCTCCCGCACGGCGGGCCCGGCCGCGAGCCTCTCCCCGGCCTCGCCCGGGCGCATGAGCCGCCGCGCCGGATCCAGCGACGGCTGCACGGGACCGTGCCCGGCGGCGAGCCGCAGCACGGGCCCGTCGAAAGCGTCGTCCGTCACGGCGAACACCAGGTGCGCCGCGTCCGCGTCCAGCGCGTAGGGGCTCGTGTACGGGCCCCCGCCCGCCAGCGCCAGCGTGGCGACCGTGCCGCCCGCGCACAGCCCGGGCAGCCGGTCCCGCGCCGCCGCCGCCGTCCCGCCCGCCGCCGCGAGCCGGCCCAGCAGGACGGCGGTCGCCGCCGTCTCCACCAGCGGCCCCGGCACACAGTGGCGGCCCGCCGCGACGAGGGCCACGCCCAGCTCCACCGGCAGCGGGCCGTCCCCGCCGTACGCCTCCGGCACCGCCAGGGCGAACACCCCTGCCTTCGCCAGCCGCCCCCACAGGGCGAGCCCCGGCCCGTGCTCACCCCGCGCCCAGGCCCGCGCCGCCGCCGCGGTCCCGGCCGAGGCGAGCATCCGGTCCACCGTGCGCCCGAACTCCGCCTGCTCGGCGTCCAGCACCAGCCTCATACCGGCGTCCTTCCGGAAGGTCCCGTCACCCCCGCCGCCCCTTCGGCAGGCCCAGCAGCCGTTCCGCCACGATGTCGCGCTGGATCTCGTTCGTGCCCGCGTACACCGGCCCGGCCAGGGCGAACGTCCAGCCGTCCGCCCAGGCCCCGCCCCACGGCGCCTCGTCCGCCCCGGCCGCCAGCTCGCCGCGCGGGCCCAGCAGGTCCAGGGCCGTCTCATGGAGCGCCAGGTCCAGTTCGGACCAGAAGACCTTGGTGAGGCTCGCCGCCGCGCCGGGCGCGTCCGCGCCGCCGGCCCCCGCGCAGCCGTACAACTGGTAGGCCCGGGCCCGGATCAGCGCGTCCACGACGCGGTCGCGCAGCGCCGTGTCCGCCGGGTCGGCGGTCGTGCGCCACAACGTGACGAGCCGCCGGGCGGCGGCCAGGAAGCGGCCGGGGCCGCGCAGGGTCACCCCCCGCTCGCTCGCCGACGTGCTCATGGCGACCCGCCAGCCCGCGCCCGGTTCGCCGACGACGTCCTCGTCCGGCACGAACACGCCGTCGAGGAACACCTCGGCGAACGCAGGCCGGCCGTCGAGCCGGGCGATGGGCCGTACGGTCACGCCGTCCGCGTCCAGCGGGAACATCACGTACGTCAGCCCCTCGTGCGGCCGCCGCCCGCCGGGGTGGCTGCGGAACAGCCCGAAGGCGCGGTCCGCGAACGCCGCCCGCGACGACCACGTCTTCTGCCCGTCGAGCAGCCAGCCGCCCGCCGTGCGGCGGGCGGTCGAGCGCAGCGCCGCGAGGTCCGAGCCCGCCTCCGGCTCCGACCACGCCTGCGCCCACACAACCTCCCCGCTCGCCATCGGCGGCAGGACACGCTCGCGCTGCGCGGGGGTGCCGTGCTCGAAGAGCGTGGGGGCGAGGAGGCAGACGCCGTTCTGCGAGATCCGGGCGGGCGCGCCCGCCGCCCAGTACTCCTCCTCGAAGACCAGCCGGCGCAGGGGTGAGCAGTCCCGGCCCCCGTAGCGCCGGGGCCAGGAGACCGCCGACCAGCCACCGGCGTGGAGGGTCCGCTCCCAGGCGCGGTGCTCGGCGAAGCCCCGCTCGGTCTCCGGGGAGGCGAGCGGCGCGCGCGGGACGTGGGCCGCCAGCCACTCCCGGGCCTCGGCCCGGAACGCGGCCTCGCCGGGGGCCGGGTCGAGGAGGAGGGCGGCGCAGGGGTCCGGGGCCCGCTTCGGTGTCGGGGCCGGAGCCGGGCCGGGGCCCATCACGCGTCCTTCGGGGCGCGGTTCTTCAGGGCGCGGACGTCCACGCCGCCGAGGGGGTCGGCGGTGGTCTCCGCGTTGTGCGCGTGCGCCAGGTGGTGGAGGCCGAACGCCGCGTCCAGCCCGGCGTGCAGCCCCTGGAGGTCCTCGGCCTGGTTCACGGCCCGCTTCGCCAGGGCCAGCCCCAGGCGCGGCATGCGGGCCATCCGGGCGGCCAGCGCGGCCGTCCGCTCCTCCAGTTCGCCGCGCGGCACCACCCGGGAGACCATCCCGATCTCGTACGCGCGCCGGGCGCTCATCCGGTCGCCGGTGAAGAGGAACTCCTTGGCCACGCGCGGCGGCATGACCCAGGGGTGGGCGAAGTACTCGACGCCGGGGATGCCCATGCGGACCACCGGGTCGGCGAAGAAGGCGTCCTCGGACGCCACGATCACGTCGCACACCCACGCCAGCATCAACCCGCCCGCCACACAGGCCCCCTGGACCCGGGCGACGAGCGGCTTGGGCAGCTCGCGCCAGCGCCGGCACATGCCCAGGTACACCTCGGACTCGCGGGCGAACCGCGACGCCGCGCCCTCCTTGTCCGTGTGGTCCCACCACAGCCCCGCGCGGCGCGGGAAGGAGAGGTGGGCGTCGCGCTCCGGGGTGCCGATGTCGTGACCGCCCGAGAAGTGGTCGCCGGCGCCCGCGAGGACGACCACCCTGACGTCGTCGTCGGCCGCGGCCGCGCGGAAGGCGTCGTCCAGGGCGTACGTCATCCGGGAGTTCTGGGCGTTCGCGTACGCGGGCCGGTTCATCGTGACGGTCGCGACGGGGCCGAGCCGCTCGTAGCGCACCACCGGGTCAACAGGGTCAGTGGTCATCAACCATCCTTCCCTAACAAGTGTTTGGTAGGTTAACGTACGGTCATGAGCAGCGTCGAGAGCTTCGGCCCGCCGCCCTACCTCCCCGCCCACGAGCTGCTGTCCGGCCGTACCGCGGTCATCACCGCGGCCGCCGGTTCCGGCATCGGCGGGGCCACCGCCCGCCGCTTCCTGGAGGAGGGCGCGAGCGTCGTCCTGGGCGATCTCCACGGCGGCCGCCTCGCGCGTGCCGTCACCGCCCTGGCCGAGGAGTTCGGGGCCGACCGGGTCGCCGGCGAGCCCTGCGACGTCACGGACGAGGCGCGGGTCGCCGCCCTCCTCGGCCTCGCCGAGGACCGGCACGGTCCCCTCGACATCCTCGTCAACAACGCCGGCCTGGGCGGCACCGCCGAGCTCGTGGACATGACCGACGAGCAGTGGGACCGGGTCGTCGACACCACGCTGTACGGCACCTTCCGCTGCACCCGCGCCGCGCTGCGCCGCATGCGCGCGAGCGGCACCGGCGGGGTCGTCGTGAACAACGCCTCCGTCGTCGGCTGGCGCGCCCAGCGCGGCCAGGCCCACTACGCCGCCGCCAAGGCCGGCGTCATGGCGCTCACCCGCTGCGCCGCGGTGGAGGCCGCCGGGTTCGGCGTACGGGTCAACGCCGTCTCGCCCAGCCTCGCCGCCCACCCCCACCTGGAACGGGTCGCCGAGCCCGCGCTGCTCGCCGAGCTGGCCCGGCGCGAGGCGTTCGGCCGGGCGGCCGAGCCCTGGGAGGTCGCCAACGTCATCGTCTTCCTCGCCAGCGGCTACTCGTCGTACATGACGGGCGAGACCGTGGCCGTCAGCAGTCAGCGCGCCTGAGCGCGGACAACGGGACGACAGACGTGGCCGACAATGACTCCGTGCCGATCAGCAAGAAGACCACCACCGAGAGGCCGGCCCCGGGCCGGCGCGAGGAGCTGCTCGCGACGGCGGCCGAGGTGTTCGCCGAGCAGGGCTACACCGCGACCACCGTCCGCCGCATCGCGGACGCCGCCGGACTGCTCGCGGGCAGCCTCTATTACCACTTCGACTCCAAGGAGTCGATGCTGGACGAGATCCTCTCCGCCTTCCTCGGCGAGCTGTGGGCCGGCTACGACGCCGTGCTCGCCGCCGGGCTCGGCCCCCGGGCGACCCTGGAGGCGCTGGTCACCGAGTCCTTCCGGGAGATCGACCGGCACCGCGCCGCCGTGGCCATCTACCAGCGGGAGGCCAGGGACCTCGCCGGCCGGCCGCGCTTCGGCTATCTCGCCGAGTCCCAGCGGCGGTTCGAGGAGACGTGGCTGGGCACGCTCGAGCGCGGCGTCGCCGAGGGCGCCTTCCGCGCCGACCTCGACGTCCGCCTCGCCTACCGCTTCGTGCGCGACACGGTGTGGGTGGCGGCGTCGTGGTACCGGCCGGGCGGCACCCACAGCCCCGAGGAGATCGCCCGGCAGTACCTGTCCATGGTCCTGGACGGGATCTCCGCACGGTAGGGAACACGGTAGGGAACACGGTAGGAAACCAGCCGCACCAACCGAGGAGCGCGCCATGCCCGAGGCCTACGTCGTCGAAGCGGTCCGCACCCCCGTCGGCAAGCGGAACGGAGGCCTCAGCGCGGTGCACCCGGCCGATCTCGGCGCCCATGTGCTCACGGCGCTCCTCGACCGCTCGGGCGTCGACCCCGCCGCCGTGGACGACGTCGTCCTCGGCTGCCTGGACGCGGTCGGGCCGCAGGCCGGCGACATCGCCCGCACCAGCTGGCTGGCGGCGGGCCTGCCGGAGGAAGTGCCCGGCGTCACCGTCGACCGGCAGTGCGGATCGGGCCAGCAGGCCGTCCACTTCGCCGCGCAGGCCGTCCTCTCCGGCACCCAGGACCTGGTGGTGGCGGGCGGCGTGCAGAACATGTCGCAGATCCCCATCGCCTACGCGGCCCGCCGGGCCGCCGAGCCGCTCGGCCTGTCCGAGGGCCCCTTCGCCGGCTCCCGCGGCTGGCGCGAGCGCTACGGCGACCGGCCCGTCAACCAGTTCCACGGCGCCGAGCTGATCGCCCACCAGTGGGGCATCGCCCGGGAGCGGATGGAGGAGTTCGCCCTGACCTCGCACCGGCGGGCCGTGCGCGCCGCCGACGAGGGCCGCTTCGACCGCGAGCTCGTCCCGTACGGCGCCATGGCCGCCGACGAAGGCCCGCGCCGGGACACCACCGCGGCCAGGATGGCCGCCCTGGAACCCGTCGTGCCGGGCGGGCGGCTGACGGCCGCCCTCTCCTCCCAGATCTCCGACGGCGCCGCCGTCCTGCTGCTGGCGGGCGAACGCGCCGTGCGCGTCCACGGCCTGACCCCGCGCGCCCGCGTCCACCACCTCTCCGTCCGCGGCGAGGACCCCATCCGCATGCTCACCGCCCCGATCCCGGCCACGGCCCACGCCCTGCGCCGCAGCGGTCTGACGATCGGCGACATCGACCTCGTCGAGATCAACGAGGCCTTCGCGTCGGTGGTGCTGGCCTGGCTGACGGAGACGGGCGCCGACCCGGAACGGGTCAACGTCAACGGCGGCGCGATCGCCCTCGGCCACCCGCTGGGCGCCAGCGGCGCCCGGCTGATGACCACGCTCCTCGCCGAACTGGAGCGCACCGGCGGCCGCTACGGCCTTCAGGTGATGTGCGAGGGCGGCGGCCAGGCCAATGTGACGATCATCGAACGGCTGTGAACCCGTCCCCGGGGGGTTCCTCCGTCCCCAGGCGGCGCAGCGTCGCCTCCGCCTCCGCCATGATCCGCCCGATCAGCGCGGCGCAGGACGGCAGGTCGTCGATGACGCCGGCCACCTGCCCGGCGGACATCACGCCCAGGTCCGTCCGGCCGTCCACCATCGCGGCCCGGAGCAGCACCGGGGTGCTCGCCGCGAGCAGCACCCGGCCCCAGCCCAGGTCCGTGCCGCGCTTGTGGGCCAGGCCGTCGCGCAGCAGCCGGGCCGTGCCCGTCCCGGTCATCCCGCGCAGGGCGCGGGCGTGCCGCAGCGCCCGCAGGAACGTGGCCGGGCGGCCCGCGCGTTCGAGGGCGGTGACGAAGGGGGTGCGCAGCACCCGGTGCGGCCGGCCGTCGACCTTGGTGGTGACGGTGACGTCCGTGACCGACGCGGCGAGGTAGGCGGCCTTCACGGCGTCCGGGACCGTGCTGTCGGAGGTGAGCAGGAAGCGGGTGCCCATGGCGACACCGGAGGCGCCGTAGGCGAGCGCGGCCACCAGGCCCCGCCCGTCGTGGAAGCCGCCCGCCGCGACGACGGGCACCCCGACCGCGTCCACCACCTGCGGCACCAGCACCGAGGTCGCCACCGGGCCGGTGTGGCCGCCGCCCTCGCCGCCCTGGACCACCAGCGCGTCGGCGCCCCAGGCCACGGCCTTCTCGGCGTGCCGCCGCGCCCCGACGGTGGGGACGACCACGACCCCGGCGTCCTTCAGCCGGGCGATCAGCTCCGGGGAGGGGGCGAGCGCGAAGGAGGCCACCCGGACGCCCTCGTCGATGATGATCCGGACGCGTTCGGCGGCGTCGCCCGCGTCCGCCCGCAGGTTGACCCCGAAGGGCCGGTCCGTGCGCGAGCGCACCTCGCGCACGGCGGCCCGCAGCCCGTCGGGGGTCATGGTGGCGGAGCCCAGGATGCCCAGCGCCCCCGCCTCGGCCACCGCCGTCACCAGGCGGGGCCCGGCCACCCAGCCCATGCCCGTCTGCACGACCGGGTGCCGCACCCCCACCAGGCCGGTCAGCGCCGTCCTCACGCCGGCACCTCGCGGTCGCGCCGCCCGGCCGGGTCGATGACCTCCCGGATCAGCCGGAGTTCGGCGTCCGTCGGGGCGCGGGTGCGCGCCACATCGGCGGGCACGTCCAGCGGGAAGCCCGTGGCGGCCCGTACCTCCTCGGCGGTGACCCCGGGGTGGAGGGAGCGGACCCGCATCGTGCGGTCGGGGGTCTCGAAGTCGAGCACGGCGAGATCGGTGACGACGCGCGGGACGTTGTGGAAGCGGCTCGCCGAGGGCCCGGCGGCCGCGGCCCGGTCGTAGCCGACGCCGCAGACCATGTCGACGCGCTCGACCAGGACGCGCGGGGAGTGCCGGGGGATCCAGTAACTGACGGGGTGGTTGACGGTGTTGGCCGGTGCCCCGCGCACGCCGATCAGCTGGCGGGCGGGGCGCCGCCAGTCCCCGACGCAGCTGATGTTCTGGTTGCCGTGCCGGTCCAGCTGGCTCGCGCCCATCATCGCGTGCCGCTTCCCGCCCGCGACCAGCGCCAGGTGGCGGCGGAAGGGGAGCCAGCCCTCGACCGTACGGGGCCGGGCGCCCAGCGCCGGGACGTCGGCGGCCAGCATCGCCTCCCCGTCCGTCAGCAGCAGCTCCGGCGCGAAGGTGAGCTTCGCCAGCCGGGCGCCGGCCGTCGGTACGACGCCGGCCATCGGGCTCGCCAGGATCTCGCCGGCGCCCCGCCAGACCTCCGCGCAGGCCACCACGCAGACCTCCGCCCTGCTGGCGCACGTACTCATGACGCCTCCCGGGCCCGGGCCACCGCCGCCCGGTAGTCCGCCTCGTCTCCGGACAGGAAGCGCGCGGCGAACTCCCGCCAGCCCGCCGGGTCGGCCGCCGCCTTCGCGTACGCCGCCTGGAACGCCTCGTCCCGCCCGTAGTCCGGGGCGCAGGAGGTGAAGTGGGCGCCCCCGGGCGCCTCGACGACACCGGAGACGCAGTGCCGCTGCACCAGCAGCGTCTGCGGCCCGCCCGCCGCCGCGAACTCCTCGCCGTCCACGACGCGTTCGCACGAGACGTACGCCTCGCGCGCCGCCTCGCAGAAGAGGTCGTCGAAGTACGGGTCGGGGCCCAGGTACTGGGCGTTGCCGTGGGCGTCGGCCCGGTTGAGGTGGACCAGCGCCGCGTCGAGGGTGAGCGCGGGCACGGCCACCAGCTCCTCGCCGTCCGCGTACGGCGAGGTGACCGTGCGCAGACCGGGGTTGACCCGCAGGACGTCCGAGCCCAGTCCGGCCCGGACCGGCAGGAACGGAAGCCGGTGCGCGGCGGCCGTCAGGCCCCACATGAACATCGCCTCGTCCAGCTCCATCAGCTCCAGCTCGCCGCGCTGCCGGGCGGCCCGGAAGTGGGGTTCGAGGGGGATGGAGTCGAGGGTGGCGAAGGCGGCGACGAGCTTGCGCACCCGCCCGGCGGCCACCAGCAGACCCACGTCGGGGCCTCCGTAGGACACCACGGTCAGATCGGTGACGTCCGACCGGAGCAGGGCCCGGACCAGGGCCATCGGCTTGCGGCGCGAGCCCCAGCCGCCGATGCCTATCGTCATGCCGCTCGTGAGCCTGCCTATGGCCTCGTCGGCGGTCATCCGCTTGTCGGCCGTCACGGCCGCTCCTCTCCCGTGCCCCGGGCCGCCGCGCCGCCGGAGACGAACGCGTCACGATGGCGGTCGGCGACCCCGGTCAGGCTCGCCTCGAAGGTGAAGCCCTGCTCGTAGCGGTAGCTGCGGCGGACGTCGACCGGGTCGATGCCGTTCAGCGCGGCCTTGGCCAGCCGTAGCAGCACACCGTCCTTCGCCGCGATCTCCCGCGCCAGGGCCAGGGCCGCCGCGGCGAGTTCGTCCCGCGGCACCACCCGCCACACGGAGCCGTGCCGGTGCAGCTCCCGCGCGGTGACCGTGCGGGACGTGTAGTAGAGGGTGCGCATCAGGTGCTGGGGGACGAGCCGGGCCAGGTGGGTGGCGGCGCCGAGGGCACCGCGGTCCAGCTCGGGCAGGCCGAACACCGCGTCGTCGGAGGCGACGACGGCGTCGGCGTTGCCGACCAGCCCGATGCCGCCGCCGAGACAGAAGCCGTGGACGGCGGCAACGACGGGGACCTCGCACTCGTAGACGGCCGAGAAGGCCGCCGAGCAGCCGTGGTTGGCGCCGACCAGGGCCTCGTGACCGGGAGTGCGCTGCAACTCCTTCAGATCCACACCGGCGTTGAAGCCGCGCCCGGCCGCGGCGAGGACCACGCAGCGGGTGGCACCGTCCCGGCCCGCCGCGCGCACGGCATCGGCCAGTTCGTACCAGCCGTGCACGGGAAGGGCGTTGACCGGCGGGAAGTCGACGGTGACGACGGAGACGCCCGGTTCGGGGCGTGCGGTGGAGACGCTCATCGGCTACCTTTCCACCTAACGTTTGTTAGGTGCGACGGTAGCAGCGGACCGACGGCCTCGGGAGGTGCCCGAAATGGTCAGCGCTCCACGCTCCGACGGCCGCGTCGCCGTCGTCACCGGCGGCACCCGCGGGGTCGGCGCCGGCATCGCCCGCGCCTTCCTGCGCGCCGGCACGGACGTCGTCGTCTGCGCCCGCAGACCCCCGGAGCACCCCGTCGCGGCGGCCGGCCGCACCGCCCGCTTCCTCCCCGTGGACCTGCGCGAACCCGACGCCGTCGACGCCTTCTTCGACCGCGTCGCCCGCGACCACGGACGGCTCGACGTCCTGGTCAACAACGCCGGCGGCACCCCTCACCGGCGGCTCGACGAGGCCGACGCCGCCCGCCACGCGCGCGTGATCGCCCTCAACCTCACCGCCGCGCTGACCGCCTCCCTCGCCGCCCACCGCCTCATGCGCGCCCAGCGCGCCGGCGGTTGCGTCCTGATGGTCGGCAGCGTCAGCGGCACCCGCCCCTCGCCCGGCACCGCCGCCTACGGCGCCGCCAAGGCCGGCCTGGAGAACCTCGCGCGCACCATGGCCGTGGAATGGGCCCCGGCCGTCCGCGTCAACACCCTCGTCCTGGGCCTGGTGCGCACGGAGGCCGCCGGGGCGCACTACGGCGGCGCGCGCGGCACCGCCGCCGTCGCCCGGACCGTGCCGGCCGGGCGCCTCGCCGAACCCGACGAGATCGGAGAGGCCGCCGTGTTCCTCGCCTCCGACCGCGCCGCCTACATCACCGGCGCCGCCCTGCTCGTGCACGGCGGCGGCGAACGCCCGGCCTTCCTGGACGCGGCCTCCGATCCCCTGCCACCGTCCCACGAGTCCCACGAGTCCCACGAATCCCACGAGGAGGAAGACCGAGGATGACCGGAATCTGCGCCGGCCGCGTCGTCGCCGTCACCGGCGGCGGGCGCGGCCTCGGCCGGGCCCACGCCCTGGCGCTCGCCGCCGAGGGCGCGCGCGTCGTCGTCAACGACCTCGGGGTGGACCGCGCGGGCACGGGCCCCTCCGAGGGCCCCGCCCGGCGGGTCGCCGACGAGATCCGCGCCCGCGGCGGCCACGCCGTCGCCCACGCCGGGGACGTCACCACCGACGACGGCGCGGCCTCCCTCGTCGCCACGGCCCTCGACCGCTTCGGCCGGCTCGACGCCCTGGTCAACAACGCCGGCTTCCTGCGCGACCGGATGCTCGTCAATCTCGCCGAGGAGGACTGGGACGCGGTCGTGGGCGTCCACCTCAAGGGACACTTCCTGCCGCTGCGGCACGCCGCCGCCCACTGGCGTGCCCTGGCCCGGGCGGGCGGCCCGGCCGCCGCCCGCGTCGTCAACACCACGTCCGGCGCCGGGCTGCTGGGCAGCGTCGGCCAGGCCAACTACAGCGCGGCCAAGGCCGGCATCGTCGGCCTGACCCTCGTCGCCGCCGCCGAACTCGCCCGCTACGGCGTCCAGGTCAACGCCGTCGCCCCGGCCGCCCGCACCCGGATGACCGAGGAGACCTTCGCCGACGCGATGGCCGCGCCGGCGGACGGCGGCTTCGACGCGATGGCGCCGGGCAACGTCTCGCCGCTCGTCGTCTGGCTGGCCTCGGAGGCCAGCGACGGCGTCAGCGGGCAGGTCTTCGAGGCCGCCGGCGGCCGCATCACCGTGATGGAGGGCTGGCACCCGGGCCCGACCACCGACAAGGCCGACCGGTGGGCCCCGGTGGAGGTGGGCCGGGCCGTCCGGGGCCTGCTCGGCGGCGTCAGGCGGCCCCGGCCGGTGTACGGGGCCGGCGGGTGAGGCGGGGCGCGCCGGGGCCCGTACGAAGACCCGGTCAGGACACGATGTCCTTGCCCCTGAAGTGCCGGAACGCGAAGGCGAACAGCACCACCGCGTACGCCACCGACACCGCCGTCCCCTTCACCATGCCGCCCCACTCCGCGTGCGGCTGCAACGCGTCCGCCCACGCGTACTGCCAGTGCGCCGGCAGCAGGTCGCGCCAGTGGCCCAGCGCCGTGACCGCGTCCAGGACGTTGCCGACGATGGTCAGCCCCATCGCCCCGCCCACCGCGCCGAGCGGCGCGTCCGTGACCGTCGACAGCCAGAACGCCAGCGCGGCCGTCACCAGCTGACCGACGAACACATAGGCGACGACGACCGCCAGCCGGGCCGTGGCCGTTCCCGCGTCCAGCGAGCCGCCCGTGGGGATGCGCAGCGGCCCCCAGCCGTACGCCACCGTGCCCGCCGCCAGGGCCACCAGCGGGAGCAGCACCATGGCGGCCGCGCTGAAGCCCAGCGCCACCGTCAGCTTGCTCAGCAGCAGCCGGGCCCGCGGCACGGGGGCCGCCAGCAGATAGCGCAGCGACGACCAGCTCGCCTCCGAGGCCACGGCGTCCCCGCAGAACAGTGCCACCGGCACCACCAGCAGGAAGCCTGCCGAGACGAACAGCGCGGTGGCCGCGAAGTTCACGCCCGACGCCGTCGCCGTGTCCATCAGCGTCACCCGGTTGTTGCGGCCGCCCGGGTCGCCGCCGATCGCGAAGGCCGCGATCAGCACGAACGGCAGCACGGCCAGCACCGCCCCCATCACCAGGGTGCGGCGCCGGCGGAGCTGGCGCGCCGCCTCCACCCGTAGGGGCAGGGTGTGGCGCGCCCGGTAGCCGGGCGCGGCCTCCGGGGTCGTGAGCGTGGTCATGCCGAGCCTCCGATCAGGGTCAGGAACGCGTCCTCCAGCCGCCGGTGCGGGCCCGCGCTCGCCACCGGGATCTCCAGCCGGACCAGCTCGGCCAGCAGCTCGGGCGCGGTCGCGCCGTCGAGCCGTACGAGCAGGCCCTCGTCGGTCCGCACCGCCGAGGCGACGCCCGGCAGCGCGGCCACCTTGTCGACCGTCACCTCCGTGAGCCGGCCCGCGACGCCCACCAGCAGGGTGTCGCCCGAGCCGGTGATCTCCGCGACCGGGCCGGCGGTCACCAGCCGGCCGCGGTCCATGACGACCAGGTGGGTGCAGGACTGCTCGACCTCGGCGAGGAGGTGGCTGGAGACGATGACGGTCCGCCCGGCGGCCGCGTATCGGATCATCACCTCGCGCATCTCGCGGATCTGCGGCGGGTCGAGACCGTTCGCCGGCTCGTCGAGGATCAGCAGGTCCGGCAGCCCCAGCATGGCCTGGGCGATGGCCAGGCGCTGCCGCATGCCCTGCGAGTACGTGCGGACGGCCCGGTCCAGCGCGCTGCCCAGGCCGGCGATCTCCAGCGCCTCCTCGACGTGGGCGTCCTCGGCCGGGCGGCCCGTGGCCCGCCAGTACAGGTCCAGGTTGGCCCGGCCCGACAGGTGCGGCAGGAAGCCGGCGCCCTCCACGAACGCGCCCACCCGCGACAGCACGGGCGCGCCGGGCCGGATCGCGTGCCCGAACACCCGGATCTCGCCCGCGTCGGGGCGGATGAGGCCCATGAGCATGCGCAGGGTGGTCGTCTTGCCCGCGCCGTTGGGCCCGAGGAGGCCCAGCACCTGACCGCGCTCCACCCGGTAGGAGAGATCCCGCACGGCGTAGCGGTCGGCGGCCCCGGCGTAGCGCTTGGTCAGGCCGGTGATCTCCAGCGGCACGTCGGCCAGCGCCGGGTCCGGCGCCGGGGTCGCGCCGCGCCGGCGGCCGGTCAGCAGCACCGCGGCGGCGACCAGTACGCCGCCGAGCGGCAGCCCCCACGTCCACCACGGCAGTCCGGCGGCGCCCGTCCGCACGTCCGGCGCCGTGGGCACGCTCAGCCCGTCGCCCGCCAGGGAGACGGTGTACGTGGCCGGGGCGGTCGGCGACGCGTAGCCGAGGTCGGTCGCGGCGAGCACCAGGCGCATCCGGTGCCCGGCCTCGAAGGTGTGGTCGACGGCCGGCAGGCGCAGCTCGACCGTACGGCCGTCGCGCGCGCCGGTGACCCGCACCGGGGTGACCAGGCCGCCGGGCAGCACCTGCTGCCCGTTCGGCCCCACGTCGTAGACCTTGGCGAACAGCACCGCCTCGTCCGTGCCGGAGGCCACCTTCACCTTCACGGTGGGCGAGCCGGTGACGCGGACGCCCTCGGACAGCCGCTCGGAGTCGAAGCGGGCGTACTGGCCGGGGAAGTCGAGGGACACACCGAGGCCCAGGCCCGACAGCTGGGCCGCGGCCCCGCCGACGCCCGGGACGGTGGAGACGGCGGCCGGGTTGCCGCCCGCCGGGTTGCCGAACGACTGCCGGCCGCCGGTCAGGCCGACCGTGCGCGTCTCCTCGCGCAGCCCGGGGTAGCGGGTGCCGGTGGCCGTACGCAGCTGGGTCCTGCCGTCGGTGGTGTCGATGCCGCCGGTCCGGGTGACCCGGAACGCGGGTCCGGTGTCCGTCCCCTCGTCGTCCTTCAGATAGCGGTCGAACCACGCCCGGGTGCGCTGTTCGACGCGCCGCCGCTCGCTCTCCAGGCCGCCCGCGTCGTGGCCGCCGGAGGCCCAGTCGACGGCGACGGGCGCGCCGTTGCGGGCGATCGCCCGGGCCGCCGTGTCGGACTGGTCGAGGGGGAAGAGGGAGTCGTTCTGTCCCTGGACGAGGAGGGTGGGCACCTTGATCCGGTCGGCCACCGCGGACGGGCTGCGGCGTTCGAGGAGCGCCCGGGCCTCCGCGTCCGGCCGGCCGGCCACGGCCACCCGCTCGTACATCGCGCACAGGCTCTTCTCGAACCGCCCGCAGCCGGCGGCGGCCGCACGGTCCGCCGCCGTCCCGCCGGCGCCCGTCCGCTTCCCCCCGGGGCCGGTGGACGAGGTCGATCCGGTGGTGAAGAAGACGCCGGCCCACAGCCGCTTGAACACGTCACCGGGGAACAGCGAGTCGGCGAGGTTCCAGTAGGTGATCTGCGGGGCGATGGCGTCGATCCGCTTGTCGTGCCCGGCCGCGAGGAGCGCGATCGCGCCGCCGTAGGAAGCGCCCGCGATACCCACCCGGGGGTCGCCCTTCGCGTCCAGGCGGACCTCGGGCCGCCGGGCCAGCCAGTCGACGAGCCGGCCGACGTCGGCCACCTCGTGGTCCGGGTCGTTGAGCCCGATGCGGCCGGAGGAACGGCCGAAGCCGCGCGCCGACCAGGTCAGCACGGCGTAGCCCTCGCGGGCCAGGTCCTCGGCCTGCTCCCGCAGGTCGTCCTTGCTGCCGCCGAAGCCGTGCGCGAGCAGGACGGCGGGCCGGCGGCCGGAGCCGCCCGCGGTGAAGAAGGAGGTGTCGAGGCGGACGTCGCGAGCGCCGTCGCCCGGCTCCCCGGGCACGGCGATCACCCGGTCCTCGCGGTGCACGGGCGGGTCGCCGGTGGCCGAGGCCACGGTCCAGGTGCCGGCACCGGCGAGCACGGCGACGGCTGCCGCGGCGGCGGCCGCCCGTCGCCCGCGCGGGCGGGGGAGACGGCGGGGGAAACGCAGCTTCATGTCCGCATGCTAAGCGGAGCCGTCTTCCGTCTCGGCGGCGGCCGTCGTCGTCCCCTCGGCCGCCATGTCGGCCAGCCTGGTGACGGTGTTCCAGTTGCGGGAGGTGCCCGTCATGCCCAGCCGGCGGTTGGTGAGGAGCTTCGCCAGCCGGGAGTCCCGGATGCCGTCCGCGCAGTGCAGGTACACCTCGCGCTCGCCCAGCGCGAACGCCTCGGGCGCGTGGGCGGCCGGGTCGATGTCCGCGACGGAGGCCGGGTCGGGCCGGTCCGGCAGGAAGATCACCACGTACCGGGCGGGATCGGCCACCCGCCCGGCGAACGGGTCCCCGTCGACCACCCGCCGCAGGTCGTCCGCCGAGCGCACGACGCAGGCGACGGGGAAGCCGAACTCCTCCTCCAGGGCCCGCTCCAGGGCCGCCGTCAGCTCCGCGGCGCCGGAGCCGCGGTGCGAGAAGACGGCGTTGCCGCTGTTGAGGTGGGTGCGCACGCCGTCGCACCCCAGGCCGGTCAGGAGCTCGCGCAGGGTCCCCATCGGGACCCTGCGCCTGCCGCCCACGTTGATGCCCTGCAGCAGTGCCACGTACGTCGTCATCCCGCCACTCTAGGGAGGTGGGACTCCGTCGCACCGAGTGGGTCAGGACCGCCGCAGCCGCAGGGTGACGATCTCGAACGGCCGCAGGGACAGCTCGACCCCGCCATCGGCGACGGAGAGCGTGCCCACCGGGCGTTCCAGCAGGTCGCAGACCGACGCCGCCGCGATCGCGAACCCCGCCGTGGTCAGCCGCGTCGTGGCCCGGCCGCCCAGCGACTCGTACAACCGCACCACCACGTCCCCACCGCCGTCGTCCGCCAGCTTCACCGCCGAGACCACCACCGCCTCGCCCTCCACCGCCACCAGCGGCTCCACGGCGGCCGAACCGGGCACCCGCCGCTCGGGCAGATTGATCAGATGGCCCTCGCGCACCGCGTCCGCGACGGACGCGCCCGGCACCAGGGCGTAACGGAAGCGATGCGTCCCCTGGTCCGTGCGGGGGTCGGGGAAGCGGGGCGCGCGCAGCAGCGAGAGCCGTACCGTCGTGGTGGTCCCGGGCCGCTCGCCCTCCCGGGCCGAGCGCGACACGTCGTAGCCGTACGTCGAGTCGTTCACCAGCGCCACCCCCCACCCCGGCTCGGCGAGGTGGACGAACCGGTGCGCGCACGCCTCGAACTTCGCCGCGTCCCAGCTGGTGTTGGTGTGCGTGGGGCGGTGGAGATGCCCGAACTGCGTCTCGGCCGCCACCCGGTCGGTGTGCACGTCGAGGGGGAAGGCCGCCTTGAGGAACTTCTCCGTCTCGTGCCAGTCCACCTCCGTCTCGACGTCCAGCCGGCGCGCCCCCGGCGCCAGGACGATCCGCTGCTCCACGCGCGAGGAGCCGAAGGCCCGGACGACCCGCACCGCGCCGCCGTCGACCGCCTCCACCGTCTCGGCGCCGGTCAGGTCCGTCACCGTGTTCCGGTAGAAGGCGTCCACGTCCCAGGCGTCCCACATGGTGGGGAAGTCCTGGTGCAGCTGGAGCAGGTTCCCCGCCGCGCCCGGCGCCAGGGCCTCGCGGCCGGCCAGCCGGTCGTACACGGAGACGACCAGCCCGCGCCCGTCGACCGCCACCGTCAGCAGGCCGTTGTCCAGCACGAAGCCGCCGCCCTCGCGCGGCTCCACCGTCGTGGCCGGGGACACCGAGGGTGCCTCGGGGGCGGCCGCCATCGCCGGCACCCCGCCCCGCCCGTGCGGCGCCGCGTTGAAGACCACCGTGCCGGTGCCGTCCCCGGCGAGCGCCGCCAGCGCCTCCCCGACGATCTCCTCCAGCTCCGCCGCCACCTCCGCGTACGTCCGCGCCGCCTCCCGGTGCACCCACGCGATGGAGGTGCCCGGCAGGATGTCGTGGAACTGGTGCAGCAGCACCGTCCGCCACAGCCGGTCCAGCCGCTCATACGGATAGGCGGACCCGGTCCGCACCGCGGCCGTCGCCGCCCACAGCTCGGCCTCGCGCAGCAGGTGCTCGCTCCGCCGGTTGCCCTGCTTGGTGCGCGCCTGGCTGGTCAGCGTCGCCCGGTGGAGCTCCAGATAGAGCTCGCCCACCCACACCGGCGCCTGCGGGTACTCGGCACGGGCCTTCTCGAAGAACGCCGACGGTTTCTCGAAGACGACCCGGGCCGAGCCCTCCAGGTCCGCCAGCCGGCGCGCCCGCGCCAGCATCTCCCGCGTCGTCCCGCCACCGCCGTCGCCCCAGCCCGTCGGCGCCAGCGACCGCGTCGCCCCGCCCTTCTCCCGGAAGTTGCGGACCGCGTGCGCCACCTCCCGCCCGGACAACTGCGCGTTGTACGTGTCGATCGGCGGGAAGTGGGTGAAGACCCGGGTGCCGTCCAGCCCCTCCCACCAGAACGTGTGGTGCGGGAAGGTGTTGGACCGGCTCCAGGAGATCTTCTGCGTCAGGAACCACTTCGACCCCGACAGCCGGACGAGCTGCGGCAGCGCGGCGGAATAGCCGAAGCTGTCCGGCAGCCACACCTCCTCCGTCTCGATCCCGAACTCCTCCAGGAAGAAGCGCTTGCCGTACACGAACTGCCGGGCCAGCGCCTCGGAGCCGGGCATGTTGGTGTCCGACTCCACCCACATCCCGCCCACGGGCACGAAACGGCCCTCAGCGACCGCCTTCTTCACCCGCGCGTACACCTCCGGCCGGTGCTCCTTGATCCACGCGAACTGCTGCGCCTGCGACATGGCGTAGACGAAGTCCGGCTCGTCCTCCAGCAGCGCGGTCATATTGGCGGTCGTACGCGCCACCTTGCGGACCGTCTCGCGCAGCGGCCACAGCCACGCCGAGTCGATGTGCGCGTGCCCCACGGCGCTGATCCGGTGCGCGGAGGCATGCGCGGGCGCCGACAGCACTCCCGCGAGCCGCTCGCGCGCCCGCTCCGCCGTCCCGCCGACGTCCTGGAGGTCGAGGGCGTCCAGCGCCCGCTCGACGGCCCGCAGGACCTCCCAGCGGCGCGGCGACTCCTCCGGCAGCTCGGCCATCAGCTGGCCGAGCACCTCCAGGTCGTGCACCAGCTCCCACACCGTCCGGTCGAGGACCGCCAGGTCCATCCGCTCCAGGCGGTAGCGCGGCGCGTCGTCGGCAGTCTCCCGGTCGCCCAGCTCCGTGGGGACGAAGGGGCGGTAGTCCATGATCACCGGATTGGACGCGGCCTCGACGTGGAGCAGGACGCGCTCGCCGCCCGCCACGCGCTCCCCGACGCGCACCCACTGGTTGCGCGGGTTGAGGCCCTTCACCGGCGAGCCGTCGGGCCGGTAGACCAGGCCCTCGCACTGGAAGCCCGGCATGTTCTCGTCGAAGCCCAGATCCAGCAGGGCCTCGACCGTCCGGCCCGCCCAGGCGCGCGGCACCGTACCGGACACCGTGAACCAGCTCGTGCCCCACGCCGGGCCCCACCGGTCGCCCACCGCGATCGGGGTACGCGGGGCGGCGATCCCCTCCGCGACGGGCACCGGCTCGCCGGGCGCGTGCCACACGGAGACCTCCAGCGGCACCGACTCGGGGTACACGGCCGGGCGGACGCGCTCGTCCAGCACCCTCGCGAGCCGGGCTTCGGTGATGGCGCGGTCGTTGTGCATGCCTCTCCTTGTCCGGTCTGTGTCCGGTGTTCGTGCCCGGGACTACCAGCGGTACGTGACGGAAGCGGGCGCCGACGCGGTGTACAGCTCGTCCACGGCCCGCACCTCCAGGCGCGACGCCTCCTCGCCGGCCGGGCGGCGCAGCGCCGGGACGTAGTAGGCATGCCCACACGTGCCCCCGAGGAAGCGGCGGGTCCCGTCGGGCAGCACCTGGTGCAGCTCGTAGTGGCGTACGGGCGGCGCGCCCGGCCGCGCCCGGGCCGGCGTCCAGGCCATCCGCAGCGCGGCGGTGCCGTCCGCGCCGCGCGCCGACGCCGTCACCACCGGGGCGCCCGGCCGGCCCGGCGCCGGCCAGGGGGTGTCGTCCCGCACCGCGAGGCCGCCCAGCCGCCAGCGCACCGCCCCGCCGTCCGGCGCCGTGAGCCGTACGCCCAGGACGCGCACCGCGCGGGTGCCCCGCCGGCCGGCCATCGCCGTGCCGAGGCGCAGGGTGGCGGTGCTCCAGCCGTGGCCGCCCGCCCGCAGGGTGCCCGCCGGCACGTGGGTGAAGCGGTGCGGTCGCCGTTCGTCGAGGGCGACCGCCAGGTCCACCCGGACGGCCGCGGAACCCGGGTCCGTACGGTGGGCCAGCTGTACGACGGTGGGGCGGGTCAGCGGCAGCATCGAGGCGAAGAGCTCCAGCGTCGCCGGGGCGGCGAGCGGGCCGGCCACCAGGAGGCTGCCGCCGCCCCGCCAGGCGTCGGCGAAGTCGAAGCCGACGGCCGGCCGGGCACCCGCGGTGTGGATCACCCAGCGGCGGCCGGGCAGCCGGTCCTGCAACCCGAGGTGGTTCCACGGGGAGTCGCCGGTGCGTTCGCCCCGCTCGTACCAGCCCAGGCCGTGGCCGGTGTTGAAGGTCGTCGCGAACGGCAGCGCGGTCAGCGTCGACCGGTCCGCCACGGAGGCGGCGGGGGCGCGCCACGGCCCGCCGTCGTCCGGGCGGGCCGGGTCCAGCGCGTGACCGGACCAGAAGCGGTCGTCCCGGGCGTGGAAGGCGCCCGGTGATCTCTCTCCCTCCGGCAGGCTCCGCCACGTCCACTCGGGACGGTAGAAGCCGTACGAGGCGGTGTGCGGGGCGCCCGCCGGTACGAGCGCGTCCCAGTCGACGCGGGTGTCCCAGCCCCGCGCCTCCACGTCGATCCCGGCCCACAGCTCGTAGCGGTCGCGCCCCATGTCCCGCGCCCGGCCGCCCGACGCGACGAGGCGGGAGCGGTCCCAGCCGAAGTTGAGGAACATGGTGTCCGCGGCGCGGAAGAAGGGCGCGTTCGCGTCGTTGAGCTCGTTCTGCCAGGCCACGTCGCCCGAGACGGCCAGCGCGTCGTACCAGGTGACGCGCAGCCCGTCGCCGCGCGCCCGCAGACGGTCCACGAAGTCCCGTACGTCCGCCGCCAGCCGGGCGTCCCCGCCGCCCGTCTCGGCGTTGAGGAACCAGCCGTCGAAGCCGTGCTCGCGCGCCACCCGGATCAGCGCGTCGGCGAGCGGGAACCCGCCGTCCGGGCCGCGCCGCACCAGGTCGCGCGTCCACTCCAGCCGGCCGCCGTACGCCGTGGGCGGCAGGAAGACCGTGCCGAGGACGGGCACGCCGTTGCGATGGGCGGCGTCCACCACGGGCGCGTTGGGCGCCAGGATCAGCCCCTCGCCCGCGGAGCCGCCCCAGAAGACCAGCTCGTCGAGGTACGCCCAGTGCGTGAAGGCGTACGTGTCGGCGGTCGGCGAACCCTGCGACGGATTGCCGGAGGTGGGGGCGAACGCGGCCAGCGCGCTGATCCGGGCCTGGCCCGCGCGGGCGGTGGCGTTGGCGGGCGGGGGAGCGAACCGGGGCGCGAGGGGGACGGTGGCCCGGTTGAACGGCAGGTCGGGGTCCTCCTCGGGCGTCCAGGACGCGAGGCCGCGCCAGACGACCCCGGGCTCGGGCGAGCCGTCGGGCAGCCGGTCGGGGAACCAGTAGGAGGCACAGGGTCGCAGGTCGGCGCCGGCGGACGCGGGGGTGGCCGCTGCGTGTCCGGTCCGGGCGGCGTGTCCGGTTCCGGCGGCGTGTCCGGTCCCGGCGGCCGCCGCGGCGACGCCCGCGGCCCCGGCGGACAGCACCTCGCGACGCGTCACGCTCATGCCGTCACCTGCGCCACTGTCAGCACCTCCGTGATCCCCCGGGCGGCCAGATGCCCCGTGTCGTCCGCCCGCTGCGCCAGCACCGCGGCCGGGCGGACCCCGTCGGCGGCGAGCCGCATCCAGGCCTCGAAGAACGCCCCGCCCGGCGCGCACACCGACCGCCCCGGCGCGCTCTCCTCGTCGCCCGCGTCCACGACCAGCGCCGTGCGCCGGGGCGCGGGCGCCGGTCCGCCCGCCTCCCGCCAGGCCCGTACCGCCCGGGCGAACGCCTCGCCCGCCGGTTTGATCCGCCGGTCATTCGTGAACAGCCCCAGCCCGTACTCGAGTTCGGGAAAGTCCGAGAGCACCCGGTCGACGTCGTGCGAGCACCACCAGGTGATCCCCCACAGGTCCGGGCAGTCCAGCACCGCGGCGATCGTCGCCTCGGTGAACCGCGCCGCCAGCCCCGGCGGGACGTGCGGGGCCGGCGCGCCCACCTCCTGCAGCCAGACGGGCCGGGCCGGGTCGGTGGCCCAGGCCTTGGACAGCTCGACGAGGTACGCGGCGTGCCGCTCGGTGGCCGCGCCGGTGGGGCCGTGCCGCTGCGCGGTGCCGTTGAACACCCAGGAGTGGACGGCGGTCACGGCCCCCAGCCGCGCGGAGTGCGCGGGGGTGAAGGGGTGGCCGTCGTCGTGGTAGGCGGCGTCGTAGGACGCGTGGAGATGGGTGCGGCCCGGCGCGCCCCCCTCGCACGCGTCGAGCATCCGCCGCAGCCAGCGGGCCGCCTCGTCGGGGCCGATCCGGTCGGGGTCGGGGTGCGGGCGGCCGGAGAACTGGTTGATCTCGTTGCCGACGGTCATCCCCAGGAAGTTCGGCCGGTCGGCGAGGGCCCGCGCCAGCACGGTCAGGTACGCGGCCTGGGCCTCGACCACGGCGGGATCGGTGAAGATGTTGCGGCGGTGCCAGGTGGTGGTCCAGGAGGGGACGAAGTCGAAGCTGGAGAGGTGCCCCTGGAGCCCGTCGACCCCGACGTCCAGCCCCCGTTCACCGGCGGCGTCCACCAGGCGCGCGAGCTGCTCGACGGCGCGCGGCCGGATCAGGGTCCGGTTGGGCTGGAAGAGGGGCCAGACCGGGAAGACGCGGATGTGGTCGGCGCCGAGCGCGGCGACGGAGTCCAGATCGGCGCGGACGGTGTCCAGGTCGAAGTCGAGCCAGTGGTGGAACCAGCCGTGGGTGGGGGTGTAGTTGACGCCGAAGCGCATGAGGCGTTGTGTCCCTTCAGCTTGTGACTCAGCCCTTGACGGCGCCCTCGCCGACGCCGCGGAAGAAGTACCGCTGGAGGCAGGCGAACATCACGACGAGCGGGGCGACCGCGATGACCGTCCCGGCGGCGACCAACCGGGGGTTCTGGGCGAACGTGCCGTGCAGGAAGTTCAGGCCGACCGTCAGCGTGAAGTGCTCCGGGTCGGACAGGACGATCAGCGGCCAGAGGAAGTCGTCCCAGGCCCCCATGAACGAGAAGATCGCGACGACCGCCAGCGTGCCGCGCACCGACGGCAGCGCGATCCGGGTGAACCGCTGCCAGACGTTCGCCCCGTCGACGACGGCCGCCTCCTCGACCTCGTACGGCACGGCGGCGAACGCGTTCCGCATGAGCAGCACGTTCAGGGCGCCCACGGAACCGGGCAGCACCACGGCCGTGAGCGTGTCGTTCAGCCGCAGCTCGCGGATCAGTGTGAACTGCGCGATGAGGATGGACTCCAGCGGCACCAGCAGCGCCATCACGAAGGCCAGGCCCGCGACCCGGCGCCCCCGGAAGCGCAGCCGCGCCAGCGCGTAGCCGGCCATCGAGGCGCCGGCCAGGTTGGTGAGCACGCTCGCCACCGCGACCCGCAGCGAGTTCAGCGCGTAGTCCCAGACCGGGATGACGTCCGCGACCCCGGCGTAGTTGCGGGTCGTCGGACGCTCCGGCAGGAAGCGCGGGGGAGAGGTGTAGATGTCCTCGGCCGTCCCCTTGAAGGAGGTGGACAGCTGCCAGAGGAACGGCCCGACCGTCACGGCCAGCACCAGGAGCATCAGGAGGTAGCGCAGCGCCTTCTCCCAGCCCGGCGTGCGCCCCATCAGGCGTCCTTCCCCATCAGACGTCCTTCCCCATCAGGCGTCCTCCCTCGCCCGGCCCGCGCGCAGCACGAGGAGCATCAGCAGCAGCGTGACGGCGAAGACCACCAGCGAGACGGCGGAGGCGTAGCCCACCCGGCCGTCGAGCCCGGTGCCGGTCCGCTGTACGAGCATCACCAGCGTCGTGTCCTGCCCGGCCGGCCCGCCCGACGGGCCGGCCAGCAGATAGACCTCGGAGAAGACCTTGAAAGCGGCCACCGACGAGAGCGCGGCGACCAGCACCATCGTCGGGCGCAGCGCGGGGACGGTGACGCTGGTGAAGCGGCGCAGCGCGCCCGCGCCGTCGACGGCCGCCGCCTCGTGCAGCTCGCGCGGGACGTTCCCCAGCGCGGCGAGGTAGATGACCATGTAGTAGCCCAGGCCCTTCCAGACCGTGAGTGCCATGGCGCTGAACAGCAGTAGCCACTCGTCACCCAGGAATCCCACCGGGCCGGCGCCGAGCGCGCCCAGGATGCCGTTGACCAGGCCGCGGTCGTCCAGCATCCAGCCCCAGATCAGGGCCGCCACGACGACGGAGGCGACCACCGGGGTGTAGAAGGCCGACCGGAAGAAGCCCACGCCCGGCAGCCGCTTGTGCACCAGCAGCGCCAGCAGCAGCGGCAGCACCACGGTGAACGGCACGACCAGCAGCACGTACAGACCACTGTTGCGCAGCGCCACCCAGAACTGCTCGTCGTCCAGCAGCGCCCGGAAGTTCGCCGCCCCCACCCAGTGGCCGGGGGTCAGGGTGCGGGCGTCGGTGAACGCCGCGCGGACGGTGCCGAGGAACGGGTAGAGGCTGAACGCCGCGACGACGGCCAGGCCGGGCAGCAGGAACAGCCAGGGGCTGGTCGCCCGGTGCGTACGCCGGGGGGACACCCGCGCTCAGCCCCGGCCGAGGAGCGTGTTGCTCCGCGCCACCGCGTCGTCGAGCGCCCGCTGCGGCGACTTCTTGCCCTGGAGCGCCTTGGCCACCTCGTTGCGCAGCACCGTCTTCATCTCGTCGCTCATCACCACGGGCGTGTAGTTGACCGCCCCCTTGAGCATCCGCGCCGAGGCCACCCGTACCCGGCCCGCGTCGGTGCCGTCGTCCTTCGTCCAGTACGGGTCCTCCAGCGACCCCCGGGTACTGGGGAAGACGGCGACCCTGTGCGCGAACTCCTCCTGGTGGGCGCGGTCGGTGACGAAGTGGGCGAACGCGATCGCGGCGGCCTTGTGCCGGCTCTTCTCACCGACGGCGAGGCCCATCACATACATGTTGGGCTTGCCGGTGTTGTTGGGCGCGTCCGTGATGCCGAGGCCGCGGTAGAGCGTCGGCGCGTTCTTCCGGAAGTTCTCCAGGTCGTGGGCGCCGCCCGGATTCATGGCGACCTTCTGCTCCAGAAAGCGCTGGCCCGCCTTCTCCGGCGTATTGGTGAGCGCCTGCGGATCGAGCCCGCCGTGGTCGTAGAGCTTCTTGTAACGGGCCAGGAGTTCCACGCCCTTGGGCTCGTCGTACGTGAACCTCGTGGCGTCGTCGTTCATCAGCCGCACGCCGTAGCGCCCGAAGTCCTCGATGGTGGGGGAGCTCGCCAGGGTGGCGGCTCCTCCGCCGGAGCGGCCCGCCATGCGGTCCGCGGCCGCGAACAGCTCGTCGTACGTCCGCGGCGGCTTCTCCGGATCCAGGCCGGCCCGCCGGAAGAGCTCCTTGTTGTAGAAGAGCGGCCCGGTGTTCAGATACCAGGGGAAGGCGTACGCGCCACCGAGCCCCGGCAGCACATTGCCCTGCCAGGCCTCCGCCGTGTACTCGCCCTTGAACCGCGCCGCCGCCTTCTCCTTGTCCAGATTCATCAGCAGCCCGGCCTTGGCCAGCGGATAGGAGAGGTCGGGGGAGACGTTGACGACGTCCGGCAGGGTGCCGCCGCCCGCGTCGGCGCTGAGTTTGTCGGCGTAGTGCTCGGCGGGCTGGTCGAGCCATCTGACCTTCACATCGGGGTACTTCCGCTCGAAATCCCGGACCAGGCCCTCGAAATAGTCCTTGTAGTTCGCGCGCAGATTCCAGGTCTGGAACGTGATACGGCCCTCCGGAGTGCCGTCGGCGGCACCCGGACCGCCGTCCGCACCACCTCCGCCCGAACCGCAGGCGGTGAGCAGCAGCGCGGTGGCGAGGAGCGGCACGGCGGGATGTCTGGACCGGCGTACGGGCATGGCGGGCGGAGCTCCTTCGAACGGGGACGGCCGGCAGGAGACAGCGTGCGGACATGCGGCGGCCCGGACGCTCCGGGCAGGTCAAAACCTGCACCCCGAAAGGGAGTTCGTCAATACTCCCACCCACACTCCCACCACACTCCCGCCGTACTTCCGCCACGGACTAATGCGCTTTAGTGTGCGGGGGCACCGGGGAAGGAGAGCCATGCCGCGCAGGCCGACGATGAAGGACATCGCGCGCCGCGCCGGGGTCTCGGAGAGCGCGGTCTCCTTCGCGCTCAACGACCGGCCCGGCGTCTCGGCCGCCACCCGTGCCCGCGTCCGGCGCGTCGCCGAACAGCTCGGCTGGCGGCCCAGCGCGGCCGCCCGGGCCCTGTCCGGCGAGGGCGCGGCCACCGTCGGCCTCGTCCTGGCCCGGCCCGCGAGCACCCTGGGCGTCGAGTCGTTCTTCCTCCAACTCGTCTCCGGAGTCCAGGAATCCCTCGCAGGCCGCGGCCTCGGCCTGCTCCTCCAGGTCGTCGAGGACGTGGCCGCCGAGTGCGCCGTCCACCGCCGCTGGTGGGCCGAGCACCGCGTGGACGGCCTGCTCGTCGTCGACCCCCGCGACACCGATCCCCGCCCGGCCCTCCTGGCCGAGCTGGGTCTGCCCGCCGTGATCGTCGGCGCCCCCGCGGCGGCCGTCCCGCCGGGCGCGCCCCTCTCCGTGGTCGGGGCCGACGACGCCGGCGCCATGGCCTCCGTCGTCGACCGCCTCCACCGCCTCGGCCACCGTCGCATCGTGCACATCGCGGGCCTGCCGGAGTTCGCCCACACCCGCCGCCGCATCGACTCCCTGCGCACCGAGGCGGCCCGCCGCGGTCTGCCCGGCGCGGTCTCGGTCACCACCGACTACTCGGACGCGGCGGGCGCGGAGGCCACCCGCCGCGTCCTGGCCGCCCGGCGGCCGCCCACCGCGATCGTCTACGACAACGACGTCATGGCGGTGGCCGGCCTCGCGGTCGCCGCCGCCCGAGGCGTCCAGGTCCCGGCCGCGCTGTCCATCGTGGCCTGGGACGACTCGCTCCTCTGCCGCACCACCCACCCCGCCCTGACCGCCCTCACCCGCGACACACCGGCCTTCGGCCGCGAGGCGGCGGACCACCTCCTCTCCCTCCTGTCGGGCGCCCCACCCCGCACCACCCGGACCCCGACCCCCCACCTCACAGAACGCGGCACAACGGGCCCGGCCCCGCACCGGACGGCGTGACCCCCGGATCACGTCGCTTCTTTTGCCTGTTGCGTAACGGGCGCGTCGTTCGTTCCCCTGGTGCTTGCGACAGCGTGAAGTCCCCTTCATGACCGTTGCCTTGCATGGCCTGCCGGTCGTCTTGGTCTGAGCTCCACACTTCTGCTAGGTCCCAGCCACTGCCATCCGCCTCCCCTCCGAATGCACCGGACCGGGTCTCGATGACGGGCATGGGTGCCCAGCCTTCCGCCGTCGACTGGGCGGCAGTCACATCCCGCCGGACCACGGCCGCGAGCCCCGTCGTCCTGTCCTGCGGTCGGGGACAGCTGCTTGTAAGCCCCTGCCCTCAGTTCCCACGGGCCAGCCGCCCCCTGGGGAGACACAGACAGCTACTGCTATCCGCCATCGTTGATGTCAGCTCCACCCCCAGCTGCACTACGACCGTCGGCCGCCCTCACTCCTCGTCGCACCGCTCCAGGACCAGGCTGAGGGAACCGTCCTCCAGCCCGTTGCTCTCTTCGAGGTGCAGGTGACTCCCACCGGGAACACCCTCCGCGGCAAGCACCATCAGGTGCCCAGCAAGCGTCCTGAGACCTGCGGCGTTCGCCTCGATCACGACCTCTCCCCCCAGGCCTCGCACCCCGATCCGCGCGTCCGCCTCCCAAGTGAAGGCTTGCGCCACACCATCGGTCACTGCTGTAAGTCGGGTGCTCTCAACGGGGGCCCTGCTGGAATCAGTCATGGAGCCATCATGCCGCCCAGAGCACACGGCTCTGGAGGGCACGGGTCGTCACCCTAGAGCAGCTTCCTGGCCTGGAAAGACAGGCATCAGGTGCCAAGGTTGTGGATTCCCACGCGCTACTCACTCGGATCACCTTCGAAGGATTGGGGTCGCACGCCGTGCATCGGAGGCACAGCCAGCGGTGCTGTCGGCACCGTGGTGCGCCTCTTACCGCTGGCCCGCGCATGGTGCGCCCACCAGCATCGTCAGCGGATCTCGTCGAGTGGACGCCGATCCTGACCTCCCAGCGCTAAGCTCAGTTGGATCTGTACCTTGGGAGGGGTAAGTGGACGCTCAAGTGCTCGCTGCAGAAATCGTTCCCTTCGCGGTAACGGCAGTCTCCACATACGGGGCTGCTGTTCTCACACGGCTGGAAGTAGCAGCGGCAGACGGCACAGTGTCTCTCGGGTATCGACTGATCCAGCGTCTCCTATCGAGGCGGGGTACCGAAAGCGGGATCGAATCAGCCGTAACCGATCTTGCCGAAGACCCGAACGACCCGGACCTGCAGGCAGTGTTGCGTGTCCGTGTAAAGGCTGCGATTCTCGCTGACACTGAACTTGCGAACGAGTTGCGAGAGATGCTTGGTCAAGGAACAAACTCGATCGTGGCCTCGGGGGAGCGATCAGTAGCGGCGAATGTCATCAGTGGCATAGCCAGCACTGGAGATTCTGCGACCATCCAGCGCTGATGGGCAGGAAGAAGAGATCTAAGCGAAAATACGACGTAAGGGCTGAAGGTTCTTCTTCGATCGCGGTGTCTCAAAACTCCGGCGTCGCGAGCACCGGCCCCAATGCGCATTTCGACATGCGTAGGGTGACTGTATCCCATGACTCCTCGGAACCTGCCTCAGTCGAAGGCCTATCGAACCTTCCGTTTGCTGACACGGTGGGATTCGTTGGGCGGCGGTCAGAAATGGCTAAAATTTCTGATCTGCGCACCGAGGCCGTGTATGTAATTCACGGCCTCGGCGGTACAGGGAAGACGCGAATTGCCCTGGAAAGGGCGCGTGTGGGAGTCGAGTCCAGAGTTGCCACTTGGTGGATCGCGGCCGATTCGCCGGAGAACTTGACACTTGGCCTGGCGGGGCTAACTCAAGCCATTTCGCCATCGCTGGCCCTTGGGCTAAGTACCTCTGAGAGTGCTACTTGGGCCATGAATTGGCTGCAGCGCACATCTGGCTGGCTTCTAGTTCTGGATAACGTCGAAGAACCGCGGTCAATTCACGACTTGGTTGCCAGCCCTGCAGGAGGGCACATTATCATCACCTCGCGACGAAGGTATGGATGGGACGGGATTGGCAGAGAGATTCCGCTGAATCCTCTGAGCCGCACAGAGGCGGTGCAGCTGCTTGTCGAGCTCATTGATGCCGACTTGAATTCCCTCTCCACTCCGGCCCTTGAAGCAATTGCAGAAGAGCTGGGGGACTTGCCTCTGGGGCTTATTCAGGCCGGTTCCTACATAATGCAGACGCAAGTTGAGCCGACCTACTACTTGGCGAGGCTGCGCTCTCATGCAGAGCGGATGCATGGGGCCTCGGCTGAAGGGCGGAACCCGGAGCGGACTATCGCGCGCGTGTGGGATATCACACTAGAAGCGATTGCAGCCAGGAACCCGCAAGCAATCAAGATCCTTGAGGTTCTATCGTATTTTGCCCCGGCTGATCTACCGCGGCAAATCTTGGATCCTGCGTTCGAAGACGAGCTAGACGGGAACGAAGCGCTGGCCCTGCTCGCTTCTTACAGCATGATCCAACTAAGGCCTTCGGCCATCGATATTCATCGGCTTGTTCAGGCAGTCGTACGCTCAAAGTCATACCTCGCCGATGTGTCGGCCTCCGGTGCGACTGGGGCGCTTGATCTCATGGCCGAGTTCGTTCAAGGAGACGTGAGGGACTTTCGGGCGTGGCCCAAGTGGAGATCCCTGCTCCCTCATATCGAGACGTTGATCAATCACCTGCCAGACGACGCCAGCAGTGAAAAATTCAGGTACCTGATCGCCGAGACGGCATCTTTCTATAGAAGCCAGGATCAGCCGGCCAAGGCTATAAAACTCAGGGAACGCGCCCTCGCGGCCTCCATTGCCGAGGATGATCAGGAGAGCGTCTTTACTAACCTCTCCAACCTTGCCGATGACTACAAGGACTACGGCGATCTACTGAAGGCGGTAGAACTGGCCGAGCAGGCAGTCGAGGCCAGTAGCCAAGCCGTTGAGGGCGAACGTAGCCACCTTCATTCCCTCATGGTGCGGGGAGCGATACGTCATTCGTTGGGTGACAGTCAAGGAGCAACGGAGGACATGACCGCAGCAATGTCCTTGCTGCGGTCCATTCCTCCTGAATTCATTAGCAATGAAACCTTTGCGACGATCCTGGGAAACATGGCGGCAATTGCGCGAGAAGCGGGACTGTACGACCAAGCCTTGAAGGTAACTAAAGAGGCATTGCATATGTTGGAGAAGTCCAGCATCGGCGGGCCGAGTCTCCTGCAATGCCTAAATAACCTTGCAGCACTGTATCGGGATGTCGGTCGCCCTTCGGAGGGCCTTCCCTTCGCGAGGAAAGCGCTCAGTGCGAGCGAGGAAATTTACGGCAAACGTCACACCTCCGTTATTGCGGCGTGCAGTAATCTCGCAGCCCTATATCGATCGCTCAAGCGCCCTCATGAAGCCGAAAGATTGGCCCGCAGGGCATTGGAAGATGCCCAGGCTCTTGTCGGTGTAGGCAGTTCGCTGACGGCTATCTGCATGAACAATCTTTGTGCCGATTACATACGCGCCGGGCGGTACGATGAAGCCTTGCCGTTGGCCAGGGAAGCGCTCCGGATAACGGAAAGCAATCTGGGAGATGGGCATTCGTCCACGGCTAATCGACTCAGTCAATTGGCAGCGATATTTTTCCATCAAGGGCGATATCAAGAGGCCTTGCCGTATGCGGAGAGGGCTTTCCAAGTTGCGGCAGGCGCAGTCGGTAGAGAACACCCCTTGACTATTTTGACTCTGGCGAATTTGGCTGTGAATTATAGGGAGGTTGGAGACCTTGCTGCCGCGGCTTGGGCCGCTTCTGAAGGCTACGGGCAAGCTCTGGCGAGATACGGCCCCAACCATGAAACCACTCAACTCTTTAAAGAGTTGAATTCCGGCTGACGGTAGAAAACGTACGAGGTGTGGCTGAGGGTACGGTAAGTGATGCGGGCAGCCCGGACAGTATCTCGATCCGCCGCCCGGGCCCCTGATGGCTGGTCTGCCACGGCTTGCCCTGGGACGACGGCAGGCGGGATGACAGCCCCCCGAACCCCGACGCACCCGCGGACGCACGATTGGCCCCTGCGTCCCGGAGCCAGAGCGCCCCCGCCGGAGGCATCAGCTCTGACGGACAGCTCACCGATCAGGCCGGGCTATTCCAGCCCATCGAGTCCCTAGTAAAGGTAAGTGTAGAAAAAGGTAGCGAATAAACCTCAGACCTCGATTCTCCGACTTGATCGGGTGGATCGATGGCTATGAATGGCTTGACTCTCGCTGATGGCCTTGGTGTTACCTCGACTTTTTGTCATTGGAGGCGAGGCCCGGGGCCTTGAGGGTAGGTGGACCTCCTCGGGAACAGCGTGACTCGCACGACGTCCGCCGTCTTTTCAGGGCCCTCCTGAAGGAGGCGGGCTTCGAGCGGCCGGCCGCGTGGACGCCGCGGGAGTTACGGACCAGCTTCGTGTTGTTGCTGTCGGACCACGGCATCCCGATCGAGGAGATCTCTCGCATCGTCGGGCACAACGGCAGCGCCACCACGGAGCTCGTCTACCGCAAGCAGCTGCGTCCGGCGATCACAGCGGGAGCGGAGGCCATGGACGACATCTTCGCGGACGCCCTGGACGACCTTCTCGTCGAGGAGGACGGCGGGGAGCGGTCGTCCTAGCACCCCGCGAAGCCGTCGTGTGCGGCCCGGTGGCTCCCTCTTTGGCTCCCCGGGCCGACGTCACCAGCCTTCACCAGCCAGCCCCCTCTGGCCTGCACCGATGTACCCCCGATCCCCGCCCCTTCTTTTGCCTGTTGTTTAATTGCGATTTGTTCGCAATAGCAATACAGCGTGATGAGAGGTGCGGGGCATGACGGCCCGGTCCATACGGGGAATGGCCGCCATGGCCATGGCAGGCGTTCTCGCGGCGGGGGCGGTGGCCTGTTCGGCGCCCGGGAGCGGGGGAGCCGCCGGTGGGGGGTCGGACTCGCTCGTCGTGGGGCTGGCCAACGAGCCGGAGACGCTCAGCCCGCTGCTCGGGTACGGCAAGGACGGCAACTCCAAGATCTTCGACGGGCTGCTCCGCCGCGACGCCGCCATGCGGCTCCGGCCTGCGCTCGCCGCCGAGCTGCCGAAGGTCTCCGACGACGGCCGGACGTACACCTTCCGCCTCCGCCGGGGTGTGCGCTTCAGCGACGGCAAGCCGTTCACCGCCGCCGATGTGGTCTTCACCTACCGGACCATCCTCGACGAGAAGACCAACAACGCCGCCAAGGGCGAGCTCGACGCCATCGACAAGGTGACCGCCGAGGGCGACGACACCGTGGTCTTCTCGCTCAAGTACGCCTACGCGCCGTTCGCCGAGCGCACCGTGCTGCCCATCGTCCCCGAGCACGTCGCCAAGGGACAGGACGTCAACACCGGCTCGTTCAACACCGCGCCCGTCGGCACCGGACCGTACGTCCTCACCGGCTGGAGCAAGGGCGAGAAGCTGACCTTCAAGGCCAACCCCGGCTACTGGGGCGGCGAGCCCAAGGTCGGCAGGCTCACCATGGCGATCATCAAGGACGACGACGTGCGCGCCACCCGGCTGCGCTCCGGCGACCTCGACGGCGCCATCCTGCCGCCCCACCTCGCCAAGGGCTTCAAGGGCGACAAGTCCAAGCGGACGATCACCGCCCGCACCACCGACTTCCGCGGCGTCACCCTGCCCACCGCCGGCAAGGTCACCGGCGACCTCGCCGTGCGCCGCGCGCTCGACCTCGCCGTCGACCGCGAGGCCATGGTCGGCAAGCTGCTGGAGGGCGCCGGCCGGGCCGGGTACGGGCCCGTCCCCACCGACAGCGAGTGGTTCGCCAAGGGCACCGAGCGCCCGCACGACCTGGACAAGGCCAAGAAGCTGCTGGACGACGCCGGCTGGAAGGCCGGGGACGGCGACGGCGGTATCCGGGAGAAGGACGGACAGCGCGCCGCCTTCACCCTCTGGTTCCCCGCGGGTGACAAGCTCCGCGAGGAGCACGCCCTCGCCTTCGCCTCCGACGCCAAGAAGGCCGGCATCGACGTCAAGGTCCAGAGCGGCACCTGGGAGGTCATCGAGCCGCGGATGAAGGACGACGCCGTCCTCGCCGGCGGCGGCAACCCCGCCGACCCCGACTTCGACCTCTACAACCTGCTGCACTCCTCCCTCGCCCTCGACGGCTTCAACAACATGGCCGCCTACGCCGACCCCGCCGTCGACAAGGCCCTGGAGGAGGGCCGCCGCTCCGGTGACAAGGCCGCCCGCAAGGCCGCCTACGACACGGTCCAGCGCCGCCTCGCCGACAACCCCGGCTACGTCTTCCTCACCCACGTCGACCACCTCTACGTCGTCAACGACACGTGGGGCGACCTCACCACGCAGGTCGAGCCGCACGACCACGGCCTCGGCGCCGGCCCATGGTGGAACGTCGAGGCCTGGCAGCCCGAGAAGTGACCCGCCGCACCACCCGCCGCACCACCGTCCCCGCCACCAAGGGCCCCTCGGGCCCTGGCCTCCCCTGGCGGCCCATGGCACGCATGGCGGGACGGCGGCTGCTGGCCGCCGTCCCGCTCCTCGCGGCCGTCACGTTCGGAGTGTTCGCGATCGCGGCGGCCTCCCCCTTCGACCCGGCCCGGGCCTACGCCGGGGCCGCCGGGCTGGGGGCCCGTCAGGAGGTCCTGGACCGGCTGCGCGAGAACCTCGGCGCCGACCGGCCCTTCGTCGCCCGCTGGTGGGAGTGGCTCGGCCACGCCCTGAGCGGCGACCTCGGTGACTCCGCCGCCCTGCGCCAGCCGGTGAGCCAGGTCATCGGCGAGCGCCTCGGCTGGTCCGTCCTGCTGTGCGGCGTCGCCTTCGTCGTCGCCGTCAGCGCCGGCACCGCCCTCGGCGTGCTCGCCGCCCGCCGCCGCGGCGGCCTGTTCGACCGGGCCGTCACCGGTCTGGCGTACACGATCGAGGCGGCCCCGCCCTTCTGGCTGGGCCTGCTCGCCGTCTGGTTCTTCGCGATCCGCCTCGGCGCGCTGCCCGCCGGCGGCCTCACCGACACCGGAAGCGACGCCGTCACCGCCGGCCAGGTCGCCACCCACCTCGTCCTGCCCGCCGGCGTGCTCGCCGTCACCCAGCTGCCGTGGTTCGTGCTGTACGTCCGGCAGGGCGTCGGCGACGCGCTGGCCGAGGACGCCGTGCGCGGCGCCCGCGCCCGTGGCCTGCGCGAACGCACCGTCCTCCTCCACCACGCCCTGCGCTCCGGGCTGCTGCCCGTCCTCACCCTCATCGGCTCCCGGGTCCCCGAACTGATCACCGGCGCGCTGCTGGTCGAGACGGTCTTCAGCTGGCCCGGCATCGCCTCGGCCACGGTCGAGGCCGCCACGAAGGTCGACTTCCCGCTGCTCGCAGCGCTGACCGTGCTCGCCACGGCCGCCGTCCTCGTCGGCAACCTCCTGTCCGACCTGCTGTACGGGCTGGCCGACCCGAGGGTGGGCTGGAATGACTGACCGCACCCGCCCCCGTACGACCGGCCGCACCCTCTCCCGTACGACCGGCCGTACCCGCCCCCGCATGACCGGCCGTACCCGCCCCCGCATGACCGGCCGC
The DNA here is from genome assembly GCF_056434285.1 of Streptomyces sp. NPDC044063. NCBI lineage: Bacteria > Bacillati > Actinomycetota > Actinomycetes > Kitasatosporales > Streptomycetaceae > Streptomyces > Streptomyces sp. NPDC044063. The sequence continues at coordinate 318,439 of NZ_JBWKFM010000002.1, forward strand.
ACCCGTCTGCGCCTCGCGGCCGCCGCCGTCACCGTCGTCGTGCTGACCGCCCTGCTCGTCCCCCTGGCCTTCCCGCTCGACGAACGGGCCGTCGACCTGGCCGCCCGGCTCCACCCCCCGTCCTGGTCCCACCCCTTCGGCACCGACGAGGTCGGCCGCGACCTGCTGCTCCGCTGCGTCCACGGACTGCGCGTCTCCCTCCTCGTCGGCGTCGTCGCGGCGTTCGTCGCCACCGTCGTCGGCACGGCGGCCGGAGCCCTCGCGGGCGCCCTCGGGGGCTGGACGGACCGGGTGCTGATGCGCGTCGTCGACCTGTTCTCCGCCGTGCCGCACCTGCTGCTCGGCATCGTCGTCGTCGCCCTGTTCCGGCCCGGTGTCTGGCCCGTCGTCGCGTCCGTCGCCGTCACCCACTGGCTGTCGACCGCGCGGATCGTCCGGGCCGAGGTGCTGTCGCTGCGCACCCGCCCGTACATCGACGCGGCCGTCTCCGGCGGCTCCTCGCGGTGGCGCGTCACCGTACGGCACCTGCTGCCGGCGGTGGCGCCGAAGGCCGGGCTCGCGGCGGTGCTGATGGTCCCGCACGCCATCTGGCACGAGTCGGCCCTGTCCTTCCTGGGCCTGGGCCTGCCCACGCACCAGGCCAGCCTCGGCACCATGGTCGACGCCGGCCGCGGCTCCCTCCTCGCCGGCGACTGGTGGCCGACCCTCTTCCCCGGCCTCTTCCTCATCGTCCCCACCCTGGCCGTCGCGGCCCTGGCCGGCGCCTGGCGCGCCCGCCTCGACCCGCGCCGCGGATCGGAGCCCGCCCTGTGACCGTGCTGGACGTCCGCGGGCTGACCGTACGGTTCCGGATGGGCGGCGGCCGGGAGGTCGCCGCCGTCACCGACGCGTCCTTCCGCCTCGCGCCGGGGGAGTGCCTGGCCCTCGTCGGCGAGAGCGGCTGCGGCAAGTCGGTCCTGGCCGCCGCCCTCCTGGGCCTGCTGCCCGGCAACGCGGCCACCGCGGGCCGGGCCCTCCTCGGCGACCTGGACCTGCTGGCCGCCGGCGAACGCACCCTCGCCCGCACCGTCCGCGGCCGCCGCGTCGGGCTCGTCCCGCAGAGCCCCGCCGCCCATCTGACGCCCGTACGCACCGTCCGGGCCCAGCTGGAGGAGACCGTGCGGGAGCTCACCGGCGTCCGCGGGCGCGCGCTGCGCCCGGCCGCCGAGGCCGCCGCCGAACGGGCCGCGTTCCCCGCCGGGCACCTCGACCGCTACCCGCACCAGCTCTCCGGCGGCCTCGCCCAGCGCGCCGCCACCGCCCTCGCGCTCGTCGGCGACGCGCCCCTGCTGCTCGCCGACGAGCCCACCACCGGCCTGGACCGCGACCTCGTCGACCGCACGGTCGACGAACTGCGCCGGCACGTCGACGCCGGCCGCGCCCTGCTGATGATCACCCATGACCTCGCGGCCGCCCTGCGGATCGCCGACCGGGTGGCCGTGATGTACGCCGGCCGCATCGTCGAACTCACCGGTGCCGACACCTTCTTCGGCACGCCGGGACCCGGCCACCCCTACGCGCGCGGCCTGCTGGACGCGCTGCCCGAACGGGCCTTCACCCCCATCCCCGGCATGCCCCCGGACCTGGGCGACCTCCCCGACGGCTGCGCGTTCGCCGCCCGCTGCGACCGGGCGACGGCCGCCTGCGCCACCGTCCCGGACCTCGCCGGCGGGGCCGCCTGCCACCACCCGTACGCGGCAGCCGAGGAGGCCTCCCGTGCTTGAGCTGCGCGGCATCACCGCGGGCTACGACCCGCGCGAACCCGTCGTACGGTCCGTCTCGCTGACCGTCGCCGACGGCGAGGCCGTGGGCCTGCTCGGCCCCAGCGGCTGCGGCAAGTCCACGCTCGCCCGTGTCGCCGCGCTGCTGCACCGGCCGGACGCCGGCACCGTCGTCATCGACGGAGAACCCGCCCGGGGCTGGCGCCACCGCGCCCCGCGCGCCCAGCGCACCGCGTTCGGCGTGGTGTTCCAGCAGCCCCGGCAGTCCGCCGACCCCCGGCTGCGGCTGCGCGACCTGATCGCCGAGCCACTGCGCGCCGCCGGCCGGCGCGCCGACGTACCGGACCGCGTGGCCGGGCTGGCGGCGGCCGTCGGGCTCTCGGACGAGCTGCTCGCCCGCCGCCCCCACCAGGTCAGCGACGGCCAGCTGCAACGCGCCTGCCTGGCCCGCGCGCTCGCGCCGCGCCCGCGCTGGCTGATCTGCGACGAGATGACCGCGATGCTGGACGCGTCGACGACGGCGGCGCTCGTGGCCGTCGTGGAGGCGTACCGCCGCGAGAACGGCGCCGGTCTGCTGGCGGTCGGCCACGACCGCGTCCTGCTGGAGCGCTGGTGCGACAGGACGGTGAGCTGGGACCACATCAGCTGAAGAGACGCCTACAGGTGCCGCACCAGCGGGAACGGCAGCGTCTCCCGGATCGACAGCCCGGTCAGGAACATCACCAGCCGGTCCACCCCGATCCCCAGCCCGCCGGTCGGCGGCATCGCGTACTCCAGGGCGCGCAGGAAGTCCTCGTCCAGCTCCATCGCCTCCGGGTCGCCGCCCGCCGCCAGCAGCGACTGCGCCGTCAGCCGGCGGCGCTGCTCGACGGGGTCGATCAGCTCGGAGTAGGCCGTGCCCAGCTCCGTGCCGAAGGCCACCAGGTCCCAGCGCTCGGCCAGCCGCGGGTCGGCCCGGTGCGGGCGGGTGAGCGGCGAGACGTCGGTGGGGAAGTCCTTGTAGAAGACCGGCAGGGTGGTGCGCTCCTCGACCAGCCGCTCGTACAGCTCCAGCACGATGTCGCCGCGCCCGTCGTCGGGCCGGTGCGGCACGCCCGCCGCGTCGCAGTGCGCGCGCAGCTCGGCCACGGACGTACCGGCCCCCACCTCCTGCCCCAGGGCCTCGGACAGCGCGCCGTACACCGTCCGCACCGGCCACGTCCCCGAGATGTCGTGCTCGGTGCGTCGCCCGTCCGCGTCCGTCCGTACGGCGATCTGCGCGCCGTGCGCGGCGACCGCCGCCCGCTGGATCAGCTCGCGGGTCAGGTCGAGCATCACGTCGTAGTCGGCGAAGGCCTGGTACGCCTCCAGCATCGTGAACTCGGGGTTGTGCTTGTACGACACGCCCTCGTTGCGGAAGGTGCGGCCCAGTTCGAAGACCTTCTCCAGGCCGCCCACGCACAGCCGCTTCAGATACAGCTCGGGGGCGATGCGCAGATACAGGTCCAGGTCGTAGGCGTTGATGTGGGTGGTGAAGGGCCGGGCGTTGGCGCCGCCGTGCACCTGCTGGAGCATGGGTGTCTCCACCTCCAGGAAGCCCCGCTCGAGCAGTCCTTGCCGCAGCGCCTGCACGGCCGCGCTGCGCGCCCGCATGATCTCCCGGGAGCGCGGCGAGACGATCAGGTCGACGTAGCGCATCCGGACCCGGGCCTCCGGGTCGCTCAGGCCGTGCCGCTTGTCGGGCAGCGGGCGCAGGCACTTGGCGGTCATCCGGGCGGCGGTGACGAAGACCGACAGCTCGCCGCGGTCGGTGGTGCCGACCTCGCCCTCGGCCTCGACGTGGTCGCCGAGGTCGATGTGGGTGGCGAAGCGGCGCAGCAGCTCGGCGCCGGAGCCGTCCCGGGTGAGGACGAGCTGGAGGTCCCCGGACCAGTCGCGCAGCAGGGCGAACGCGATCCCGCCGTGGTGGCGGACGAGCATCACGCGGCCGGTCACGACGACCCGCTGGTCCGTGCGCGTCGACGGCCCCAGGGCGCCGTGCGCGGCGCGGATCGCGGCGAGGGAGTGGGTGCGGCGGGCGTCCACGGGGTACGGGTCGACGCCCGCGGCGCGCAGCCGCTCCAGCTTGTGCCGCCGCACCCGGACCTGTTCGGGCAGGCCGGCGAGCTCGTCCGCGGCGGGCCCGCCGGCCGCCTCGCCGCCGGTGAAGCCGAGCTCGGACAGGGACGGCAGGCCCGCCGTGGAGGCCGGCCGGCCACCGGCGGCGCCCCGCCCCCGGCGCCACAGCTTGCCCAGGCTCGGCACCGCGACGAAGCCCTCCGCGATGCCGGCGGCCAGCCCGATCCGGGCCAGTGCCCCCGCGTCGGCGTAGCACAGGAACCGGGGGTGCCATTCGGGGTTGTACTTCACGTTCGAGCGGTAGAGCGCCTCCAGCTGCCACCACCGGGAGAAGAACAGCAGCAGCCTGCGCCACAGCCGCAGCACCGGCCCCGCGCCGATCCGCGCGCCCTCCTCGAAGGCCGAGCGGAACACGGCGAAGTTCAGCGAGATCCGCTTCACCCCGAACCGCCCGGCCTGCGCGCACAGCCGCGTGACCATGAACTCCATGACGCCGTTGGGCGCCGCCCGGTCGCGGCGCATCACGTCCAGCGACACGCCGTCCGGCCCCCAGGGCACGAACGACAGCAGCGCGATCATCGTGCCGTCGCGGTCGAACGCCTCCACCAGCAGGCAGTCCCCGTCGGCGGGGTCGCCCAGCCGGCCCAGCGCCATGGAGAAGCCGCGCTCGGTCTCGGTGTCCCGCCAGGTGTCGGCGCGCCGGATGACCTCCCGCATCTCCTCGTCGCCGAGCGCCGAGTGGCGGCGGATGCGGACGCTCGCGCCGGTGCGCTCCACCCGGTTGACGGCCTGCCGCGTCACCCTCATCTCGCGCCCCTCCAGGTCGAACGAGGCCACCTGCAGGATGGCCTCGTCGCCCAGTTGCAGGGCGCCCAGCCCGGAGCGGGCGTAGGCCCGGGCGCCGTCCTCGCTCGCGCCCATGACGGCCGGCTGCCAGCCGTAGCGGCCCGCCACCTCCAGCCAGGCGTCGACGGCCGGGGTCCAGGCCTCGGGGTCGCCGAGCGGGTCGCCGGAGGCCAGGCAGACCCCGGCCTCGACGCGGTAGGTGACGGCGGCCTTGCCGCTGGGGGAGAAGACGACCGCCTTGTCGCGACGCGTCGCGAAGTAGCCGAGGGAGTCGCGTCCGCCGTAGCGGCCGAGCAGGGCGCGGATGCGCGGCTCCTCGTCGTCGTGGAGGGCCGCCTCCAGACGCTGCGAGCGGAACAGCGACATGGCGGCGTTGAGGAGCGCCAGGGCGCCGAACAGCCCCAGGAGGAAGTACACCCAGTGCGGCGGGTAGCCGGCGAAGTGCCGTCCGCTGACGAGGCCGCCGCACACCTTGTTGGCGACGAACAGCAGCCGGTTCCCGCCGCCCGCCTCCAGCGTGCCGGGGAAGACCGACACCAGGCCCCAGCCGACGAGGACCGCCACGCCCAGCCCCGCCGCGAGGACGAGCAGGGCCCGCAGGAACGCGCCGCGCCGTGATGCCGCGTAGAACTCCCGCCGGGCGAGGACGAGCAGCGCCATCGCGACGACGCACAGCACGAGCGAGGGGATCGTGTCCCAGTAGCCCACCGCCGTCAGCAGGGCGTCCGCGAACAGCAGCAGGGTCAGATAGCCCAGGACGAACCACAGGGTGACGCGCTTGCGGGCCGCCGTGGCCGTCGCGAGCAGCAGCAGGAAGACGGCGAGCGCGAGGTTGGGGGCGGTGGGGACGGTCAGCAGGTCCAGCATGGCCGTCAGCGGTGCCGCCGCGCGCCGCAGCGGGGGGATCAGCGAGGTGAGCGCGCAGTAGAGGCCGATCAGCCCGAAGAAGACCGCGAACCCGTCGGGCACGCGGTGCAGGAAGCGACGCCAGGCGCCGGCGTCCGCGGAGCCCGGGACCCCCGCGCCCCGCGCCCCGGCCTCCGCGGCCGGGGCGGGTGCGCTGTCCCGGACTGTGCGGCTCATTCCGTCAGCCTAGGCACGGCGGGCGGTCGTACGCCTGTCGAACGCCGCCCGGCCGCCGGGCCGTGCGGGGACGGCGGGGTGAGGTGCCGTCACCGCACGCATCCCGCCGCCTCCCGCGCACCGGCCGAATCGGTGATTTTCCTACCCGAATGGCGTATGCCCGGCACCCCGGCCGGTGCGGTGGGATGGGCGAGACTGACGCTCGACAGCCGCTCCGCCGAGGAGGTACGCCATGGCCGTTTCGATCTCCGTGGTCCTGATGCTCCTGATCATGGCCGTGGTGTTCATGCGCAACGGAGGGCTGCGCTTCTCGCACGCGCTGGTCTGCGTCCTGCTGGGCTTCCTGCTGGCCAGTACGAGCGTCGCGCCCACCATCTCCAACGGGCTCACCGCGACCGCGCACCTGGTGAGCGGCGTGCGGCCGTGACGGCTCAGCGCCCGGTCTCGACGTCCTCCAGCACGCCCAGCGCGTCGGGCACCAGGACCGCGGCCGAGTAGTAGGCGCTCACCAGGTAGGACGAGACCGCCTGCTCGTTGATGCCCATGAAGCGCACGTTCAGGCTGGGCTGGTACTCGTCGGGGATGCCGGTCTGGTGGAGACCGACGACGCCCTGGTTGTCCTCGCCCGTACGCATCGCGATGATCGAGCTGGTGCCCGCCTCGCTGACCGGGATCTTGTTGCAGGGCAGCAGCGGGACGCCGCGCCAGGAGCGCACGGCCGTGCCGAGGACCTCGATGTTCTGCGGGTAGAGGCCGCGGCTGTTGCACTCCCGGCCGAACGCCGCGATCGTGCGCGGGTGGGCCAGCAGGAACTGCGTCTTGCGGCGCCTGGACAGCAGCTCGTCGAGGTCGTCGGGGGTGGGCGGGCCGCTGCGGGTGTGGATGCGCTGGCTGATGTCGGCGTTGTGGAGGAGGCCGAACTCGCGGTTGTTGACCATCTCGTGCTCCTGGCGCTCGCGCAGGGCCTCGATGGTCAGGCGGAGCTGCTGCTCGACCTGGTTCATGGGCTCGTTGTAGAGGTCGGCGACGCGGGTGTGCACCCGCAGCACCGTCTGGGCCACGCTGAGCTCGTACTCGCGCGGCGCGAGCTCGTAGTCGACGAAGGTGCCGGTGATGGCCGGCTCGCCGGAGTGGCCGGACGTCACGGCGATGTCCGCCTCGCCGCGCTTGTTCGCCGGGCGGACGGGCCGGGAGGCGAAGCCGGCGACATGGGCGCGCAGCGACTCGGAGCGGTCGGCCAGCTCCTGGAACGCCTGGAGGGGCAGGGCGAGGACGGTGCAGCGGGTCACCGCCCGGACGGTGAACTTCCAGGTGCCGTCGGGCTCCAGGGGCACCTGCTCGCCGAAGTAGTCGCCGTCGGCGAGGGTGCCGAGCGAGGTCTCGTCGCCGTACTCGCCGGTGCCCGTCTTGGTGAGCTTTCCGTGCGCGATCAGGAAGACGTGGTCGGCCGGCTGCCCCTCCTGCACGAGGGCGTCGCCCGCCGCGTACTCCCGCTGGACGAACGCGTCCGCCAGCGCCTCCAGCGCGTCGGTGTCGGAGAAGCCGCGCAGCAGCGGGAGTTCGCCGAGCTCCGGCGGGATGACCCGGACCTCGGAGCCCGTCGAGACGAACTCGACGCGGCCGTCGCCGACGGTGTAGGTGAGCCGCCGGTTGACCCGGTACGTGCCGGCCGACACCTGCACCCACGGCAGGACGCGCAGCAGCCAGCGCGAGGAGATCCCGCGCATCTGGGGGACGGACTTGGTGGTCGTCGCGAGCTGGCGTGCCGCGTCGGTGCCGAGGCTGAGCCGGTTCTGCGCCGGCTGCTCCGAGGTCTCCGGCTCCGCTGACGTGGTCATTGGTGGTGGTCACCCATCTGTGAGAAGGCGTGCGCTCGGTGCGCGGGGGCGGGGCGAACGACGGTGCCGGGGCGTGGCGGAGAGCCGGGCGGCGGCTGTGCCCCATGACGGGGCCCGCCCGGCTTTCTCCCCGTCAGTGCCCGATCTCGACGTTCTCGAGGATTCCGAGAGCGTCGGGCACAAGAACAGCGGCCGAATAATAGGCGCTGACCAGATAAGAGATGATGGCTTTTTCGCTGATTCCCATGAAACGGACCGAGAGGCTCGGCTGGTATTCGTCGGCGATTCCCGTGCGGTGGAGACCGACGACACCCTGGGATTCCTGCCCGGTGCGCATGAGCAGGATGGAACTGACCCCGTTCTCGCTGACCGGGATCTTGTTGCACGGGAAGAGGGGGACCCCGCGCCAGGCCGGCAGCTGGTGGCCGCCGACGTCCACGTGGTCCGGGTAGATGCCCCGGCGGTTGAACTCGCGCGCGATCGCCGCGATGGTGCGCGGGTGCGCGAGCAGGAACGACGGGTCCTTCCAGACCGTCGCCAGCAGGTCGTCCAGGTCGTCGGGGGTGGGCGGGCCGCCGCGGGTGTGGATGCGCTGGCTCAGGTCCGCGTTGTGCAGGATGCCGAACTCGCGGTTGTTGACCATCTCGTGCTCCTGGCGCTCGCGCAGGGCCTCGATGGTGAGCCGCAGCTGCTGCTCGACCTGGTTCATCGGCTCGTTGTAGAGGTCGGCGACGCGGCTGTGCACCCGCAGCACCGTCTGGGCCACGCTCAGCGGATACTCGCGGGGCGACGGCTCGTAGTCCGCGAAGACGCCGGGCAGCGCGGGCTCGCCGACGTGGCCCGAGGCGACGTCGATCGCGGACTCGCCGTGCTCGTTCCGCGGCCGGGCGGCACGGGCGCGGAAGCCCTCCACGTGGGCGCGCAGGGCCGGGGACCGCTCCAGGACGTCGTCGAACTCCTGGCGCGCCAGGGTCAGCACCGTGCAGGCGGTCACCGCGCGGACGGAGAAGTCCCAGTCGCCTCCCCGGGGCGCGGCGAGCGCCTGGTCGCCGACGTAACCGCCGCCGGCCAGCACGCCCAGCACGGCCTCGTCGCCGTACTCGCCGTCGCGGACCTTCTCGGCCTTGCCGTGCGCGATCAGCACGACCTGGTCCGCCGGTCGGCCGGCCTCCACCAGCACCTCGCCGGGCCGCAGCTCGCGCTGGACGAACCGGCTCGCCAGGCCCTCCAGCACCTCGGGGTCGGCGAAGCCGCGCAGCAGGGGCAGCTCGCCCAGCTCCGCCGGGATGACCCGCACCTCGGCGCCGGTGGTGAAGAACTCCACCTTGCCGTCGCCGAGCGTGTGCGTCAGGCGGCGGTTCACCCGGTACGTACCGCCCGGGACCTGCACCCATGGCAGCAGCCGCAGGAGCCACCGCGAGGTGATCCCCTGCATCTGCGGTACGGACTTGGTCGTGGTCGCCAGATTCCGGGCGGCCTCCGTGCCCAGACTCAGCCGGTGCGACGGATCGTCCGTGCCCGTACCGGACTCCACTGACGTCGTCATATGCGAATGCCCACCCATCCAAAACGGCTGTACCCGAAACGGCTGCGTTCGTTGTGACGGCGCGCAATACGGGAATGCCCGGGCGGCTGGCCCGGTGAATTCCCCGCGCGGTGCGCTGTCGAAGCTAGCAGCGGGAGTTCACCGGGCGCGATCACTCAAACGGATGGGATTGAAGTGTGATTGTCAGGGGCGGATAAAGACGCCGATACCGTTGGCCACAGGTCGTTCGGCGCCTCCGGACGGATGGTTGCGCACCACCGGGCTCCCGCCACCCCGGGCCGTGACCAGCGTGGAGGAGCCGCCCCCGTCGAGGTTGAACGCGTCGACGGCGCCGATCCTCCCCATCGCCCGGGCCAGTTCGGCGACCGTCAGCCCGGAGCGGTACGCCGGGCCGCCGTCCAGTGCCAGCAGATACAGCCGCCGCCCGTGCGCGGCCAGCCCGGCCGCGGTCCGCACGGCCGCCGTGGCGTGGTCCAGCCCCGCGGCCGGCCGGCCGTCGCGCAGGACCGGGAAGCCGCCCACGGCGAAGGCGAGCGCGCCGGCCCGCCGGGCCCGCAGCCGCGGGTTCACCGTCACCCGGTCGCCGACCGACAGCTTGCGCAGCTCGCGCGCCCCGTCCTCCCGGCCCACCAGGACCACCGACCCCGGGGCGATCCCGCCCCGTCCCGGCCGGTCGGCCGCCGACGCCACCCGTCCGCGCCGCACGGTCAGTTCGTACGTGTCGTCGCTGCACGGCGCGCCCCGCTCGGTGTCCGTGCCGCAGGTGGCGCGCACCCGGGAGGCACGGCCCCAGACGGGCGTGAACGCGCCGATGCCGTCCACCGGGATCGCGTACTGGTTGAAGCCGCTCAGCGGCAGCTCGTCGTCCGCGGTGCGCACCGACCCCTCCAGCATGAGCCGGTCCAGGCGGCCCACCCCGTTCCGCCCCACCGCCAGGACGTCCTCGGTGGTGGCGCCCTTCGGCAGCGCGGGCCCGAAACGCTGGCCGTCCGGCACCGCGCCCTTCAGCTCCCGGCCGCCCGCGACGGCCGGGCCCGCCGGGGCCCCCGTCGCCTCCACACCGGGGTGCTGGGTCTCGGTGATGTTGAAGAAGTCGCCGTTCACCGCGCCCACCGCGCCGCGTCCCGCGGCCAGCCGCGACACCGGCTCGCGCGCCCCGACCGCCCCCGGGTACAGCAGGTCCACCGACACGTGCCGGTCGCGCAGATCGACCGTGAGCAGATGCCCGTACGCCGGTCCGTGCGAGCCCTTCACCGAGAAGCCCCGGTACGTCACCCCGGGCCCCAGCGAGGAGGGAGCCTCCAGCCGGAGCGGGGACACCTCCTCCGTGCCGGCCCACGCCGGGCCGCCGAGCAGGGAGACCCATGCCACCAGCACCGCAGTGACCGCGCGTACGCGGCGTACACGTCTACCCATCGTCACCCCAGAGGTCCCGTCAAGTCAGCCATGACGCAAGGGCCTTATGCATGCCCACGAAGAACCCCGCGCAACGCCCGGTGAGTCGCCCCGTCACCTCTCGGCACGGACCTGTCGGACGGCCCGGCGGGCCCCGATACTCACAGACGTCGGCGCGCGCGGGAGACGGCTATTCGCGCGCCCGATCCGCCGAGTTCACCGGATCGACCCGGTCCGCCGGGTACACCCGGTCCACCGACGTCACCGATTCCGCCGAGCCTGGAGGTCCGTCGATGCCCCGTACGCGCCGAGCAGCCGTCCTCACCCTCGGAGCCGCGCTCGCGGGCGCCCTCACCGCGCCCACCGCGGCGGCCGCCGCCCCGGCCGCCGGGCGCACGCGGCCGCCGCTGCGCCGTGCCCACGCGCACAACGACTACGAACACCCCCACCCGCTCACCGACGCGCTCTCGCACGGCTTCTGCAGCGTCGAGGCCGACATCTGGCTCGTCGGGGGCCGGCTCCTCGTGGCCCACGACCCCTCCGGCCTCGACCCGGCCCGCACCCTGGAGGCCCTCTACCTCGACCCGCTCCTGCGCCGGGTCCGCGCCCATCACGGCCGTGTCCACCCCGGTCACGACGTCACCCTGCAACTGCTCATCGACATCAAGTCGGAGGGCGCGGCCACCTACCGGGCCCTCTCCCGGCACCTGCGCCCCTATCGCGAGATGCTCAGCGTCTGCGCCGGCGGGACGGTGCGGCGCGGCGCCGTCGCGGCCGTCGTCTCCGGCGACCGCGGCGCGCGCGCCCCCATGGAGGCCGAGCGGGTGCGCCACGCCTTCTACGACGGCCGGCTCGCCGACCTCGGCGGCGCCCCGGCGTCCTTCGCGCCCCTCGTCAGCGACAACTGGACCCAGAACTTCACCTGGCAGGGCGCGGGCCCCATGCCGGAACGGGAGAGATCCGCGCTCCGGCGGATCGTCGCCACCGCGCACGCGGAACGCCGGAAGGTCCGCTTCTGGGCCACCCCCGACGCGCCCGGCCCGGCGCGTACGGCGGTCTGGCGGGAGCTGCTGGACGCGGGAGTCGACTACCTCAACACGGACGACCTGGCAGGTCTGGAGGCCTTCCTCCGGGGTGACCGCTAATGGGGTGATCTCTCTCATCATCCGTCAAATCGTACGGTCGCGGGACCTTCGGCCCGGTAGCGCCACGCGGCGGCCCCGGGTGGAATGTCGCGGTCAGGCGAGGAGGCTGTAGCGGAACCGTCACCACACGGTCACGGCCCGCCGGTCGCGGGGACGCTGGCTCCATGGCCACTCCACCCGGACCGCCCCCCGGAACACCTCCCGGACCGCCGTCCGGCGGCTTCGGACCCGCGGACCCGTCCTGGTCGGCCGGACCGCCGCCCCGTGGCGGCGGCCGGCGGGCCGTACTGGCCGTCGTCACGCTGCTCGTGGTGGCCGGCCTGGCCCTGGGCGCGGTGCTCCTCGTGGGGCACCGCGGCGGCGCGGCGGGGAGCGACGCCTCGCCCGGCGCGGGGAACGCGACATCGACGTCGCCCTCCTCCGCGCCCTTCTCCCCGCCGTCCGGGATGCCGACGGCACTGCCCAGCAACCTGCCGTCGTGGTTCCCCTCCGCGCTGCCCACGACCATGCCGTCCGGCTTCCCGACGGGCCTCTTCGGGCTCTAGCCGCGGGGCCCGGCGATCGTCACGCGCTCCCGTTCCCGCTCAGCTCGCCCTCAGCTCGCCCGCAGCTCGACGAGCGCGGCCAGTTCCGCGTCGGTGAGTTCGGTCAGGTCGGTCGGGGCGGCCTCCCCGGCGGCGCCGAGCACCGCGTCCGCCAGGGCCTGTTTGCGGGCGAGCAGTGCGGCGATCCGGTCCTCGACGGTGCCCTCGGCGACGAGCCGGTGCACATGGACGGGTCTGGTCTGGCCGATACGGTACGCCCGGTCGGTCGCCTGGTTCTCGACCGCGGGGTTCCACCATCGGTCGACGTGCACGACATGCGTGGCCCGCGTCAGGTTCAGTCCCGTGCCGGCGGCCTTCAGGGACAGCAGGAGGACCGGGACCGCGCCCTCCTGGAAGCGGCGGACCATGTCCTCGCGGGCGGCCACAGGAGTGCCGCCGTGCAGGAACAGTGCCGGCACGCCGCGCGCCGCCAGGTGCCGCTCCAGGATGCGGCCCATCGCGACGTACTGGGTGAAGACGAGGACGCTCTCGCCCTCGGCGAGGACGGTGTCCAGCAGTCGGTCGAGCAGCGCGACCTTGCCCGAGCGCCGCCCGATCCCGTCCGGGGCGCGCTCCTTCAGGAACTGCGCCGGGTGGTTGCAGATCTGCTTGAGCCCCGTGAGCAGCTTGACGACCAGCCCGCGGCGCGCGAGGCCGTCCGCCCCGGCGATCTCGGCGAGCAGCTCCCGCACCACCGCCTCGTAGAGCCCCGCCTGTTCCCGGGTGAGCGCGACGCCGTGGTCCGTCTCGGTCCTGGGCGGCAGTTTGGGCGCGATGCCGGGGTCGGACTTGCGGCGGCGCAGCAGGAACGGGCGGACGAGCGCGGCGAGGCGCTCGGCCGCGACCGGGTCGGCGCCGTCCTCGACGGCCCGGGCGTGGCGCCGGTGGAAGGCGTCGAGCGGGCCCAGGAGGCCCGGGGTCGTCCAGTCGAGAACGGCCCACAGCTCCGAGAGGTTGTTCTCGACGGGGGTGCCGGTGAGCGCCACCCGCGCCCCCGAGCCGATCGTCCGCAGCGCCCTCGCGGTCGCGGAGCGCGGGTTCTTCACGTGCTGGGCCTCGTCGGCGACCACCAGCCCCCAGCCGGTCCCGGCCAGCGCGGGCGCGTCCCGCCGCAGCGTGCCGTAGGTGGTGAGGACGAACGCGTCGCCGGCGAGGCCCTCCAGGGAGCGCGCGGGGCCGTGGAAGCGGCGCACGGGGGTGCCGGGCGCGAACCGCTCGATCTCGCGCTGCCAGTTGCCCAGGAGCGAGGCCGGGCACACGACGAGCGTGGGCCCGGCCGTGCCGGGCCGGTCCCGGCGGCGCAGATGGAGGGCGATGAGGGTGACGGTCTTGCCCAGGCCCATGTCGTCGGCCAGACAGGCGCCCAGGCCGAGCGAGGTCATGCGGTCCAGCCAGTCCAGGCCCCGTAGCTGGTACGCGCGCAGGGTCGTGGCGAGCGCGGCCGGCTGGGCGAGGGGCGCGCGAACGGGGGCCGGGTCGGCGACGCGGTCCCGCAGGGCCGCCAGCCAGTCGGTGGCCTCGACCTCGACGGTCTCGTCGCCGGTGCGCGCGGCCGGGACCCGGCCGGTGAGGGCGGCGCCGAGTGCCTCGACCGGGGTGACGGTCCGCTCCCGGCGCGCCTGGGCGCGCCGCACGTCCTCGGGGTCGACGAGCGCCCATCCGTCGCGCAGCCGCACCGCGGGCCGGCGCGCCTCGGCGAGCAGGTCGAGCTCCTCACGGGTCACTTCCCGGTCGCCGACGGCGAAACGCCAGCCGAGCGCGAGCGGGGCCCCGGCGGAGAGCGGTGACGGTGGGCCGGAGCGCCGGCCGGGCGGGGTGCCGGCCGCCCCGTCCGGCGGGCCGACGACGGCGCGCGCGGTGAGCGTACGGACGAGGTGGCGCGGCCAGTGCACCTCGACGCCGGCCGCGTCCAGGGCGGCACCGGCGGCGCCGAGCAGGTCGCCGACCCCCTCGTCGTCGAGATCGACCGCGTCGGGCACGGCGGCCGGGAGCAGGGGCGAGAGCGCGGGCCAGGCGCTCGCGGCGCGGCGCAGCGCGAGGACCGCCCGCGAGCGCGCGGCCGGGCCGAACGCGCTCCCCGCCGGGGACGTGCCCGACCAGACGTCCGCCGCGTCCGCGACGAGCGCGGCGTCGCCGACGGCGTGCACCTGGAGCACGGCCCGGAAGCGCGGGGACTCGGCCCGGGGCGTGTCGCTGCCGTGGTGCGTGCGTGTGAGGTCCTCGACGCGCAGCGACAGCCGTACGCGCGTGTCGTGACCGGCGGCGGCGTCCGCCGCCGGCGTTCGGAGCAGGGGCGGTCGCCGGGGCGCGGGCGCCACGACGGCCGCGGAGCGGGGCAGACCACCCGCGACGGCGTCGAGGAAGGCCCGGACGAGCGGCTCCGGCTCGGGCGGCCGCGAGGGGCCGTCGTCCGGCCGCGGGACCGGGCGGGCGGCCGGCGGCATGGCGGCGGCCAGGTCGCGGACCCGGCGCGGGTCGCCGGGGACGGCCGGCCCGCCGCGCGCGGCGAGCTGGAGGCCCAGCACGGCCACGGTGCCCCAGAAGACGGCCGTCCCGTCGGCGCCGGCGGCGCGGGCGCGGGTGAGGACGGGCAGGGCCCGGCGTACGGGCAGCACGGAGGCGCGCACGGACACGGTGGTCGTGTCCGGCCCGTCCGGGTCGACGACGGTCAGCTCCTCGACGGAGATCTCCGTGCTGTCGTCCGCCGGTACGGGGGCCTCACCGCCGGGCAGCCAGAACGCGACGCGTCCCGTACGGGAGGGGGCGCCCGGGAGGAAGACCGCGCGGCAGGGGAGGAGCGAGGCGAGGACGGAGGCCGTCGGGGCGGGGAGTGGGGTCACGGAACCGAGCAGTCCTCACGTTCGGGCCGGCCGGGGGCGCAGCCGCCGAGGGTACAGGCCCGGCACTCCTGACGAGCGGACCCGCCCTGTGAGCCACGCCATAGGTCCCTGTGCGCGGGGAGCGGGGAGCGGGGTGCGGGCTGCGGGTGGGGGCGCGGGCCGCGGGGTGCACTCAACCCCCCGCCGCCACCGGGGGCGGGCACCCCGGGCGGTCCGGGTGGTGCCGCTATGGCCCGCGCGGGGCCCCGGTCCGTACGTTTCGTCAGGTCGGGCCGACCGCCGGAACCCGCAGCCCACACCTCTCGGAGACCCCATGCCCCAGGCCACCGCCGTACCCGTGGAAACCCGTGCGGGAAGCGACTTCGCCCCGCTCCTGCGACAGGTCCGGGCGGCCGGTCTGCTGGAGCGCGACCGGGCCCGCCACGCCCTGACCGTCGCCGTGGACCTGCTCGCCCTCGCCGCCACGGCCGTCGCGCTCCTCGCCGTCGGCGACACCTGGTGGACGCTGGCGCTCGCCCTCCCCGCGGCGGTCTTCTCCGCGCGGATCGCCTTCACCGGCCACGACAGCGGGCACGCGCAGATAGCCGGCTCCCGCCGGGGCAACCGTCTGCTCGGGCTCGTGCACGGCAATCTGCTGCTCGGCATGAGCCACGCCTGGTGGAACGACAAGCACGTCCGCCACCACGCCAACCCCAACCACGTGGACAAGGACCCCGACGTGGGCGAGGGCGTGCTGGTGTGGACCCGGCGGCAGGCCGCCCGCCGCGAGGGGTTCGGGCGGTGGCTCACCCGCCATCAGGCACGCCTGTTCTTCCCCCTCCTGCTGCTGGAGGGCATCAACCTGAAGGTCTCGGGCGTACGGGACCTCGCACGTCAGGAGCCCCGCGAGCGCCGGGTCGAGGCGCTGTTCCTGCTGCTGCACGCCGTCGGCTACACGGCCCTGCTGCTGTCCGCGCTGCCGCCCGGCAAGGCGGTCGCCTTCGCCCTGCTCCACCACGCCCTCTTCGGCCTCCACCTCGGCATGGTCTTCGCCCCCAACCACAAGGGCATGGAGATGCCCGACCCCGACGGGGAGCGCTGGGGGCACCTGCGCCGCCAGGTCGTCACGTCCCGCAACGTCCGCGGTGGAGTCGTCACCGACTGGTTCATGGGCGGGCTGAACCACCAGATCGAGCACCACCTCTTCCCCTCCATGCCCCGGCACCGCCTGCGGGCCGCCCGCCCGCTGGTGCGCGACCACTGCCGGGCGGTGGGGCTGCCGTACACCGAGACCGGACTCGTCGAGTCGTACGCGTGGGCGCTGCGCCACATGCACGACGTCGGCGCCCCGCTGCGCTCCGGGAAGGCCTAGCGGGCGTCCGGGGAGCTGCCGGTGAACGCGGGGGCGAGGGCCGCCGCCACGGCCACCCGCGGGGCGCCGGAACCGTCGGCGGGAACGGTCCACAGATCCGAGCCGTAGTTCCCGGGAAGCGAGTACAGCAGGGTGCGCGCGTCGCGCCAGACCGCCTGGTCGTCGAGGGAGCGCCGCTCGGCGGTGGGGGTCTCGCGCAGGGTGCGCAGGTCGAGCACGTACAGCCGCCAGGGCGCGTCCGGGGAGGCGTCCCGGACGCGCTTCTTGTAGGCGACGCGCGTGCCGTCCGGCGACAGGGACGGGCACTCGACGTTCTCGTGGAGGGCGGTCAGGGTGCGCGAGGCCCGGTCCCCGCGCACCAGATAGGTCTTCCCGCCCGTCGCGGCGGTGGCGTAGAAGCCGGTGGCGTCGGCGAAGGTGACGCCCCAGACGTTGAGGTCGGCGGGTGCGCGCCGCCGGCCGTCGACGAGGAAGCGGTAGCTCTCCAGATCGCGGTCGAGCCGCCCGGTGCGGACGTCGAGGACCGAGGTGCGGGTGGAGAAGGCGGTGCCCGCGTAGGAGTCGCCGCTGACGAACACGGTCCACGCGGCGGCGCGGCCGTCGGGGGAGACCCGGGCACGGGAGGGGATGCCCGCGAGGTCGTAGTGGCCGAGCTCGCGCAGGCGCGCGTCGAGGACGACGGCCCGGTAGCCGTCGCGCAGCCCGCCGCGTACCGCCCGCAGGCAGACGCCGGTCCCGGCGGCGGCGTGGAAGCGCAGACAGCGGACGCCGGAGGCGGTGCGCGGCCCGGACAGCTCGTCGCCGGGCACCGAGACGATCTCGTCGCGGTGCGGTCCCCAGGTCATGGTGCGGAACAGGGCGCGTCCGGGCGCGTCCAGGGTGACCTCGCCGCTCCGCACGGCCGGGTCGCCGGGGCGGGCGCGGTCCTTCCCGGCGTCGCGGCCGGCCGCGTGCAGCGTGGCGCCGACGGCCACGGCGGCCAGGACGACGACGGCGGTGAGCAGGATCAGTAACCGGTGCCGGTGGGCGAGGGGCGCGATGCGGTTCAACGGGCGTGCTCCGGGGGTGTGTCGGTGGGGGAGGGGCGCAGCAGCGGTGCGCTGAGGGCGGCGGAGACCAGCAGCCCGGCCGCCGCGGCGCCCAGGGCCGTGCGGTCGCCCCAGGCGGTCCACGCGGCGCCGAAGGCGATCGAGCAGACGAAGCGTGCGGTCGCCTGACCGGTCTGCACCACGGCCAGGCCGCTGCCGCGCAGGGCCCGGGGCACGGTGTCGGCGGTGGCGGCGGCCAGCACGCCGTCGGTGGCGGCGTAGAAGGCGCCGTGGAGGACGAGCACCGCGGCGGCCGGGGCGGGGGAGTCGCCGAGGGGGACGACGAGCAGGACGTACGCGGCGAGCAGCGCCAGATGGCCGCAGAGGAACATCCGCCGCCGGCCGAGGCGGTCGGCCACCGCGCCCAGTGGCACCGCCAGCAGCAGGAACGTCCCCGCGGTGCCCAGGGGCAGCAGCGGGAACCACGCCCCGGGCAGGTCGAGGCGGCGCTGGAGAGTGAGGTAGAGGAAGGAGTCGCTGACGGTGGTGAGACCGAGCAGCATCGCGCACGCGGTCAGCCGGCGGACGCCCGGGCGGCGCAGCAGCTCTCGTGACGACGGTCGCGACCCGGGCGGTTCCGGGGCGGTACGTGTCCGTCCGCCGGGTACGAACAGCAGCAGGACCAGGACGCCGAGCGCCGCCACGCAGCCGCTCACGGCGAAGACCGCGTCGTAGCCCTCCGCCGCCACCCGCAGGATGAGGAAGGCGGCCAGCGGTCCGAGCAGGGCACCGGCGGTGTCCATGGCCCGGTGGACGCCGAAGGCGCGGCCGCGGACCTCCGGCGCGCAGGCGAGCGAGATCATCGCGTCGCGCGGGGCCGTGCGCAGGCCCTTGCCCGTCCGGTCGGCGGCGAGGACGGCGCCGATCTGCGGGAGCCCGTGCGCGAGGAGGAGCAGTGGTCTGCACAGGGCCGACAGGCCGTAGCCGGCGGCCGCCACGGCCTTGTGGCCGCCGCTCCAGCGGTCGGAGAGGCGGCCGCCGAGGAGCCGCACGAGCGCGCCGACGCCGTTGTGGAGGCCGTCGAGGAGCCCGAACCCGAGGGGCGAGAGGCCCAGTCCCGTGACGAGGTACAGCGGCAGGACGGCCGTGACCATCTCGGAGGAGACGTCGGTGATCAGGCTGACGGTGCCCAGGGCGAGCACCGTGGCCGGTACGGCGGCCCGCCGGCCGGGCGCGGTGGCACGGCCGGCGGGGTGTGCGGCACGCCCGGTGGGAGGCGCGGTGCCGCGGCTGTCCGCGAGGTACACGGTCAGCCGGCCCAGACGCCGGTGATGTCCTTGGCGTCGGCGGCGTTCCCGGCGTGCGGCAGCCCGTACATCGTCTCCAGCGTGCGCAGCACGTCGTAGTGGTTGTACGTGGTGCCGGAGGTGGTGCCCGGCTTGACCGGCTGGCCGTACAGGACGGTGGGGATGCGGTTGCCGCTGAGGCGGTTGTCCTCGTCGAAGGTGATGAGGAGCAGGCTGTTGTGGGTCCTGGCCCAGTCGGCGTAGCCCTTGAGGTTGTTCTTCAGCCAGGTGTCGCCGGTGGACACGGAGCAGTCGTGCATGTCGCTGCACATGTTCGGCACGACGAAGGACACCGTGGGGAGCGTGGCGTAGTCGCGGGGGAACGCGCCGAAGGTGTGGGCGGTGGTGGTGGGGACGTTGCCGAAGCCGAACCACGGGTTGTGCTTCTGGCGGTACTGCCCGCTGTTGCAGGTGGTGGACCCCTCGGCGGGCAGCGATTCGTTGTAGCTGGCCCAGGTTCTGCCGCGGGCGAGCAACTCGGAGGCGAGGTTGGGCTCGTCGCTGAAGCCGGGCTCGACGCAGCTGTCGTCGGTGACGCCCTGGGTGTCCCCGGAGAAGAGGGCGTAGTAGTTGGGCTGGCTGGGATGGGTCTCGGCGTACGAGGCGGTCAGGCTGGCGCCGCCCGCGGCGAGGGAGTTGATGTACGGCGCGCCGGAACTGCCCATGACCTGGCCGTAGGCGTGGTTCTCGAACACCACGACCACGACGTGGTCCGGGGTGGGCACGGCCGGGGCGGCGGTCGACTCCGCGGCCCACAGACCGAGGGAGGCGGTGGCCAGTCCGAGAGCCGTTATCAGGGCCGGGGCGGGGCGGCGGCGGAGTCCGGGGCGGGGGCGGCGGGTGCTGTCGGTGAGGGCTGCGGCGGGCACGGGGTCCTCCGTGGCAGGGGGGAGTCGGTGGGGTGCGCGCGGGCATGCGATGGCAGCGTAGAGCTGGGCTAATGGCATGTACGCGTCTTGCAGATGACGGCTCGGGGAATGTCCGCCGAGGCGCGGGCGACGGCCCGTGGGGTGGCGGGGGGCGCCGTCAGGAAGGTGAGAGGGACGCCGATGCCGTGCGGGGGCGGTCCGCGCGGAAGGGTGGCGCCGGGCCCGGCGGGCTCAGGGGGTGGGCGTGGGCAGCCCCAGCAGGCCGCGCGCCACGGTCTGCGGCGACTCGTCGCGCTCCCGGGCCAGCGCGATCAGTGCCCGGCACGCCAGCTCGTTCACCCCGAAGCTGAGGGCCTCGGGGGAGACCCAGCGCGCCGCTTCGGCGCTCTTCTCGACGTCGTTCTCGGCGCACGCCGCCACGTAGACGGCCGCGGCCTCGAAGAGGTTGCGCTGCCGGGGCCGACCGGACCCGGTGTGCGCCGGCGGCCGTGGGGCGGGGGCCCGCCGCACCTCTTCGACGCGTTTGCGCAGTTTTCCGAACACGCGGATCACCTGCCCTCATGAGCGGTATTTCCTGCGGTCGCTCAAGGGGTGCCCGGTGGTGGCCGAGTTGAACCTCCGTCAAATGAAGGGGAGCCGTCCGGTGCCTTCTCCGCGCGTTTTCCGTGTCGTGTCCCGATCGTGTGCCGACTGGCGCACAGACGCGTGCCGAGGGACCTGCCGGGTTGCCGCGAGCACTGAGGTGAGCAAGGCTTGCACGGACTTACGGGGAATGGCGGAACGGGGAGGCTGGACATGGCGATCGGCAAGGAAATCGACGCGATGCTGGACGGTCTGACCGAGCGTGTCGGGGAAATACGCCACGCGTTGGTGCTGTCCGGCGACGGACTCGTGACGGGGGCGAGCGCGAGTCTGGAGAGGGCGGACGCCGAACGCCTGGCGGCCGTGGCGTCCGGACTGCACAGCCTCGCCGGTGGAACGGGCCGGCATTTCGGGGCGGGCCGGGTGCGCCGGACGATGGTCGAGTTCGAGGGCGGCGTGCTGTTCGTGACGGCGGTGGGGGACGACGGCCGGCTGTGCGTCCTCGGCGGTGCCGGGGCGGACGTCGGCCGCATCGGCTACGAGACGACGCTGCTGGCCGGCCGCATCGGCGGGGGCCCGGCGGAGGGCGGGGAGGGGAAGCCCGCGGCGAGTTATCCACAGGCCTGACGCGGTGGCGTGCCGCGCCGCTACGGTCGTCACCGACAGTGATCGACCGGAGGTGGGGAGGACGCCATGACGGTACGTCAGGAGCAGGGCCGGGGCGTTTCGGAAGATTTGATTCCGTTCATGCGGGCGGCCCGGGAACTGGAGCTCAGGCCACGCGAGCTCGAACTGGCCGTCCAGCTGGGGGAGGTGCGGACGGTCGCCGGGGGGCCGGGCGGACGGCGGCGGGTGCCGCGCGAGGAGATCGAGCGGCACCGGTCCGCCGAGGGGTTCCCCGAGGCCCTGCGCACCCGTCTGTGGGTGGTGGGCACGGCCGAGGGCGCCGAGCTGCTGGGCATCGGCCCCGCGCGCTTCGCCCGGCTCGCCCGCGGCGGCTGCTTCGCCCCGGTGCGCTTCTCCGTCAACCGCTACCGCGTCGTGGTCTGGTACTACCTGGTCTCCGAGCTCGTGGAGTTCGCCGACCACCATCCCGAGACGCTGACCGGCCGCACCCCGGCCCTGCTGAAGGCCGCCCTCGAACAGCACCCCGACCGCCGGGCCCGCGGCTGGCGCGCCCGCCGGCTCGACCAGCTCACGGCCAGGGCCCGCGACCCCTGGGAGCGGGCGGCGGTGCCCGCCGCCGTGCTCGGCCCCGCCGAGCTGGCCCGCGCGGTGCCCGACCCGGACGAACGGGCCTATGTGAGCGCGCTGCGGCCGGCGCTCGTCCCTCCCCCGCCGGAGGCGTCGGGCACCCGCGAGGTGGTCGCCGAGCTGCTGCTGGCACGGGACCGGGACGAGGTCGACTGGCACCGCCACTGCCTGATCACCGCGCTGGAACGGGCCCGCGCGACCCGGCCCGCCCCCGGGCGCGCCCGCCGGCCCGGCCCGCCACCGGTGCCCGCCTCGTCGCCACCGCTTCCCGTCGAGGCCCCGGTGACAGGGGCGGGGCCGCGGCCGGGGGCGGTGGCCCGGGCGTGGGGGCGGGTGTGGCCTGCGCGCGGGAGGGGGCGGCAGCGGTCCTCCGGTACGTGACCCGTCGGCGCCGGGGCGGCCGCGCCCTCAGTCGGTGATGCGGCGGAAGAGGCCCTCCTGCATGACGGACGCCAGCAGCTGTCCGTCCCGGTCGAAGATCAGGCCGCGGGCCAGGCCCCGGCCGCCCGTGGCGGTGGGCGACTCCTGCTGGTAGAGGAACCACTCGTCCGCCCGGAAGGGCCGGTGGAACCACATGGCGTGGTCCAGTGACGCCATGTCGAAGCCGCGCGGTCCCCACAGCGGCTCGACGGGCAGGCGCACCGCGTCCAGCAGGGTCATGTCGCTGGCGTAGGTGACCGCGCAGGTGTGCACGAGCGGGTCCTCGCCGAGCGGCCCCACCGCGCGCATCCACACCGCGCTGCGCGGCTCGGCGTCCCGCAGTTCCTCGGACGTCCAGCGCAGCCGGTCCACGTAACGGATGTCGAAGGCCAGCCGGCGCTCCATGCGCTGGAGCGCCTGGGGCAGCTCGCCCAGGCGGTCGCGGATCTCGTCGGCGAGCCGGGGCAGCTTCTCCGGCTCCGGCACGTCCGGCATCGCCACCTGATGCTCGAAACCCGGCTCGGGCCGGTGGAAGGAAGCGGTGAGAAGGAAGATGGTGCGACCCTGCTGGACGGCGACCACGCGGCGCGTGGTGAAGGACCGACCGTCCCGGACCCGCTCGACCTGGTACACGATCGGCACCCCCGGCCGGCCCGGGCGCAGGAAGTACGCGTGCAGCGAGTGCACCGGGCGGTCCCCGTCCGTGGTCCGCCCGGCCGCCACCAGCGCCTGCCCGGCCACCTGCCCGCCGAAGACCCGCTGCAACGACTCGTCCGGGCTGCGGCCCCGGAAGATGTTCAGGTCGATCCGTTCCAGGTCGAGCAGGCCCACCAGACGGTCGGCGGGACTCGTCATCGCCACTCCTCCACGGACGGGGCCCGCGCCCCGGGCCGCGCTTCGGAGGCTACAGCTGTCCGACGTCCATGACCCGTACCACCGCGCGGCCCTCCTCGTCGGACGCCGCGAGATCCACCTCGGCGGTGATGCCCCAGTCGTGGTCGCCGTTGGGGTCGGCGAACGTCTGGCGGACCCGCCACAGCCCGTCCTCCGGGCGCTCCTCGATGCGCAGCAGCTTGGGGCCACGCGCGTCCGGGCCGGTGCCGAGCTCCTTGTACTCGTCCCAGTAGGCGTCCATGGCAGCGCCCCAGCGCTCCTCGTCCCAGCCCGCCTCGGCGTCCATCTCGCCGAGCTCGGCGACCTTGTCCAGGGCGGCGAGCTCCACCCGGCGGAAGAGGGCGTTGCGCACCAGCACCCGGAAGGCCCGCGCGTTCGCGGTGACCGGCTTGACCTGGTCGGCGCGCTCCTGAGCCTCCTCGGCCGTCTCCTCCGCCGGGTTCGCCAGCTGCTCCCACTCGTCCAGGAGGCTGGAGTCGACCTGGCGCACCATCTCGCCCAGCCAGGCGATCAGGTCCTCGAAGTCGTCGGACTTCAGGTCGTCCGGCACGGTGTGGTCCAGCGCCTTGTAGGCGCTCGCCAGGTAGCGCAGCACGATGCCCTCGGTGCGCGCGAGGTCGTAGTAGGAGGTGAACTCCGTGAAGGTCATGGCGCGCTCGTACATGTCGCGGATGACCGACTTCGGCGACAGCGGGTGGTCGCCGACCCACGGGTGGCTCTTGCGGTAGACGTCGTAGGCGTGGGTCAGCAGCTCCTCCAGCGGCTTGGGGTAGCTGACGTCCATGAGCCGCTCCATGCGGTCCTCGTACTCGACGCCGTCCGCCTTCATGACCGCGACGGCCTCGCCGCGCGCCTTGTTCTGCTGGGCGGCCAGGATCTGGCGCGGGTCGTCCAGGGTGGACTCCACCACGGAGACCAGGTCCAGGGCGTAGGACGGCGACTCGGGGTCGAGGAGCTCGAAGGAGGCGAGCGCGAAGGTCGACAGCGGCTGGTTGAGCGCGAAGTCGGACTGGAGGTCGACCGTCAGCCGGACGATGCGCCCCTCCGCGTCCGGTTCCTCCAGCCGCTCCACCACGCCGCCGTCCAGCAGCGAGCGGTAGATGGCGATGGCCCGGCGGATGTGCCGCAGCTGGTTGCGGCGCGGCTCGTGGTTGTCCTCCAGCAGGCTGCGCATCGCCTCGAAGGCGTTGCCCGGCCGCGCGATGACGGCCAGCAGCATCGCGTGGGTGACCCGGAAGCGGGAGGTGAGCTGCTCGGGCTCGGAGGCGATGAGCTTCTCGAAGGTGTTCTCGCTCCAGTTGACGAAGCCCTCGGGGGCCTTCTTGCGGACCACCTTCCGGCGCTTCTTCGGGTCGTCGCCCGCCTTGGCCAGCGCCTTCTCGTTCTCGACGACGTGCTCGGGGGCCTGGGCCACCACGAAGCCGGCCGTGTCGAAGCCGGCCCGCCCGGCCCGGCCCGCGATCTGGTGGAACTCCCGGGCGCGCAGCGTCCGCACCCGCTGGCCGTCGTACTTGGTCAGGGCGGTGAAGAGCACCGTGCGGATCGGCACGTTGACGCCGACGCCCAGCGTGTCCGTACCGCAGATCACCTTCAGCAGGCCGGCCTGGGCCAGCCGCTCCACCAGCCGCCGGTACTTGGGCAGCATGCCCGCGTGGTGCACGCCGATGCCGTGACGGACGTAGCGCGACAGGTTCCGGCCGAACTTCGTGGTGAAGCGGAAATTGCCGATGAGCTTGGCGATCTCGTCCTTCTCCTCGCGCGAGCACATGTTGATGCTCATCAGCGCCTGGGCCCGCTCGACGGCGGCGGCCTGGGTGAAGTGGACGATGTAGACGGGCGCCTGGCGGGTCTGGAGGAGCTCGGTCAGCGTCTCGGTCAGCGGCGTCGCGCGGTACTCGTACGACAACGGCACGGGACGCGTCGCCGACCGCACCACCGCGGTGGGCCGCCCGGTGCGCCGGGTGAGGTCCTCCTCGAAGCGGGAGACGTCGCCGAGCGTCGCGGACATCAGGACGAACTGCGCCTGCGGGAGCTCCAGCAGCGGGATCTGCCACGCCCAGCCGCGGTCCTGCTCCGCGTAGAAGTGGAACTCGTCCATCACGACCTGGCCGATGTCGGCGTCCTTGCCGTCGCGCAGGGCGATGGAGGCGAGGACCTCGGCGGTGCAGCAGATGATCGGGGCGTCGGCGTTCACGGAGGCGTCGCCCGTGAGCATGCCGACGTTCTCGGTGCCGAAGATCTTGCACAGGTCGAAGAACTTCTCCGAGACCAGTGCCTTGATGGGCGCGGTGTAGAACGTGACCTGGTCGTTGGCGAGGGCCGTGAAGTGCGCGCCGGCGGCCACCAGGCTCTTGCCGGAGCCGGTCGGCGTCGAGAGGATCAGGTTCGCCCCGGAGACGACCTCGATCAGGGCCTCCTCCTGAGCGGGGTAGAGCGTGATGCCGCGCTCCTCGGCCCAGGTCGAGAACGCTTCGAAGAGGGCGTCGGGGTCGGCATGGCTCGGCATCTGATCGATAAGGGTCACACCCCCATACTGCCTGGCCTCCGCCCGGATCAGGGAACCGGCCGGTCGAACGATGATCATTCGGGCATTACGCTGAGTGGCCGACACGGCGTCAGGACGTCCGGACGCCGGCTGAGCAAGGGGTGGAACGACCATGATGGGACCGGCGCACTCGCTCTCGGGGGCGGCAGCCTGGCTGGGGGTGGGAGCCGCCGCGGCCGGCCTCGGGCATCCGATGCCCTGGCCCGTGGTCGTCGTCGGCGCCCTGATCTGCGCCGGCGCCGCGCTCGCCCCCGACCTTGATCACAAGTCGGCGACGATATCGCGCGCCTTCGGCCCGCTCTCCCGCATCCTGTGCGGGATCATCGACCAGCTCTCGTACGCCGTGTACAAGACGACCCGGGCCAAGGGCGACCCCCGGCGCAACGGCGGTCACCGCACCCTGACCCACACCGCCCTGTGGGCCGTGCTGATAGGGGCCGGGGCCTCGGCCCTGGCGATGACCGGGGACCGCTGGGCCGTGCTCGGCATCCTCTTCGTCCATATGGTGCTCGCCGTGGAGGGGCTGCTGTGGCGGGCGGCCCGGACCTCCAGCGACGTCCTGGTCTGGCTGCTGGGCGCGACGAGCGCCTGGATCCTCGCGGGCGTCCTGGACGAGCCGGGCAACGGCGCCACCTGGCTGTTCGACGGCCCGGGGCAGGAGTACCTGTGGCTGGGCCTGCCGATCGTGCTCGGCGCGCTGGTGCACGACATCGGGGACGCCCTGACCGTCTCCGGCTGCCCGATCCTGTGGCCGCTGCCCATCGCCCGCAAGCGGTGGTATCCGCTCGGGCCGCCCAAGGGCCTGCGGTTCCGGGCCGGCAGCCGAGTCGAGGTGAAGGTGCTCATGCCGGCGTTCATGGTGCTCGGCGGGATCAGCGGGCTCGGGGCCCTGGACGTCATCTGACCGTCCCGGGCCCCGGCCCGGCCGGCGGGGGGCGGCTACTGGTGCCAGGAGCGCCACAGTGCCGCGTACGCCCCGCCCGCCGCGACCAGTTCGTCGTGGCTGCCCAGCTCGCTGATCCGGCCGTTCTCGGCCACCACGATGACATCGGCGTCGTGCGCCGTGTGCAGCCGGTGCGCGATGGCCACGACGGTGCGGCCCTGGAGCACCTTGGCCAGCGAGCGCTCCAGATGGCGGGCGGCCCGCGGGTCCAGCAGCGACGTCGCCTCGTCCAGGACCAGCGTGTGCGGGTCCGCCAGCACCAGCCGCGCCAGCGCGACCTGCTGGGCCTGGGCCGGGGTGAGGGCGAGACCGCCCGAGCCGACCTCGGTGTCCAGCCCCTCCTCCAGCGCCCGCGCCCAGCCGTCCGCGTCCACCGCCTCCAGCGCCGACCACAGCTCCTGCTCGTCCGCGCCGGTCCGGGCGAGCAGCAGGTTGTCGCGCAGGGAGCCGACGAAGACGTGGTGCTCCTGGTTGACCAGCGCCACATGGCGGCGCACGCGTTCCGCGGGCATCCGGGACAGCTCGGCGCCGCCCAGGGTCACCGCGCCGGCGCGCGGCGCGTAGATCCCGGCCAGCAGCCGCCCGAGCGTGGACTTGCCCGCGCCCGAGGGGCCCACCAGCGCCACCCGGCTGCCCGGCCGGACGTCGAGCGACACCCCGTGCAGCACGTCGGTGCCCTCGGTGTAGCCGAAGCGCACCTTCTCGGCCCGCACCTCCCGGCCCCGCGGCCGTACGTGCTCGTCCGGGGCCCCGGCCTCGATCTCGCGGATGCCCACCAGTCGCCCCAGCGACACCTGGGCGATCTGGAGCTCGTCGTACCAGCGCAGGATCAGCCCGAGCGGCTCGACGAGCATCTGTGTGAGCAGGGCGCCCGTGGTCAGCTCGCCCACCGACAGCCAGCCGCGCAGCACGAACCAGCCGCCGAGGAGCAGGACCGCGCCGAGCAGCAGGACGTGCGTCAGGTTGATCACGGGGAAGAGCACCGAGCGCAGCCAGAGCGTGTAGTTCTCCCAAGCGGTCCACTGCGCGACCCGGCGGTCGGCGAGCTCCACCCGGCGGCGGCCCAGCCGGTGGGCCTCGATCGTCCGCCCGGCGTCCACGGTCTCGGTCACCGAGGCGGCGACCGCCGCGTATCCCGCGGCCTCCGAGCGGTAGGCGCCCGGCGCCCGGCGGAAGTACCAGCGGCAGCCGGCGATCAGCAGCGGGAGCACGAGCAGCACGCACAGCGCCAGCGGCGGCGCGGTCACCGTCAGCGCGCCCAGCAGCAGACCGGTCCACACGAAGCCGATGGCCAGCTGTGGCACGGCCTCCCGCATGGCCTCGGCCAGGCGGTCGATGTCGGTGGTGATCCGCGACAGCAGGTCGCCCGTGCCGGCCCGCTCCAGCACGCCAGGCGGCAGCGCCACGGACCGGACGAGGAAGTCCTCGCGCAGGTCCGCCAGCATCCGCTCGCCCAGCACCGCCCCGCGCAGCCGTACCGTGCGGACGAACAGCGTCTGCACGGCGAGGGCGACGGCGAACAGCGAGAGCGTCCGCCCGAGGTGGAGCTCGCGCTCGCCCGCCGAGAGGTCCTCGACCAGTCCGCCCAGCAGATACGGGCCGACCATGGAGGCCGTCACCGCGACCGCGTTCACCACCACCAGCACGGTGAAGGCCGTGCGGTGCCGGCGCAGCAGCTCGCGCACATAGCCTCGTACGGTGGCCGGTCCGCCGACCGGCAGCGTCGTCGCCGACTCCGGTGCGGCCGGGTCGTACGCCGGGGGCGTCACCCCGATCATGCCGACTCCTCGATCTGCTCCCGCTCGCCGTGCCCGGCGAGCTCGTCGTCCGTCCTTCGGGTGACGACCGCGCGGTACGCGGGGTCGGTCCGTACGAGGGCGGCGTGGGTGCCCGCCGCCGCGACGCGGCCGTCGCGCAGGAACACCACCCGGTCCGCCCGGTCCAGCAGCAGCGGGCTGGAGGAGAACACCACCGTCGTGCGCCCCCGCCGCAGGGAGCGGAGCCCGTCCGCGATCCGTGCCTCGGTGTGCGAGTCGACGGCCGAGGTGGGCTCGTCGAGCACCAGCACCTCCGGGTCGGTCACCAGCGACCGGGCCAGTGCCAGTCGCTGCCGCTGGCCGCCCGACAGCGACCGGCCGCGCTCGGTGATCCGGGCCCGGTGCGGATCGCCGCCGCAGTCCGGCGAGCCCTGGGCCAGGGACGCGAGGACGTCGTCGCACTGCGCCGCCGTCAGCGCCTCCCGGGCCGTCACCGCGCCCGAGGACGGCACGTCCAGCAGTTCGTCCAGCGTGCCCGACAGCAGCACCGGGTCCTTGTCCTGGACCAGCACCGCCGCCCGGGCGGTCTCCAGCGGCAGCTCGTCCAGCGCCACGCCGCCCAGCAGCGCGGAGGGTCCGTCCTCCCGGTCGCCCGGCGGGTGCCCGCCGAGCCGGTCGGCGAGCCGCCCCGCCGCGTCCGGGTCGCCGCACACCACGGCCGTCAGCAGCCCGGCCGGGGCCAGCAGCCCGCTCGCCGGCTCGTACAGATCGCCACCGGGCGCGGGACCGTCCTCCTTCCGCTCCGCCGCGGGCGCGCCGCGCTCCAGGGCCAGCACCCGGGCCGCGCGCTGCGCGGACGGCCGGGAGAAGGAATAGGCCATGGCGATCTCCTCGAACTGCCGCAGCGGGAAGAGCAGGAAGGTGACCACGCCGTAGACCGTGACCAGCTCGCCCACCCCGATCCGGCCGTCCTGGGCCAGCGTGATGCCGTACCAGACCACCGCGATCAGCAGCAGTCCCGGCAGGGCCACCTGCACCGCCGCGATCAGCGCCCACATCCGCGCGCTGCGCACGGCCGCCGCGCGCACCTCCTGCGAGGCCCGCCGGTAGCGGGTGAGGAACAGCTCCTCGCCACCGATGCCGCGCAGCACCCGCAGGCCGGCCACGGTGTCCGAGGCGAGCTCGGTGGCCCGGCCGGCCTTCTCCCGCTGTTCGTCGGCCCGTCGGGTGGCGTGCGGCAGCAACGGCAGGACGGCCAGGGCCAGTACGGGCACGCCGAGCGCCACCAGCCCGCCCAGCGCCGGCTCGTAGACCACCAGGCCGACACAGACCACCACCGTGGTGAACGCGGCCGCGACGAAACGCGACAGGCCCTCCACGAACCAGCCGATCTTCTCGACATCGGATGTGGACACCGCCACCACCTCGCCGGCGGCGACCCGTTGGGTCAGGGCGGCCCCCAACTCGGCGGTCCGGCGCGCCAGGAGCTGCTGGAGCCGCGCCGCGACCGTGATCCAGTTGGTCACCGACACGCGGTGGAGCATGGTGTCGCCGAGGGTGGTGAGCGCGCCGAGCAGCAGCATCAGCCCGCCGGCCATGGCCAGCCGGCCACCCGACCGGTCCACGACGGCCTGTACCGCCATGCCGACGGCCAGCGGGAACAGCGCCACCGAGGCCATGTGGAGGGTGCCCCACAGCATGGCCCTCAGCTGACCGCCGATCTGCTCGCGCCCGAGCCAGAGCAGGAGGCGCGGCCCTGACCGGACGTCCGGTCGGCCCGGGTCGGCGTACGGAAGATCGCGAATGCGCATGGGTTCCCGGCTTCGGCGAGGGGTGGGCGGGGACCGTGCCAGGCTGGCGTCACCGGCGCGCCGGGTTCAACTGGTTTTTCCCGCGCGGTCCCGGATCAGGCCAGACCGCTACTGGTGCGCCGCCCGGCGAAGCGCTTCACTCCTGCCCCATGAGACGACTGTTTCTCGTGCTGTGCGCCGCCCTCCTCGGCCTGCTGCCGCTCGCCGGGCCCGCGGCGGCCGCGGCGCCCCCCGAATTCGGTACCGACTGGCACGACCCGGTCACCGCGGGTCCGCCCGTGACCACACCCGGCACCACGTCGTGCCGGGCGACCCTCGTCCGGACCGAGTTCCGCGACTACACGCCCTACAAGGGCACCTACCTGCCGCCCAAGGGCTGCGGCGACCGCTGGAACAAGGTCGTCCTGCGGCTGGAGGGCGCGGTCGCCGGACGGCAGTACGACCGTCTCGGCTATCTGCGCATAGGCGGGGTCGAGGTGCTGCGGACCTCGACCCCCGAACCCTCGCCCGAGGGCATCACCTGGACGGTGGAGAAGGACGTCACCCGCTACTCCGCCACCCTGCGCGACCGGCAGCCGGTCGAGATGCTCATCGGCAACCTCGTCAACGAGACGTACACCGGCGTCATCAAGGTGACGGCGACGCTGACGTTCTACAAGGCCGAGGGCCGCGCGGAGCCCGCCAGGACCCCGGACAAGGTCCTCACCCTGGACGGCGCGCACGACGAGGGCTCCGTGCACACCGGGACGCTGTCCACGCCCGCCAACAGCGAACGTATCGTCGCGGAGGTCTACGCCACCGGCTCGGGCGGCGGCTGCGAGGAGTTCTGGTACCTGGCCGTGCCGGACAAGGCGCCCTACTCGTGCAAGGCGAAGGACGGGCCGTACCGCGAGGTGCGGGTCTCGGTCGACGGGAGACTCGCCGGGATCGCGGCACCGTATCCGGCCGTGTGGACGGGCGGCTGGTCCAACCCCTTCCTCTGGTACGTGATCCCCGGCCCGCGCGCCTTCGACGTGCGGCCCGTGGAGTACGACCTCACCCCCTTCGCGGGCCTCCTCAACGACGGCCGGCCGCACACCGTGCGGGTCTCCGTCGCCGGTGTGCCGGAGGGGCAGAGCGGCTGGAGCACCCCCGTCAACGTGCTGGTCTGGCAGGACGCCGGGTCGGACCGGGTGACCGGCGCGCTCACCGCGCACCGCGAGGGCACCCCGGCGAACACCACGGCGTACGAGCCCAGTACCGAGCACCGGGTGACGTCGGACGGCGGGCACGCGCTCACCGTCGCCGGCTACGTCGACACCTCGCACGGGCGGGTCGCCACGACGGTCTCCCGCACCGTCGCGGGCACGTCCGCGCACCGCTGGACCGACGGCGAGACCGCGGACGCGCTGAAGGCCCGCTGGACCGACGACGAGACGGTCACCGTCACCGGACGCGGGCCGGCGACGACGACCGCCGCCCACCGCGTCTACACGATGGACGGCGCGATCACGACCGGCGCCGGGGACCGCCTGCGGACCGTCATGACGATGGGCGACCGGGCCGACAGCGTCACGCTGCGCGCCGGCCGGCGCCTCGACTGGTCCCGGATGGACGACACCTACACGGGTGACGCCGCGTACAACCAGAACGTGCCGCGCGAGCGGCGCCACGCCACCGGGGTCTCGCGCGAGCGCTACCGGCTCCAGGGGCCGGGGCTCTGCTACGACCGGACGCTGGCCACGGCGCAGGGCGAGCTGACGGAGGACCGCCGGGCCTGCTGAGGACACCGTCCGCCGCCGGGCGGGCCGGCGGGGCCGCGTACGGGCCCCGCGGGCCCGCCCGTGCCGTGCGCGGGGTGGTGGGTCAGACGCGGTCCGCGCCGGACAGGAGCGTGGCCAGGAGGCCGCCGAGGACGTCGCGCTGCTCGGTGTCGAGGGGGGCGAGGATGTCCTCGACGGCGGCGCGCCGGGCGTCGCGCAGGGCGCGGAGCGTCGCCCGTCCCTGGTCGGTGAGCTCTATCCGCGTCACGCGGCGGTTGGACTGGTCCGGGACCCGGCGCACCGCGCCATTGGCCTCCAGGGCGTCGACCAGGGTGGTGACCGCCCGGGGCACGACCTCCAGGTGCTGCGCGAGATCCGCCATGCGCGGGGGCGTCTCGTAGTGCGCGACGGTGCGCAGCAGCCGCGACTGGGCGGGGGTGATGCCGACCGGGTCCAGGTAGCGCTTCTGGGCGCGGTGGAGCCTGCGGGTCAGCCGCAGCAACTGCTCGGCGAGCTGGCCGGACGTGTCGGGGGCCGTCATGATCGCAATGTTATCAGGACCTCGTCCATTGTGAATATAGGTAACAGTGAGCTAAGCTCTGTACGACGTCGGAGCCCTCGGAGCGACTGAAGGAGCCCATGCCTCACGACGAACTGAACTGGACACCACCTCCCGCGGACCCGGAGAAGCCCGCCCAGGTGCGCCGCATCCTCCGCCTCTTCCGCCCGTACCGCGGCCGGCTCGCCCTCGTCGGGCTGCTCGTGGCCGCATCGTCGCTCGTCACGGTCGCCTCGCCGTTCATGCTGCGCGAGGTCCTGGACGAGGCCATCCCGCACGGCCGCACCGGCCTGCTCAGCCTGCTCGCCCTGGGAATGATCGCCGCCGCGATCGTCAACAGCGTCTTCGGCGTGCTCCAGACCCTGATCTCCACCACCGTCGGCCAGCGCGTCATGCACGACCTGCGCACCGCGGTCTACGGCCGGCTGCAGGGCATGCCCCTCGCCTTCTTCACCCGCACCCGCACCGGCGAGGTGCAGTCCCGCATCGCCAATGACATCGGCGGCATGCAGGCCACCGTCACCTCCACCGCCACATCCCTGGTCTCCAATCTGACCAGCGTCATCGCCACCGTCATCGCCATGGTGGCGCTCGACTGGCGCCTGACGGTCGTCTCCCTCCTCCTGCTGCCGGTCTTCGTCTGGATCAGCCGCCGGGTCGGCGACGAGCGCAAGCGGATCACCGCCCTGCGGCAGCACCAGATGGCGGGCATGGCGGCCATGGTCACCGAGTCCCTCTCGGTCAGCGGCATCCTGCTCGGCCGCACGATGGGCCGCTCGGAGTCCATGACCCGTTCCTTCGCCGCCGAGTCCGAGCGGCTCGTCGACCTCGAGGTGCGTACCAACATGGCCGGGCGGTGGCGGATGTCCACCATCGGCATCGTCATGGCCGCCATGCCGGCCCTCATCTACTGGGCCGCGGGCATCGCGCTGAAGACCGGCGGCCCGGACATCTCCCTCGGCACGCTGGTCGCCTTCGTCTCCCTCCAGCAGGGCCTCTTCCGGCCCACGGTCGGCCTGCTCTCCACCGGCGTGCAGGTACAGACCTCCGTCGCGCTCTTCCAGCGCATCTTCGAATACCTCGACCTGCCGGTGGACATCACCGAGCCCGAGAAGCCCGTGCGGCTCGACACCATCCGCGGCGAGGTCCGCTTCGAGGACGTCACCTTCTCCTACGAACCCCCCGGCACGGCCCTCTCCGGCATCGACATCCACGTGCCCGCCGGCGGTAGCCTCGCCGTCGTCGGCCACACCGGCTCCGGGAAGAGCACCCTGGGCTATCTCGTGCCCCGCCTCTACGACGTCACCGGCGGGCGGGTCCTGCTGGACGGCGTCGACGTCCGCGACCTCGACTTCGACACCCTCGCCCGGGCCGTCGGCGTGGTCTCCCAGGAGACCTACCTCTTCCACGCCTCCGTCGCCGACAACCTCCGCTTCGCCAAACCCGACGCCACCGACAAGGAGATCCGGGCCGCGGCCGAGGCGGCGCAGATCCACGACTACATAGCGGCGCTCCCCGAGGGCTACGACACCCTGGTCGGCGAGCGCGGCTACCGCTTCTCCGGAGGGGAGAAGCAGCGCCTGGCCATCGCGCGGACGATCCTGCGCGACCCGCCCGTGCTCATCCTCGACGAGGCGACGAGCGCGCTCGACACCCATACCGAGCACGCCGTCCAGCGGGCCATCGACGCGCTGTCCGCCGGCCGCACCACGATCACCATCGCGCACCGGCTCTCCACCGTCCGCCACGCCGACCAGATCGTCGTCCTCGACCGCGGCCGCATCGCCGAACGCGGCACCCACCAGGAACTCCTCGCCGACGACGGGCACTACGCCGCGCTGGTGCGCCGCGACGCCCATCTGACCGCGAAGGTCTGACCCGGTCCGACCCGGTCCGACCCGGTCCGACCCGGACCGACCCGGACCGGGTCGGACGGGAACGCCGCGGGCCGGGCGGCGGCAACCGCCCGGCCCAGCACCCGCGGGCGCCTCCGCTCAGCCCCCGAACTCGGCCCGTATCGCCGCCGTGTGCTCCCCCAGACCCGGCACCGCGCCCATCGCCGCCTCCCGGCCCGCCACCTCCACCGGCGGCAGCAGGCCCCGCAGCGGACCCACCGGAGAGGAGAAGTCCCGCCAGCGGTCGCGGGCCGCCAGCTGCGGATGGGCGGCGAAGCCGGCCACCGTCCGCAGCCGGGCGTTGGCGATGCCCGCGCCGTCCAGCAGCGCCAGCACCCCGTCCGCCGTGTGCCGCGCGAAGCACCCCTCGATGACCTCCGTCAGCTCCCCGTCGTGCGCGTGCCGCGCCGGGTTGTCGGCGAAACGGGGGTCACGGACCAGCCCGGGCCGTCCCAGCACCCGCTCGCACAGCGCCACCCACTCGCGGTCGTTCTGCACACTCAGGAACACCCGCTCGCCGTCGCCGCAGCCGTAGGGCCCGTACGGCGCGATGGACGGGTGCCGGGCGCCGCTACGGGTCAGCGGCGCGCCGCCGTAGGCCTGGGCGAAGTACGGCTGCCCCATCCACTCCGCCAGCGCGTCGAGGAGCGAGACCGACACCTGGGAGCCCTCGCCGGTGCGCTCGCGCTCGTAGAGGGCGCCCAGGACGCCCGTGTAGGCGTACATCCCGCCCGCGATGTCGGCGATCGAGATGCCGGGCCGCGCCGGGGCCTCGGGCCCGCCGGTGATCGAGACGAGCCCGGCCTCGCACTGCACCAGCAAGTCGTAGGCCTTCTTGTCGCGGTACGGGCCCTCGGCCCCGTAGCCGGTGACGTCGCACGTGATCAGCCGGGGGTGCGCGGCGCGCAGCTTGGCGGGGGACAGGCCCAGCCGGCCGGCCGCGCCCGGGCCGAGGTTCTGGACGAACACGTCGGCGCGGGCGACGATCCGCCCGAGCAGCGCGCGGTCGGCCTCGTCCCGCAGGTCCAGGACGACGCTCTCCTTGCCGCGGTTCACCCACACGAAGTAGGCGGAGAGCCCCTTGACCCGCCGGTCGTAGTCCCGGGCGAAGTCCCCGCGCCCCGGCCGCTCGATCTTGATGACCCGGGCGCCGAGGTCCGCGAGCTGCCGGGTGGCGAACGGCGCCGCCACGGCCTGTTCGAGGGCGATGACCGTGACACCGCGCAGGGGCGCCCCCGTCACGGTTCCCCGGTCCCGCCCACGAGGACCACCTCCAGGGTGCGCGGGCCGTGCACGCCCTCCACCCGGTCCAGTTCGATGTCGCTGGTGGCCGACGGGCCCGAGATCCACGTCAGCGGCCGGCCGGGCGCCAGCCGGGCCAGGGCCTCCGGCACCGAGTCCACCAGCTGGTCGGCGACGCGTACGACGCACACATGGTGGTCGGGCACGAGGGTGAGCGCCCGGCGCCCCTGGCCCGGACCCGCGTCCAGGACGATCGTGCCCGTCTCGGCGATCGCCAGCGCGCACCCCGTCACCACGCTGTCCACACCGTCCAGCTCACGGGCCGTCAGCGGAGGGGAGTCGGGCACCCGTTCCGCGCCCGTCCCCGCGAGCCACGCCTCCGGCAGCCCGGGTGGTACGACCACGCGCCGCGCGCCGCGCTCCTCCAGCAGCCGGCCCAGGAGCGCCGGCAGCCCGTCCGGCCCGGTGCGGTGCACGACGGCCCGGTAGTCGGTCAGCCGGTTGGCGAGCAGCGCGGCGGACCCGCCGGGCGCGCGGGTGCCGTGGACGCGCGCGTAGGCGCGGGGCACGGGGTGGTCGGCGGGCCGCTCGTGGCGCGGGACGTCGGCGAGGGCGCGGCGGATCCGCGCCAGGACGCGCTCCCTGCTCGGATCGCTGCTCACGGGGCCTCCCCACGGGTCCGGGACCACCAGTCCCGAAACGATTCGGCGGGCACCTCGGGCAGGTCCCGGCTGTCCGTCCACGCGCCCAGCCGGCCGGGCAGCCGCCGGGGCCGCAGCCGGCGGGACCGCGCGGCCAGCCGTTGCGCCCGGCGCAGCGCCGCCGGGTGGTCGAGCGTCCAGCCGGCCGCGCGCAGCACGGCCCGCTCGGCCGTGCGCCGCCGGGCCGGCCGGATCCGGACGCGTACGCCCCGGACCGTCGCCTCGCCGCCCTCCGCGACCCGTTCGCGCAGGTGGAGCAGGACCTCCGGGATGTCGATGGCGACGGGGCACACGTCGTAGCAGGCGCCGCACAGCGTGGACGCGTAGGGCAGGGAGTCCTCCAGCGGGGAGACCGGGCCGCGCAGCTGGGGAGTGAGGATCGCCCCGATCGGGCCCGGGTAGGGGGAGCCGTAGGCGTGGCCGCCGGCGCGCTCGTAGACCGGGCAGACGTTCAGGCAGGCGGAGCAGCGGATGCAGCGCAGCGCCTGCCGCCCCACCGTGTCGGCGAGGGCGTCGGTGCGGCCGTTGTCGAGCAGCACGAGGTGGAAGGCGCGCGGCCCGTCGCCGTCGGTGGTGCCGGTCCACATCGAGGTGTACGGGTTCATGCGCTCCGCGGTCGAGGAGCGGGGCAGCAGCTGGAGGAAGACCTCCAGGTCCCGCCAGGTCGGGACCACCTTCTCGATGCCCGCGACGGTGATCAGGGTCTCGGGCAGCGTCAGGCACATCCGGCCGTTGCCCTCGGACTCGACGACGACCACCGTGCCGGTCTCGGCCACCAGGAAGTTGGCACCTGAAACAGCGATCTTCGAGGTGAGGAACTTCTCCCGCAGGTGCAGCCGGGCCGCCTCCGCGAGGTCGGCCGGCCGGTCGGTGAGGTCCTCGGGGGCCGGACGCCCCCACTCCGCCATGTGCGCGCGGAAGATGTCGCGGATCTCGGTCCGGCCGCGGTGGATCGCCGGGACCAGGATGTGGGAGGGCAGGTCGTCGGCGAGCTGCACGATGAGCTCGGCCAGGTCGGTCTCGACGGCCCGGATGCCGGCCTGTTCGAGGGCGGCGTTGAGGCCGGTCTCCTGGGTGGCCATGGACTTGACCTTGACGACCTCGCGCTCCCCGGTGGCGCGGACGAGGCCGGCGACGAGGCGGTTCGCCTCGTCCGCGTCGGCCGCCCAGTGGACGGTGCCGCCGGCGCGGGTGACGTTCTCCTCCAGCCGCAGCAGGTAGTGGTCGAGGTGACGCAGCGTCCGGTCCTTGACGGCGGCGGCCGCCGCGCGCAGCTCGTCCCAGTCGTCCAGCTCGGCGACGGCCCGCTCCCGCCGGGCGCGGATGGTGTGGGTGGCGCGCCGCAGGGTGGACCGCAGCGTGGTGTCGCGCACCGAGTCCGCGGCGGCCCGGGGGAAGGCGGGCATGCCCACGTACGTCCGGCTCATGGAATCCTCCCGTCCGTGCTCGCCAGGATCTGGGCGAGGTGCAGCGGCCGGACGTGTGAGCCGGCACGGGCGAGGACGCCGCCGATGTGGAGGAGGCAGGAGTTGTCCACCGCGCACAGCGCGCGGGCGCCCGTGTCGCGGACGGCGCGCGCCTTGTCGGCGCCCATGGCTGCCGACACCGCGGCGTTCTTGACGGCGAACGTGCCGCCGAAGCCGCAGCACTCCTCGGCGCCGTCCGGTTCGCGCAGGTCGAGCCCCCGGACGTGCTCCAGCAGCCGCCGCGGCCGGTCGCCCAGGCGGAGGGCGCGCAGCCCGTGGCAGGTGGGGTGGTAGGCGACGGTGTGGGGGAAGTACGCGCCGACGTCGGTGACGCCCAGCACGTCCACGAGGAACTCGGTCAGCTCGTACGTCCGGGGCGCCACCTCCTCGGCCGCCCCGGTCAGCGCCCGGGCCGCGGGCCCGCGGCCCTCGGCGGCCGCGCGGGCGGCCATGCGCGGGTAGTGGTCGCGGACCATGGCGGCGCAGGAGGCGGACGGGGTGACGATGTGGTCGTAGCCGCGGAAGGCGGCGGCGTGCCGCAGCAGCAGGGGCTCGGCGCCG
The DNA here is from genome assembly GCF_056434285.1 of Streptomyces sp. NPDC044063. Classification (NCBI taxonomy): domain Bacteria; kingdom Bacillati; phylum Actinomycetota; class Actinomycetes; order Kitasatosporales; family Streptomycetaceae; genus Streptomyces; species Streptomyces sp. NPDC044063. Next base: position 356,539 of record NZ_JBWKFM010000002.1, read on the forward strand.
CGCCGGTAGCCGGTGTTGTACAGCGGCTGGCCGCAGCAGCTCTGCTCGGCGGGGAAGCCGACCCGCACACCGAGCCGTTCGAGGAGGGAGACGACCGCGCGGCCCGTGCCCGGGTGGAGCATGTCGTTGACGCAGGTGACGAACAGCCCTACGCGCATGACACCTCGGCACCTCCCGGCCGCCGCCGATCCCCGGGCGCGGTCGCCCGCCGGTCATCCGCGGGTCGCCCCCCGGTCACCGGTTGATCGTCCGGCGGCTCATACTGCCGCAGCGAGGTCCTGTTGGGAAGGTCGCGGCGGCGCGTCGGCGATCAGTGCCCGGATCTCGCGCACGGCGGCCCGGCCCGCCCGGTTGGCGCCGACGGTGCTGGCCGACGGGCCGTATCCGACCAGGTGGACGCGGGGGTCGCGGGCGGCGCGGGTGCCCTCCAGACGGATGCCGCCGCCGGGTTCGCGCAGCCGCAGCGGCGCGAGGTGGCCCAGCGCGGCACGGAAGCCGGTGGCCCACAGGATGACGTCCGCCTCGACGGTCCGGCCGTCGTCCCACGCCACACCGGTGGGGGTGACGCGGTCGAACATCGGCAGCCGGTCGAGGACCCCGTCCGCGCGGGCCCGCCGCACCGCCTCCGTCATGGACAGCCCAGTCACCGACACCACGCTGCCCGGCGGCAGCCCCCGCCGCACCCGCTCCTCGACCAGCGCGACGACCTCGCGACCGCGGGCCTCGTCGAAGGGCCCGTCGTGGAAGACCGGGGGACGCCGGGTCACCCAGGTCGTGGCGGCCGCCACCCCGGCGATCTCGATCAGGTGCTGCACGGCCGAGGTGCCGCCGCCGACCACCACCACGCGCTGCCCGGCGAAGGCCTCCGGTCCCGGGTACTCGGCGGTGTGCGGCTGGCGGCCGAGGAAGGTCTCCTGGCCGGGGTAGCGGGGCCGGAAGGGCCGGTCCCAGGTCCCGGTGGCGTTGAGCAGGGCGCGGGCCGACCAGACACCCCGGGACGTCTCGACGCGCAGCCGGCCGCCGTCGCCCTCGCGGACCGCCGTGACCCGTACGGGCCGCCGCACGCGCAGGTCGAAGGCGCGCTCGTACGCGGCGAAGTAGCCGCCGATCACCTCGGAGGACGGCCGCCGGTCGTCCGCGCCGGTCAGCTCCATGCCCGGCAGGGCGTGCATGCCGTGCACCCGGCCGTACGTCAGCGTCGGCCAGCGGAACTGCCAGGCGCCGCCCGGCTCCGGCGAGCCGTCCAGCACCACGAAGTCCCGCTCCGGCTCGAACCCCGCGCGCCGCAGGTGGTACGCGCCGGACAGGCCCGCCTGCCCGGCGCCCACGACGACGACATCGACCTCGGCCTCGGCCGCACGCGTTCCGCTGTCCCTCATGCCCGCCCCAACACCGCGGGGGCCGGATCGCTTCCCGGGGGCCGGATCACGTCACAGGGGAAGACGGGGAAGATGGAGTCATGACCGACACCTTCCGCACCCACGTCCTGCATGTGACCACCGGCCGCTCGGAGCGGGTGTACGACCTCACGCACGAGTGCGAGGTCTTCCTCCGCGAGGCCGCCGCCGGCCGCGACGGCCTGCTGAATGTCTTCGTGCCGCACGCGACCGCCGGCATCGGCATCCTGGAGACGGGCTCCGGCAGCGACGACGACCTGCTCGCCGCGCTGCACGACCTGCTGCCGGCCGACGACCGCTGGCGGCACCGGCACGGCAGCCCCGGCCACGGCCGGGACCACGTCCTGCCGGCGATCGTGCCGCCGCACGCGACGCTCCCTGTCATCGGCGGCCGGCTGGAGCTGGGCACCTGGCAGTCGGTGTGCCTGGTCGACACGAACCGCGACAACCCCGACCGCCAGGTGCGGCTGACCTTCCTCGGCTGATCTTTTATCGGCTGATCTTTTATCGACCGACAGGTCCGCCGGGGTGCGTCAGTCCTTCTGCGCCGACGGCGGCAGCTGACGCAGCTTCACCGACGTCTTCGTCTTGAAGGCCCAGTCGAGCATCTTGACGGCGTCGGGGTAGCGGTTGGTGGGGTCGTTGAGGATGACGCCCACGACCGTGCGCTTGCCGCGCTGCGCCGCGAAGACCAGGCACGGCCCGGCGGCCGTGCCGGTCCCGGTCTTGATGCCGATCGCACCCTGGTAGCTGCCCAGCAGCTTGTTGGTGTTGTCCCAGTAGTAGGTGCGATTGACGTTCGCGGCCTTCTGCTTGGTGGTGGTCGTGCGGACGACCGTGCTCAGCGTCTTGCTGGCCAGCGCCTTGCGGGCGAGCTTGGCGGTGTCGCGCGGGGTGGTGTAGTTGTTCCCCGCCCGGGATATGCCGTCGAACGAGTCGTACCGCGTGTTCTTCATGCCCAGGTCGGCGGCCTTCTTGTTCATCTTGGCGATGAACGAGGTGGTACGGGCCGCCTCGGTGGAACCGGTGCCGAAGGTGTCGGCGAGCGCGTACGCGGCGTCGCACCCCGAGGGGAGCATCAGGGCGTACATCAGCTGCCGGACGGTCAGCTTGTCGCCCGTGCGCAGGTCCGCCGTGCTCGCCCCGGTGCGGGTCACGTAGTCGCGGTAGGACTGCTTGACGGTGACCTTCCTGTCGAGGTCGACGCCCTTGATCCCCAGGACCGTGACCGCGGTCATGATCTTGGTGGTGCTGGCCATCTGCCGCTTGGTGTCGGCGTCCTTGCCCCACAGCGCACGGTCGGCGCCGCTGTCGAGCAGGAAGGCGCCCTTGGCGGCTATGCCGGTCGGACCGCCGGCCGCCTGGGCCGTCGTCGCCGGGAGGGCGACGGCCACAGCCGCGGTCGAGGCCACCGCGGCGGCGCCCCAACGACGCGCGGTTCTTCTCCCACTTCGCTCCATGTACGGACCTTTTCTCGGTGGTCGGGATGAGAGGCAGATGATCGCACCAGCTCATGCGCCACGAGAAGGCAGGTCCCCGTCAGGGCCCCCTCACGCCCCCGGCCGGGGCTTTTTCCGGACGCACCGTCAGGACGCGGGGTCAGGACGCGCCGTCAGCACGCGGCGTCAGGTCCGTCCGCCGGCCGCCCGGCCCACCGCGTCCACCAGCGGCACCATCCGGTACGGCACCCGCTCGCGGAGCACCATCTCCGTACGGGTGCGCACCACTCCGGGCAGCCGGACCAGCCGCTGGATCACGTCCTCCAAATGTGCCGCGTCCCGCGCGACGACACGGGCCATCAGATCGCCGCCGCCCGTTATCGAGAAGGCCTCGATGATCTCCGGTACGGAGCCCAGGCCGTCCGCCACCGTGTCCAGGTTGCCCTGGGTGACCTCGATGTGGACGAAGGCGAGCACCGGGTGGCCGAGGGCGGCGGGCGACAGCCGCGGCCCCGTCCCGGTGATCACCCCGTCGCGCTCCAGCCGGTCGAGCCGTGCCTGGAGTGTGCCGCGCGCGATGCCCAGCAGCCGCGCGTACTCGCGCACGCTCGTCCGCGGCTGCTCCAGCAGCAGCCGCAGGATCCTGGCGTCCAGCGCGTCCACGGCCATGGGGCCCGGCTCCCTCGTGGTCGGTATCGGCGGCCTCGCACTGTACCAATGGCCCACCGCCGGACCCCGGGCACGCGCCGCGCGGGTCAGACCAGGGCGGCCCAGATGATGACGGTCAGCGCGAACAGGAGCACGAACAGGCCGATCACCAGGACCGGGGCCGTCGCCCAGCCGCGCTGGTCGTAGTCCGGCTGCCGGGGCCCCGCGCCGGACATGCTGCTCTCGCCGGGAGGCGTCTCGCCCGGCGGGACGCCTCCGCCCGGCTCGAGACCGCTGGTGCGGTCCGGGTCCGGGTCGGGATTCGTTGCGGCCATAGCTGTCACCTGACCCTTCTGCCGGTCCGGCGGCCGGACCGGACGTGTCCCCCCTCCATGGTCCCGCCGGGAGGACGCGACGGCCCGCCCGGCGGAGCCTCGGCCCGGATCATCCGGGGAACCCCGCGCCGGAATCCTCGGCGGGTGTCTCGTCGGACGCCTCCTCGTGCCGCGTGGCGCACACCAGCTCGTCGTCCTGCACGTCGCACACCACGGTGTCGCCCGGTCCGACGGTCCCGTCGAGCAGCAGCCCGGCGAGCCGGTTGTCGAGCTCGGACTGGATCGTCCGGCGCAGCGGCCGGGCCCCGAACTCCGGCTGGTGGCCGCGGTCGGCCAGCCACCCCTTGGCCCGCTCGGTGACGGTGAGGCCGATCCGCTGGGCGTGGAGGCGGCGTCTGCTGTTCTCCAGCAGCAGGTCGACGATCCTGAGCAGGTCGCTCCGGTCCAGGGCGTGGAAGACCACGATCTCGTCGATGCGGTTGAGGAACTCGGGGCGGAAGTGCCGGCGAAGCTCGGCCATCAGGTCGTCCCTGATCTCGTCGACCGCGCCGTGGTGGTCCAGGATGCGCTGCGAGGCGATGTTGCTGGTCATGATGACGACCGTGTTGCGGAAGTCGGCGGTGCGCCCCTGGGCGTCGGTCAGCCGGCCGTCGTCGAGGACCTGCAGCAGCAGGTTGAAGACGTCGGGGTGGGCCTTCTCCACCTCGTCGAACAGCAGGACGCTGTACGGCTTGCGGCGCACCGCTTCGGTGAGCTGCCCGGCCTCCTCGTGGCCCACGTAGCCGGGCGGCGAGCCGACGAGCCGGGAGACCGTGTGCCGCTCCTGGAACTCGCTCATGTCGAAGCGGATCAGGCGGTCCTCCTCGCCGAAGAGGATCTCCGCCACGGCCTTGGCCAGCTCGGTCTTGCCGACCCCGGTGGGGCCCAGGAAGAGGAAGCTGCCCGTGGGCCGGCCGGGGTCGCCCATGCCCGCGCGGCCGCGGCGCACCGCCTGCGCCACGGCGGTGACGGCCTCGTCCTGGCCGATGACGCGCCGGTGGAGGGTCTCCTCCAGCTTCATCAGCCGTTCGCGCTCGGACTCGGTCAGCCGGGACAACGGGATGCCGGTGCGGCGCGACAGCACCTCGGCGATGTCCTCGGCGGTGACGCGCGGGGTGGGCTCCCGTTCGCCGCCGAGCCCGGAGAGCTCCTGTTCCGTCTCCTGGACACGCCGTTTGAGCTCGGCGGCGCGTTCGTAGTCCTCGGCGCCGACCGCCTCGTCCTTCTCCCGGCCCAGCCGGGTGAGTTCGTCCTGGAGCCGGGTCACCGCGTCGTCCGCGCCGCCGCGCAGGGCGACCCGGGCGCCCGCCTGGTCCATCAGGTCGATGGCCTTGTCGGGCAGGAACCGGTCGGTGATGTAGCGGTCGGAGAGGGCCGCCGCGGTGTCCAGGGCCTCGTCGGTGAAGCGCACGCCGTGGTGGGCCTCGTAGCGGTCCCGCAGGCCGCGCAGGATCTCCACCGTCTCGTCGACGGTGGGCTCGCGCACCATCACGGGCTGGAAGCGCCGTTCGAGCGCGGCGTCCTTCTCGACGTTCCTGCGGTACTCGTCGATGGTGGTCGCGCCGACGACGCTCAGGTCACCGCGGGCCAGGGCGGGCTTGAGGATGTTGCCCGCGTCCATGGCCCCCTCGGCGCCGCCGCCGGCACCGACGACGGTGTGCAGTTCGTCGACGAACAGGACGACGTTCTTCTCCGCGGCGGTGACCTCGTCGATCACCTTCTTCAGGCGTTCCTCGAACTCGCCGCGGTACTTCGACCCGGCCACCAGGCCGGCCAGGTCCAGCGAGACCACCCGGCGGTCCCGCAGCGACTTGGGGACGTCGCCGGAGACGATCCGCTGGGCCAGCCCCTCGACGATCGCGGTCTTGCCGACGCCGGGGTCGCCCAGGAGCACGGGGTTGTTCTTCGCGCGCCGGGACAGGACCTCCACCGTCTGCTCGATCTCCTCGGCGCGGCCCACCACCGGGTCGAGCCGGCCGGCCCGGGCCTCCTCGGTCAGGTCGCGGCCGTACTCGTCGAGCGTCGGCGTGGCACTCCGCCCGCCCGCCGCGGCCTGCCCGCCGGCGACGCCTTGGCCGCCGCCGAGTCCCTCGCGCAGCGGGCCGGCGCCGGTACCGTCGCCGCCCAGCGCGGCGGCGGCGCCCGACGCCGGGTCCCGCAGCAGTGCCGACAGGATGTGCTCGGGGCCGATGTACGAGGAGCCGGTCTCCCGGGACAGGGCGTGGGCGGCCAGCAGCGCCCGCTTCGCGGCGGGCGACAGGGCCGGCTCGCCGTCGGCGCCGCCCGCGGGCAGCGAGCCCTCCAGCCGCGCGGCGAGGTCGTCGGGATCGACGTCCGCCCGCTGGAGCAGACGGCGCGCGGGCGCCACCCGGGTGGCGGCCCACAGCAGGTGCGGCGTGTCGAGGTCGGCGCCGTCCTCGGCGGCCCGCTTCCCCGCGGCCTCCAGCAGCTCCTGCGCGGAGTCGCTCAGCAGCCGGCCGATCGGTACGCGCTGGACCGCCGGCGGCGAGGCCGCCGGGCTCATGCCGAAGAAGCGGTCGAACAGGTCGGAGAAGGGGTCCCCCGAGCCGAAGGGCGAGGTCGTCACAGTGATCACCCGATCCCGGCGGTCCGGTGCGCCGGGGGCGCCGGACCACGCCGTCGTCGACGGACGGGCCGTAGCCGTTCCTTCCCACCATGGGCTCGGGACGAGATGGCCGCACCTCAGCGCCATTGGCCCCCTCCGGACCACCCCCACCGGCCCGGTGCTGGGCCAATGGCACAGCGTTTTCGCCTCGCCTTGAGCCATCAGCCGCCGGGGTGCTCTGATGGGGGAGTCGATGGCGCTGTGGGTCCTCCCCAGCGCCTTTTTCGTGCCGATCTTCGGGAAGGACGGGCATTCGTGCTGAGGAGGCTGTTCGTGGCGCCGGATCCGGGGCGGCTGAGGCTGCGCACCGGACTCCGCGCCGTGCTGGGCGTGGGGCTCGCGGTCGCCACCGCCCGGTCGGCGGGGCTGCCGCTGCCCGCCGTCATCCTCGGCGGGCTCGCCGCGCTCCTCGCGCTCTTCACCGTCGGCGACGCGACCGTACGGCGCCAGGTGGTCACCACCGGGCTGCTGCCGGTCGTCGGCCTGCCCGTGCTCGCCCTGGCGGCGTCCCTCCACGGCCTGCCCCTGGCGCGTGACGTGGTGTTCCTCGCCGTGGTCTTCTGCGGGGTCTACGCGCGGCGCTGGGGAGCCCGCGGCCAGGCGCTGGGGATCTTCGGCTTCATGATGTTCTTCGCCACCCAGTTCCTCCACGCCGTGCCGGACCAGCTGCCCGCGCTGTACGCGGCCGTGACCCTGGCCCTCGCCGCCTCCTGTCTCGTCCGCTTCGGACTGTGGTGCGTCGAACGCCGCACCCCGCCGCCCGCCGGCCCCGCCCCCCTCCAGGCGCGCGGCCTCGCGCGGCCCACCACCCGGCTGGCCGTCCAGAACACCGTCGCCTGCGCCCTCGCCCTGGGCGTGGGCCAGCTGGTCTCCCAGGAGCGCTGGTACTGGGCCGTCGGCACCGCCTGGTGGATCTTCGTCAACACCGCCTCGCGCGGCGAGACGCTCGTCCGGGGCTTCCGCCGTGTCGTGGGCACCCTCGTGGGCATCGGCGCGGGCCTCCTCGTCGCGGTGCCGCTGCACGGCGCCCCCGCGCCCACCGCCGCCCTCGTCGCGGTCTGCGTCTTCGGGATCTTCTACACCGCCGCGCCCTCGTACAGCTGGATGATGTTCTTCGTGACCGTCATGGCCGGCCTGCTCTACGGGCTCCTCGGCGTGCTCCACCCGGGCCTGCTGGAGCTGCGCCTGGAGCAGACCCTCGTGGGCGCCGCCGGCGCGGCGATCGCCGTCTCCGTCGTCCTGCCCGTCACCACCCACGGCGCCACCGACGCCTGGATCCGGCGGGCGCTGCTGGCCGTGCGCCGCTGCACGGCCGAGTCCGCGCGCCGTCTGGCGGGCGACGCGGCCGCCGACCCGGCCCCGCACGTCGCCGAGCTGGAGTCCCTGCTCGCCAAGGTGCGGGTGTCGCTGGCGCCGCTGCTGCACCCCCTCAGCCCGCTGCGGGCGCGCCGCGCCCGGGCGGTGGAGGTCATGGCCCACCTCGACGAGTGCGTACGGCAGACCCGCGGCCTCGCCGAGGTCGCCGCCGACCCCGACGCGTCCCACGACGCCCGGCTGACGGCCGCCTGCGCCCGGGTCGAGGCGGCGCTGCTCGCCGTGGCCGGCCCGGCCGAGGGCGTGCCGGCCGCCGGGCCCGCGGGCGTCGTCCACCACCCCGGCGCGGAGCGCGCCCTCGCCCACCTGGACGAGCTGGAGGCCGCCCTCGTCTCGCTGGCCGCGCCGCTGCGCGGCGGGCGGCGCGAGGTCCTCGTCGACGCCTGAGCCCGCGCCCGGTCACCCACCACCCTGCGTGACCGTCGGTGGCACCCTGTAGCGTCGGGTCCGACGGTCGCCTCCGCGGCCGCGACGACGGGAGGGGCGGGGCATGGCGGGCAGTGCGGGAACGGCGGGGCGGGGTCGCCGGCTGGCGTACATCGGATCGTTCACCGAGGCGGGCGGCCCGGGACTGACCGTCGCCGAGGCCGACGACGCCACCGGCGCCCTGACGCCCCTGTACACCACCGACGCCGTGACGAACCCGTCGTACCTGGCGCTGTCGCCCGGCGGTGACGTGCTCTACGCGGTGAGCGAGACGGACGAGGGCTGCGCGGCCGCGTTCTCGCTGGCCGACCCGGCCCGCCCCGAGCCGCTCGGGGCACCCGTCCCCGTGCGCGGCGACGGCCCCACCCACCTCGCCGCCACCGGCCCCTGGCTGTTCACCGCCAACTACGGCTCGGGCAGCGTCAGCGCCCTGCCCGTCCGCCGCGGCGGGCTGCCCGGCGGGCCCTCGGCGGTGCTCCCGCACCGCGGCGCCGGACCGGTGGCGGACCGCCAGGCCGGCCCGCACGCCCACGCGGTGGTGCCCGACCCCTCGGGGCGCTGGCTGCTGGCCGTCGACCTCGGCACGGACTCGGTGTGGACGTACGCCCTCGACCCCGCCACCGGCGCGCCCGCCCCGCGCGGCGAGACGGCGCTGCGCCCGGGCAGCGGCCCCCGCCACCTGGTCTTCCATCCGCGCGGCGACCGGGCGTACGTGCTCAACGAGCTGGAGCCCACCGTCACCGTCTGCCGCTGGGACGCCGCGGACGGGACGCTGGAGCCGGTGGGGGAGACCCGGGTCCTGCCTCTGGGCGCACAGGCGCCGAGCTATCCGTCGGCGCCCGTCGTCTCGCCCGACGGCCGGTTCCTGTGGGCGGCCGTCCGCGGCGCCGACGCCATCGCCACCCTGGCCCTCGACGCGTCGGGCGACGGCCTCGCGCTGCGCGGCACCACGGGCTGCGGGGGCCACTGGCCCCGGGATCTGACGGCGTGCCCGGACGGGCGGCTGCTGTACGCCGCCAACGAGCGGTCCGGCGACGTGGCCTGGTTCACCGTGGACCCCTCGACGGGGATGCCCGTCTGGGGCGGCTCGCTCGGGGTACCGGCCGCGTCCTGCGTGCTGCTCGTCCGAGGTGGCCCGACAAGGGCCTGACGGGCCGTCGGATGCCGTCCGGGCTCCAGGAGGCCCGTACGCCCCCGGGAACGCCTGGAGGGGCCTCCTGTGGCGGAGGCCCCTCCAGCGGCGGTGTCCCGATGACGCGTCAGCGGACCGGCACGCCCTGCGGCGCCGGCTGTACGGAGATGCCGAGCGTCTCGGCGTACTTGGCGAGCACGAGCTTGCCGACGGCCGGGTAGGCGCCCAGCGGCTCGGCGGCGGCGCAGCCGGCCTCCTTGGCGGCCATGGCGGTCAGCGTCTCGTCGACCTCCGGCCCGATGAGGCAGGGGGCCAGGGCGAGGTGCTGGGAACCGGAGCCGCGCAGCTGGTCGGCGGCGCGGGCCACGGCGCCCTCCTCGTCCAGCGCGGCGGCCAGCACGGGCACCGCGAGCCGGGCGGAGAGCAGCATGCCGGTGATGCCGGCGGCCTGCACGGCCTCGTCGCCGCCGACCGTGGCGAGCACGATGCCGTCGGCGGCCGTCGCCACCGTGAACAGCCGGGCGCGGTCGGCGCGGGACAGGCCGGCCTCGGAGAGGCGGACGTGCAGCGCCTCGGCGAGCAGCGGGTGCGGGCCGAGCGTGTCGGTGAGCTCGCTGGCCGAGCCGCTGTTCATCAGGGCCTGGCGTATACGGCGCAGGGCGGCGCTGTCCGGCCCCGCGAGCAGCGGCACGACGACGGCGTCGGGCGCCTGGGCCCAGACGTTCCCTTCGCCCGCCGCGTCAGCCGCTTCGCCATCGCGAGCGGCGCGCTGGGAGGCGGCGAAGGACAGCACGGCCTCCAGCGGGGGGAAACCCTCGGCGTCGGCGTCCGCGTCCACGTAGCCGACGCGCGCGTCCAGGCCGGGGAGCTCGGAGCGGGCGATGCTCAGGGTCTCCTCGGCGAGGCGCCGCGTGGCGATGTCGGGCGTACCGGTCACGGCCAGCACCAGCGGGGGCGCGCCCGCCGGGGCGGCCACGGGCTCCGGCCGCCGGTGCCGTCCGGGCTGGCGGGGACGTGGCATTCGTACAGGCAGGCCGGGCGTGGGCCCTGTGGGGGAGCTCATGGCGCCGCATCGTAGTCGTTCATGGGGCTCGGACGTTCGGGTGGGGGGTATCTGCGCAACGTCTGTCCGGATTTATTCGATGGCTCATACGATCAGCGCAGATATGATCAGCAAATGATCCAGAGCAGCGTTCCGTCCACCGGGAGCGTCAGCCCGTCCGTCGCGAGTGCCGTGGCCACGGTCACCGCGCCGGCCAGTGGATCACCCTGCGCCGAGATCGTCCGGACTCCGGGAATGTGCGAACGCAATCCCTCTTGCAAAGGTTCGAGCAGTGGGGCGCCCAGGCCGAACAGACCACCCGTGAGGGCCACCTCCCCCACGCCGGGGGGACACACCGCCGCGGCCGCGGCGGCGAGGTGGCCGGCGGCCGTCCGCAGGATGCCCGCGGCCACCGGATCGTCCGCCGCGCAGCGCCCCACCTCGGGGGCGAAGGAGGCGAGGACGGCCGGCCGGTCCGCGCGCGGGTAGAGCCTCCCGGGCAGCCCCGGCGCCGGACCGAACACCGTCTCCGCGCGCGCCAGCAGGGCCCGCGAGCCGCCCGCCCGCCCGTCGTACGCGCGCAGCGCCGCCTCCAGGCCGGCCCGGCCGATCCAGGCCCCGCCGCCGCAGTCACCGAGCAGATGACCCCAGCCGTCGGCGCGCCGCCAGCCGCCCCCGGCCGTCAGGTCCGTGCCGAGCGCGACCACCCCGGTGCCGGCCGCGACCACGGCGCCCGGCCGCTGGCCCAGGGCGCCCGCGTAGGCCGTCACCGCGTCGGAGGCCAGCGCGAGCCGGTCCGTGCCGAGCGCGTCGCGCAGGGCCGCGGGCAGCGCGGCGCGCAGGTCGTCGCCCAGCATGGCCATGCCGGCCGCGCCCACACAGACGGCCGCGCAGCGGTCCGCGCCGGCCTCGCGCAGCAGCTCCCGGGCCACGGGCAGCACCGCGCCGAGCAGGTCCCGCGCGTCGATGCCCCGCTCGCCGACGGGCACCGGCGCGGGCGAGGACCGCCGCAGGACGGGGCCGCCGGCGCCGGCCGGCGCCAGCGCGACCCGGAGGCCCGAGCCCCCGGAGTCGACCGCCAGGACGTGCCCGGCCGGGCTCAGGGCAGCCGCCAGTCCACGGGCACCGAACCCTGCCGCGTCAGCAGGTCGTTGGCCCGGCTGAACGGCCGCGAGCCGAAGAAGCCGCGGTCCGCGGACATGGGGGAGGGGTGGGCTGACTCCACGCACGGTACGCCGTCCAGCAGCGGCCGCAGATTGCGCGCGTCCCGCCCCCAGAGCACCGCCACCATCGGCCGGCCGCGCGCCACCAGGGCGCGGATGGCCTGCTCGGTGACCTCCTCCCAGCCCTTGCCGCGGTGCGCGGCGGGCTGGCGCGGGGCCGTCGTCAGAGCCCTGTTGAGCAGCAGGACGCCCTGTCGCGTCCACGGCGTCAGGTCGCCGTTGGAGGGGCGGGGAAGACCCAGGTCGGTGTTCAGCTCGCGGAATATGTTCTCCAGGCTGCCGGGCAGCGGGCGCACCTCGGGCGCCACGGAGAAGCTGAGCCCCACGGCGTGCCCGGGGGTGGGGTAGGGGTCCTGCCCCACGATGAGCACCCTCACCTCGTCGAACGGCTGCTGGAAGGCACGCAGCACGTTCGCCCCGGAGGGCAGGTAGGTCCGGCCGGCGGCGATCTCGGCCCGCAGGAAGTCGCCCATCGCGGCGACCCTCCCGGCCACCGGCTCCAGCGCCTTGGCCCAGCCCGTTTCGACGATCTCGTTCAATGGTCGTGCAGCCACGGAGCGTCACTCTAGTGGCTCAGGCCGTGCGCGCACGAACCCGCCCTCCCGGAGGGGCCGGAAGGGCGGGCGGTGGAGCGGTGCGCGGTGTTCCGGGCGTCAGGCGCCCATCATGTGGACACCGCCGTCGACGTGGACGATCTCGCCCGTCGTCCGCGGGAAGAAGTCCGACAGCAGGCCGACGACGCCGCGTCCGGCGGGCTCGGGGTCGGTGAGGTCCCAGCCGATGGGGGCGCGGTGGTTCCACACGTCCGCGAGCTCCTCGAAGCCCGGGATGGACTTGGCGGCCATCGACTTGATGGGGCCCGCGGCGACGAGGTTGCAGCGGATGCCCTTGGGGCCCAGGTCACGCGCGAGGTAGCGGTTGGTGGACTCCAGGGCGGCCTTGGCCACGCCCATCCAGTCGTACTTCGGCCAGGCGACCTGGGCGTCGAAGGTCAGACCCACGACCGAGGCGCCCTCGCGCATCAGCGGCAGCAGCGCCATGGTCAGCGACTTGTAGGAGTACGCCGAGACCTGGACGGCCGTGGAGACGTCCTCCCAGGTGCCCTCCAGGAAGTTGAAGGCGCCCTGCGGGCCGAAGGCGATGGAGTGGACGACGCCGTCGAGGCGGTCGGCGTACGGACGCACCTTGTCGGCCAGGCCGTCGAGGTGCTCCTGGTTGGTGACGTCCAGCTCGATGACCGGCGCCGGCTTGGGCAGGCGCTGGGCGATGCGCTCGACGAGGGGGAGCCGGCCGAAGCCGGTGAGGATGACTTCGGCGCCCTCGTTCTGGGCGACCTTCGCGGCCTGGAAGGCGATCGACGACTCGGTGAGGACGCCGGTGACCAGGATGCGCTTCCCGGCGAGGGTGCTGTTCATGGCGGTGGGTTCCCTGTTCTCGGTGGCGGGATGCCGGTGGCGGGATGCCGGTGGCGGGGGTGCGGGTGGGCTCAGGTGGGGGGTCAGGCCGTGGGACGGTCCACGGACTCGCCCGTGGTGCGTTCGCCCAGGACCAGGACGACAGCGGCCAGCAGCGCCATCGCCACGGCGATGACGACGAAGAGCGGCCCGGCCCCGTAGGACTCCAGCACCGGCAGCAGGACGAACGGCAGCGCGGCGGCGCTGAGTTTGGACAGCGAGTAGGCGAGGCCGGAGGCGGCCGCGCGGATCGCGGTGGGGTACTGCTCGGCGAGGTAGACGTGGGAGACGTTGGCGAAGACGTTGCTGGCGAGCGTGTACCCGAACCCGCACAGCACCAGCAACGGCGGGGTGGCGGCGTAGGCGAAGCCGAGCCCGGTCAGCACCATCGCGCCGGCGGACAGGGCCACCAGCACCTTGCGTTCGACGCGGTCGATGATGGGCAGCGACAGGGCGGACCCGATGGGGTAGCCGACGAAGGACAGCGCCGTGTACCCCAGTCCGGCCACGATGCCGTAGCCCTTGGCGGCCAGGATCTGCGGCGCGAGCGAGCCGAATCCGTAGTAACCGACCACCGACAGCACACAGATGAGCCACAGCATGATCGTGCGGCGGCGGTAGGTGGCCGAGAACACGGTGCTCAGCCGCGCCCGGTCGGGGGCGGTGGTCTCCGGGGCGGCCGTCGGGCCGGGTGCGTCCTTGGTCAAGGACGTCGCGGCGGCGGGGGCGGTCCGGGCCGCCGCCGGCACCTCGGCCTCCATGGCGGCGACCAGGCGCTCGGCCTCCTCGTGCCGGCCCACCGCGTCGAGCCAGCGCGGCGACTCGATCAGCCGGCGGCGCAGGATCCACACGACCGCCGAGCCGAGCGAACCGGCGATGAAGAGCCAGCGCCAGCCGTCGATGCCCAGTGGGGACAGCGGTACGAGCCACAGCGCCGCGAAGCCCACGGCGGGCACGCCGCAGAAGGCGATGGTGTAGGCCCAGGCGGTGTACCGGCCGCGTTTGGACGCGGGCAGGACGTCCGCCAGGTAGATGTCGGACAGCGACTGCTCGGCGCCGATGCCGATGCCCGCCAGGAAGCGGGTGGCGATGAGCCAGGCGGCGTTCGGGGAGAACGCCCCGAGGAGCGAGAAGCCCGAGTAGAGGGCCAGGTTGATGAGGAAGGCGCGGCGTCGGCCGTAGCGGTCGGCGACCCGGCCCAGCACGAGCGAGCCGATGAACTGTCCGATGAAGGCCGAGGCCAGGACGAGCTTGAGGGTCGTGGCCCCGAAGGCGAAGTCGTTCTGGAGGACCTTGGAGACGGTCCCCGAGAGGTTGTTCTCGAAGGTGTCGAACAGCAGGCCGATGCCGACGACGGCCGTGAGTCTGCGGTGGACCGGGGTGATCGGCATCCGGTCCAGCCGCTCGCCGACGGACGCGGCGCCGGCCGGCCGGATCCCGGTCCGGTCGATGGTGGTCTCGGTCATGGAGGACGTTCTCTCCTGGGCGGGGGCACTCCTGGGCGGGGCACTCCTGGGTGGGGGACGGGGGAGGGGGCGGCCGGCCCGGTGCGGCCGGCCGCCCGGCGTCAGGCCGCGACGCGGCCGTCGCGGTCCACCTCGCCCCGGCGGACGGGCGCGCTGACCTCGTGGAGGTACGAGGCGACCTCGCGGTAGGAGGCCCAGAAGCCCACCTCGTGGTAGGGCACGCCGCGCTCGGCGCAGTACTCGCGGGTCAGTTCGCGGGCCCGGGCCAGGCTCTTCTGCGGCATGGCGGGGAACAGGTGGTGTTCCACCTGGTAGTTGAGGCCCCCGTAGAGGAAGTCGATGAACCAGGACGGGCGGATGTTGCGCGAGGTGAGCACCTGGCGCTCCAGCCAGTCCAGGGTCTCCTCCTCGCCGTCCCGGACCTGCATGCCCTTGTGGTTGGGGGCGAAGATCATTCCGAAGTAGACGCCCAGCGAGGCCTGCTGCACCAGGATGAACGCCACGGCCAGCACCGGCGACAGCAGGGTGAAGACGCACGTCAGGTAGATGGCCACGCGGGTCGCGAGGAGCACCGACTCCAGGACGGGGTTCTTGGTCTTGCCCTCCGCGATCGACTTGACCGCGGTCTTGTGCATCTTGAAGGACTCGAGGACCAGCAGGACGAAGAACAGGACGCTCTGGTAGCGCACGATGAGGCGCTGGTGACCGCGGCGGGAGGCGTACTGCTTGATGTCGAATATCGCCGTGCGGCGGCCGATGTCGGGGTCGAAGTCCAGGTGGTTGGGGTTGCTGTGGTGGCGGTTGTGGTGGTTGACCCACCAGCCGTAGCTCACGCCGTTGACGAAGTTGGCGTGGAAGTAGCCCACCGCGTTGGCGGCCTTCTTGTTACGGAACATGGCCTTGTGGCCGGCGTCGTGCCACATGAAGGCACTCTGCCCGCCGCACAGGCCCATCCACAGCGCCACCAGCAGCTGCCACCAGGAGTCGCCCAGCAAGAAGAAGGCGGCGAGACCGGCGACGATCAGAGAGGTGTTCAGA
Source organism: Streptomyces sp. NPDC044063 (assembly GCF_056434285.1). Lineage (NCBI taxonomy): Bacteria > Bacillati > Actinomycetota > Actinomycetes > Kitasatosporales > Streptomycetaceae > Streptomyces > Streptomyces sp. NPDC044063. The sequence continues at coordinate 372,178 of NZ_JBWKFM010000002.1, forward strand.
GTCAATCGCCAGGCGTAATAACGGGGATTGAGATCGAGCAGCCCTTCCGCCTTCACTCTCTTCAGTAGTTCGGAGAATGTGGCGGACGCCCCGGTACGGGGTTGCTGGGCCGGCGCTTCACGGTGTTCGTCGAGTGCCGTGACGTTTCCGGGTTTCGTTCGGTCGGCGTGCGGAGATTGCATGCGTGTTGCTCCCCTTGGACGAAGCGCCCGGTCATGTGGACGGCGGCGCCGCGACCATTTCCGGGCAGAACAGTTGCGGCGAAGCATTTCGCGCCGTACTGATACGGCGCTGATATGTCGGTTCGCCCGTGATCATCAGGCCGCGGCGTGCCGCTCGGCCTGGAGCCGGGCGTCCAGCGCCCGCACGACGTCGTCGGCCTCGCGGGCGATCGCCTCGTCGTCGGGAAGCCCGATGATGCGCATCAGGTAGTCCACCATCGACTGCCTCAGGACGTCGGTGCTGCTCTCCTGGGTCATGACTGCCTCCTTGCGGGCTCGTGGAGCCGGGCGGTTGGGTCAGATGGGTCTCAGAACGCGTTGCAGGCGCGGAAGATGTGGGCGAAGCCCGCCAGGGAGGCCTGGTCGTCGAACGCGACGTACTCGGGGAGCGTCGCGTCGGGCGCCCACTTGTGCTTGTAGGCCAGCTGGGTCTGCGCCGGGTACAGCGCCTCGCCGTGCTCCCACAGGAAGTGCATCAGCCAGCGGAACGCCGGGCTGTGACCGGGCAGTTCGTTCTCCTCGTCGAGGCCGGTGAAGGGCGTGAAACCGAAGTGCAGCCACTCCACCCCCTCCTCGCGGAACCGGTCGATGGCGAACGAGTTGATCGCCTCCATCAGGCCGGGGGAGCCGCTCGGCACGCGCCGGCTGAGGTCGTGCATCCAGCCGGCCCGGGTGCCGAAGACGGGCGAGTACGAGATGTAGGCGACCGGGGCGCCCTCGATCGACCCCACGAAGAGCCGGCGGTGCCGCTGCGCGTCGCCGCCGACCTGGCCGACCAGGAACTCCAGGGGCCGGGCCTGCTCGCCCTTGGAGCCCAGCCAGGCCTCGTCGATCACCGCGAGGGCCGCGCCGCAGTCCTCGGCCGGCACCTCCTCGACCGTCAGGCCGTTGCGGAACGCCCGCGAGATCTTGTTGCGCAGCTGCATGAAGCGGGTGCCGCGCAGGGTGAAGTCCGGCAGCCGTACGGCCCAGGAGGCGCCGATCTGGTTGACGGTGAACCCGCGCGCCGCGTAGCGCTCGGCGTCGTGGCGCTGGAGTTGGACGCCGACCGGGCGCAGCCCCTGCTCGCGGACGTGGTCGAGGTACCGGTCGAGCAGGACGTCGTACGCGTCCGGGGCGGCGAACGGGCCGCCGAGCTGGACCGCGTACCGGCCGGTGCGGCGGTAGACGACGACGCCGTCGGTGCCGGGAGCCGAGAAAACGCTGTTACCGGTGTTCATCGCCAGGAACGAGCTGGCGTTCTCCGCCTGGGTGTGCGTGCGGACGGCCCGCAGAATCGGGCTGTCCGAATCGACAATTGCGGACACGTCGATGTCCCCTTCTCGAAGAATTGCGACGGAGAGAGTAGAGCACGTTCCGGAGGCAAATCGGAAGGGATTATGGCCGGTTGAACACATGTCAGCACTGCGTCAGTCGGATATCAGAGCAGGCTGTCATGGTAGGTGCTGTGAACGGCGCGGGAGACCGCGCCGGACCTTATGGCGCACATCAATTGCAGGAGTTTTTCACGGGGGTGTGAAAGGAATTCATCGTGCCGGGATCGCGGGATTGCCCGATGGTGTCGCCCGCCAGGTCCCTGTGTCTGTCCCTCGCCAGGCTGTCCCCCGGGCCGGCGACGGGCGTATGGTCTCGGTGGGCCGTATTCGCGGAGATACGGCCCACCGGGACCTTTTTGCGTGGCCGCCCTGCCGCGGCGGCCCCGCCAGCTGACGTCCGCCTGTTTCCGTCGCACCGGAGTCCCCGTGGATACCAGAGATCTCGCCCGCGCCTATGAGGACCTGCTGGCCGCCGTCGAGTCCTTCACCGCGGCCGGGGCGATCACGGACGCCGACCGCACGACGGCCGACTGGCTGCTGACGCACATCGCGCTCACCGACGGCATGCTCGCCCGCGCCGCCCGCGCGCTGATGACGGGCGGCACGGCGTGCGTCGACAACGGCGCGTGCATGTCCCGGGAGGTGATCGCCGCGGCGATCACCTCCTCGACGCATGCCGAGCGGGTGGCGACGATGCGGCACGGCGCGCTCCAGCTGCTGGACCTGGTGGGCCGGATGTCCTGGGACGTGGCGCTGTCCGAGGTGACCGTCCGGCTGGTCGACCGAGGGGGCCGCGAGGTCTTCGCCGGCGAGCTCCGGTGGGCCGACGTGATGACCATGCGCACCCATGAGCACCTCCCCGGGCACGCCCGGGCGCTGCGGGGGTTCGTCGCCAACCTCGGCTGACCCACGGCCCCTTGGCCGCACGGGCCCTTCGACCGGTGTGCCGACACACCGGTACCGTGGGATGGGAAAAAATACCGTCGTGAAGTAATATTTCTTCCGAGGGTCCTGCCGGAGCGGAGGGCCGAGCGCGTCCAGGGGCGGCCCGTCCGGAACGAGCGCCACATCCTCATCCACGCACAGAGCGGCAAGGGAGACAGTCGTGCTGAGCTTCTCGATACTCGGAGCGCTGGAGATCCGCACCCCGAGCGGTCCGGCGGAGATCCCAGGGGGTCTGCAACGCACCCTCGTCCAGGCGTTACTGGTCAGCGAGGGCCAGGCCATCGCGGGGGACACCCTGATCAACGAAATGTGGGGGGAGGCCGTCCCCGAGAACGAGGCCAACGCCCTCCAGGCGCACGTCAGCCGGCTCCGCAGGCGGCTGAAGGCCCTGGAACCCGAACGGGACGCGTCCCGGCTGAGCATCCACCCCTCCGGCTACCGGCTCTCCCTGGAGGAGGGCGAGCTGGACGGGGCCGAGTTCATCTCCCTGGTCCGGCGCGCGGAGGCGGGCGCCGGCAGCGACCGCGACGAGGCCGCAGCGCTCACCCGCACCGCCCTGGCCATGTGGCGCGGACCCGTCTTCGGCGGCCATGTGGGCGGCCCGGTCTGCCAGACCGCCGCCGCCCGGTACGAGGAGTACCGGATGCGGGCCCTGGAGCTCTTCTTCGACGCCGAGCTCAAGGCCGGCCACCACGCCGCCATCCTCGCCGAACTGCGCGAGGTGCACGCCGGGAACCCGCTGCGGGAGTACTTCTGCGAGCAGCTCATGATCGCGCTCTACCGGTCCGGACGGCAGGCCGACGCCCTGGACACCTACCGCCGGATGTGGCACCGGCTCTCCGAGGAACTGGGCGTCGAGCCCTCCCCGGCGCTGCGGCGCGTGGAGCACGCCATCCTCTCCCACCACCCGGCCCTGAGCACCACCGGTGATGCCCGCTCAGCCCTCCTGGAGGCGGTCTGACGGGTGCGCGGCCGTGCGATTCCCACCCACCCCGCACCGCACACCCGCCGGCGCGGGGGGGGGGGGGGGGGGGGGGGGGGGGGGAGGGAGGGAGGGGGGGGGGGGGAGGGAGGGGGGGGGGGGGGAGA